>NZ_RAVZ01000006.1 GCF_003611635.1 Corallococcus terminator | reverse complement strand
GGCCAGGGTCTCCAGGAGGGGGAACAGGGCCCGGTCCAGTTCGTCGCGGTCGGTGAACTTCTGCTGGGTCAGCAGGGTGACGTCCTGGCCTTCCAGCGGCAGGGGCGCGTAGGCGTCCGCGAGGCGCGGGTCGCCGGGGCGGTAGGCGGCGGCGCCCGTGGGCAGGGCGCGGCCCTTCATGACCACCAGCTCACCGTTCTCCTGGACGAGGGTGAAGGTGCGCGAGTTGAGCTGGCCCAGGAGGAAGACGACGCCGCCGCCCAGGCCCAGGATGACGAGGAAGACGAGCAGGCGGGTGAAGGTGCGGCGTGCCCGGTAACCGAAACCCTGGGGTGAATTCGTGGTCATGTCGCCTGCCCTCCGGTCGGACGGGCGCCTTGCCCGTGCTTGTAAGCGCCCTGAAATTGGGACGTCCCTGCCTCAGAGGCTACAGTTCCCGCCCCCCGGGAACATCATTTGCAATCTACCTTTCGTCGGATGGGGCCCAGCGAGCTGTTGCCCCGCTACATCTTCGCGGAGAGCCTGTTCGCGCGTCGGCGCGTGCTGGAGGTCGATGCCGTGGCCTCCACCGGGGGCGAGAGCGCGCGTTTCCTGGTGGAGCGGGGGGCTCGCACGGTGGTCGCGTGCGACGCGGACGTGGCAGCGGTGGAGGCGGCGCAGAAGGCCCATGCGCACCCGCAGCTCCGGTTCCGCGCGAACATCTACGACGACCTGGAGCCGGCGAGCTTCGACCTGGTGCTGGTGACGGACCTGGCGCGCTATGTGCGCGCGCCGGAACTCTTGGCGGAGCTGGCGCGGCTGGTGGCGCGGCAGGGGTTCCTGGTGGGCGGTCTGCGCAACATCGCGGGCCTGGCGCTGCCGCAGTTGATGGAGCCGGAAGAGGACGTGCCGCCCATGTACGGGCAGCTCCTCGATGCGCTCAAGGCGCACTTCCCCCATGTGGAGGTGGCCACGCAGTCGCCGGTGCTGGGCTACCAGCTCGCGTTCGAGAGCGGGGACGGGTTGCAGGTGGACGGCTCGCTCGTGCGGCACAGCGAGGCGGCGTACTTCGTGGTGATGGCAGGCCTGGAGCCGGCGCGGGTGGTGGACCCCACGTGGGTGCAGCTTCCGCCGGAGCCGCTGGCCTTCACGCGCGGCAAGCTGGATGAGATCGCGGTCCGGGCGAAGACGTGGGAGGAGCGGGCGGGGCGGCTGAAGGACGCGGTGTCCAAGCTGCGCGCGGAGGTGGGTGACCGGGAGGCGGAGGTCATCGCGCTCAAGCCGGCGCTGGAGGGCGCGCGGCAGGACATGGCGCGGTTGACCGCGCAGTTGGAGACGGCTCGGGGCACGGTGGAGTCCGCGCGCGAGCGGGACGACCTGAGCAGCCGGCTTCGGCGGCGCGAGCTGGAGTTGCAGGTCGCGACCGAGCGCATCGCGGACGCGGACCGGCGACTGACGGCGCAGCGGCTGGAGGTGGAGGGCGCGCAGCGTGCGCAGGCGGACGCGGGCGTGCAGGCGCTGGCGGCGCAGGAGACCTTGCGGCTGGAGCGGGCGCGGCGCGAGGAGACGGCGGCCTCATTGGATGAGGCCCGCGAGCGGCTGACGCAGGCCTATACGGAGCTGCGCACCCTCCAGGACGAGCTGGGGTCGCTGAGAATCGACCGGGAGCGCGACCGGCTGGCGGCGGAGCGCGCGCAGGATGGGGCCGAGGACCGGCGTCGGCAGGCGGAGGCGGCGCGCGAGCGGGAGCTGCGCATCGCGGAGCAGTACTCCACGGCGCTGGCGGCGGTGGAGCACCTGAAGTCGGAGCTGGCGCGCGCGCAGGACCAGGCGCGGGCGGCGGGCGACTCGGTGCCGGTGAAGGAAGCGGAGCTGGCTCGGGCGCGGCGGGAGCTTTCGGATGCCCAGCAGCGGATGCACTCCGCCGATGGGGCGCGCAAGGAGTCCGAGGCTCGGCTGTCGGAGCGCGAGGCGGTGCTGCGGGGGCTGGAGACGGAGCTCACTTCCGCGCGCGAGTCGGAAGCCCGGCTGCGACGCGACCTGGAAGGACAGGCGCAGGGCGAGGCGGCGGCGCGTGCGCTGGCGGCCCGGTTGGAGGAGTCGCTTCACGCGGCGGAGCAGCGGCTGGCGGCGCTGGAGGCGGAGCAGAAGCGCGTCGAGTCCGCGCAGCATGTGGCGGGGCAGCGGCTAGCGGCGGCGGAGACGGAGCGCGTCCGGGTGGAGGCCGCGCTCGTGCAGGCCATCGACGCCGAGCGGGCCCAGGCGCAGGCACGGTTGGAGGAGGCGCTGGCGGAGGCCCGTGCCGAGGCCAATGAGCGGGTGACGAACGCGCTCGCCGCCGCGCACTCGGACGCGGATGGACGGCAGGAACGCGCGCTGGCGGAGGCTCGGGAGGCCGCGGAGTCGGAGCTGACGGAGGCCCTCGCGCGGGCCCGGGCGGAGGAAGCGGCGGCCGTCGAGCGTGCGTTGGAGGAGGCGGAGGCGGAGCGACAGCGCGTGCTCGCCGAGGCCCTGTCCGACGCGGAGGCTCGGCTGGCGCGGGCGCTGGAGGAAGCCGAGGCCCGGCGGACGCGGGCATTGAGCGAGACGGAGGCCGAGCGGCATGCGGCGCTCGTCGACGCCGAGGCGCGGTGGAAGCAGGCCCTGGTCGAGGCTCGCGCGGAGGTCGAGGCGGAGTCGGCCCGGGCGCTTGCTGATGCGGAGATCCTGGAGGGGCTGAAGATCGAGGAGGTCGAGGCCCGCGCGGCCCGTGCCCTCGCGGAAGCTCGCGCGGAGGCAGAGGTCCAGCAGGCCCAGGCGCTGGAGGAAGCGGAGGCCCGTGCGGTCCGTGCCCTCGTGCAAGCGCGAGCGGAGGCGGAGGCCCAGGTTCGCGCTCTTGAGGCCCGCGTGGCCCAGGTGCTCGCGGACGCGGAGGCGCAGCAGGCCCGTGCGCTCGCGGAAGTGCGTGCGGAGTTGGAGGCCCGGCAGGCCCAGGCGCTGGAGGAAGTGCGTGCGGAGTTGGAGGCCCGGCAGGCCCAGGCGCTGGAGGAAGTGCGCGCGGAGTTGGAGGCCCGGCAGGCTCAGGCGCTGGAGGAAGCGGAAGCCCGTGCTGCCCGTGCCCTCGTGGATGCGGAGGCCCAGCGGGCTCGTGCGCTTGAGGAGGCGGAGACACGCGCGGCCCAGGCGCTGGTCGCGGCTCGCGCCGATGCGGATGCGCGGGTGGCCCAGGTGCTTGAAGAGGCCCTCGCCGAATCGAGTGGCCAGACGGAGCAGGTCCTCTCTGTCGTCCGGACCGAGGCGGAGGCCCGGCTCGCGCAGGGACTCCACGCGGCGCGTGCCGAAGCGGAACGCACCCTTGCCGAAGCGGAGGCTCGTGCCGCGCAGGAACTCCAGGCGGCTCGCTCCGAAAGCGGGACGCTGCAACTGGCCCTCTCCGAGGCCCGCGACGCGCTGGCCCGTGAGGTGTGGGAACACGGGGCCCGGCTCGCGGAATCGAACCAGGCCCGTGAGGAGACCTTGGGCCGCAACGCGGAGCTGGAGGCCACCCTCCGGACCGTGCGTCAGGAGCTGACCGACGCGGAAGCCCTGTCGAAGCTGATCCAGGAGGACCTGACGCGGGAGCAGCAGGCCCGGGCCTCGATGCAGGCTTCGCTCGACGCCACGCAGGTGAAGCTGGACGCGGTGGAACAGTCGCTCGTGGCGGAGCGCGCCCAGCGGCAAGAGGTGGAGACGGCGCTAGGCTCCGCGCGGCAGGCACTGGCGCAGGTCCAGGAGTCGCTGACCGCCGAACAGGAGCGGGGCGCCCGTTGGGAAGCGGCGCTCGCCGACACCCAGGCGCAGTTGCTGTCGGAGCGCGAACAGCAGGCCCGCGCGCAGGTGGCCCTCGCGAGCGTGCAGGAGTCGCTGGACGCCGAGCGCGCCCTTCGCACGCGGCTGGAAGGGTCGGAGTCCTCGTGGTCCGAGGCCCAGAGCGCGTTGGAAGCGGATCGGCTCCGGCTGGATGCCGCGCTGGGTGTTGCTCGCACGGTCCTGGAGGAAGAGCGCGCGCAGCGTGCCCGCCTGGAGGATTCGCTCGCCCGCCTCAAGGAAGAGTCCGCGACGGCGCTCGATGAAGAACGGTCCCTGCGGACGAAGGCAGGGGCGACCCTCGCTTCGGTCCAGGCCTCGCTCGAAGAGGAGCGCGCCGTGCTGGCCCGTGTCGAGGCGTCGCTGGCCTCGACGCTCGAAGCCCGGAGTGAACTGGAAGCGGAGCTGGCGACGACCCGCGCCGCGCGGCTGTCCACCGAGGCCGCGTTCGAGCACACGCGGCAGACGTTGACGGAGGTCCAGGCCGCTTTCACCGAGGCGCAGCGCGCGAACGAAGCCGCGCTGCTGGACTTGCGCCAATCGCATGAGACGGCCCTGACGACCGCCTCGGAAGAATCCCAGGCGAGCGCACAGGCCCTGACGGAGGCCCGCACCGCGCTGGCGGACGCGAAGCAGGTGCAGGCGGCCCAGGACGTTTCGTTGCGGGAGCTGCGCGCGGAGCTCACCGAGGCGCGACGGTCCGAAGTCGAGGCGCTGTCGTCGCTGGACGACGCCCGCACGCAGGAGGCCCGCGAACGCGAGTCGCGCGCGAAGGACGAAGCCGCGCTCGTGGAGGCCCAGGCGGCCCTGGCCGCGCTTCGCGCGGAGCTGGAGACCCTGCGCGGGGAGTCCACGGCGCAGCGGGAGCGCCTGTCCGAAGTGGAGCAGACGCTCGCGCAGGAGCGTGCCGCGGCTCAGTCCCGCGATGCAGCCCTGTCGGAGGCCGAGTCCCGGCTTGCCTCCGAGGCCGCGCGTCGCGCCGAACTGGAAGCGGCGCTGTCGGATGCCGAGGCCCGATACGCCGCCGAAGCCGCGCGCCTGCCCTCAATGCAGCAGGCCCTCGCGGACGCGGAGGCCCGGCTTGTCTCCGAGACCACGCGGCTCGCGTCGGTGGAGCAGTCGCTCGCGGAGGCCCAGGCCCGGCATGTCGCCGAGTCCGCGCGGGTCACCTCCCTGGAGCAGGCGCTCACGGAGGCCGAAGCCCGTCAGTCCGCTGAAGCCGCGCGCCGCGCCGAGTTGGAAGCGACGTTGCAGGCCGCCGAAGCACGCGGTGCCGAGGAGGCCGCGCGTCGCGCTGAACTGGAAGCGTCGCTGAAGAACGCCGAAGCCCATCAGGGCTCCGAGGCCGCACGGCTCACCACGTTGGAGCAGGCGCTGGCGGAAGCGGAGACGCGGTATGCCTCCGAGGTCGCGCGACTCACCTCGTTGGAGCAGGCGCTGGCGGCGGCGGAGAAGCGCGCTGCCTCCGAGACCGCGCGACGCACCGAACTGGAAGCGTCGCTGACGGAAGTCGAGTTCCGGCTCGCCGCGGAGACCGCGAACCTGGGGGCGTTGGAGGACTCGCTCGCGCAGGCGGAGGCCGCTCGGAAAAACGCGGAGGCGCGGTTCGAGGAAGGCGCCCAGTCGCAGGAAGTGGCGCGCGAGGCCGAAGCACGGGCGACGCGCCTCATGCAGTCCCTGTCCACGCGCGAGCAGGAGCTGCGCGAGGCCGGGGCCCTGCGTGTGTCCATGGAAGCGCAGATGGAAGGCGCGCTCTCCCGGGCCGAGCGTCAGCAGCAGGACCTGGATGAGGTGCGCGAACAGCTCGCGCTGAAGGAGCAGGAGCTGGCCACCCTGCGCGCGGACACCGCTCAGTTGGGCGCCGCGCACCAGGAGCTGATGCGCCTGGGCTCCGAGCTGCAACGCGCCCACGCCGCGCTGCACGAGCGGGGACAGCAGGTCGGCCGGCTGGAAGCGGAGCTGACGGACGCGAGTGATCGACTCGCCGCCACGCGCGAACACGCGGAGCTGCTCGTGGTGCAGTTGGAGACCGCGCGGCGCTTCGCGGGCAAGGCCACGAACCTGGAGTCGTCGCTCGAAGCGGAGCGGACCGCCCTCGAAGCCCTGCGCGCCGAACTGGAGACCGCCCGCGCCGACGCGGCCCGTTTCACGGAGACCGCCCGAAGCGAGAACGCGCGCGCGTCCACCCTGGAGCAGCAGCTCGCCCGGGACGCCGAGGAGCGCGAAGCCCAGCTCGCCGAAGTCGCGGCCCAGGCTCGTGCGGCACAGGATGCGCTGGAGGCCCGGCTCGCGGAGGCGTTGTCGCTCGCGAGCACCGAGAAGGCCCAACTGGAGGAATCGCTCGCCGCCGTCGCCGCGCGCACCGAGGGCGAACAGGCGTCGTTCGAGGCCCGGCTCGCGGAGCTCACCGCTCGCGCTGAGCAGGAGAAGGCCGACCTGGAGGCCCGCATCGCAAGCGCTGGCTCCGACAGGGCGGAGTTGGAAGTGCGGCTCGCCGAAGCCCTGGCGAACGCGGGCACGGACAAGGCGGACCTGGAGGTGCGCCTCTCCGAACTCACCGCGCAGGCAGGGACGGAGAAGGCCGCCATCGAAGCGCGCCTCGTGGAAGTCACCGCCCAGGCGGCGGCCGAACGGGCGGATCTGGAAGCCCGGCTCGCGGCCCTCTCCACGCAGGCCGAGCAGGGAAGGGCGGACCACGAGTCGCGGCTCGCGGAAGCGCTGGCCCGTGCCGCGACGAACCAGTCCGAACTGGAGGCCCGGCTCGCGCAGGCCGCCGAACAGACGCGCGAAGCCCTCTCCGCCCTGGAGACCCGGCTCTCCACCGCGCTCGCTGACGCGCGCACCGAACAGGCCGCGTTGGAGTCCCGCGTGGCCTCCCTCACCCAGGCCGCCACCGCCGCCGAGGCCCAGGCCCGCCGTGCCGACACCGAACGCACCGCCATGGCCTCCGAGCGCGAACGCCTCCAGTCGGACCTGACCGTGGCCCGGTCCGCCCGCGTCCGCCTGGAAGGCCGCGCCACCTCGCTGGAGACCGCGGCCGTGGATGCCGCGCGCATCCTGGACGCCGAGCGCGCCGAACGCGACCAGCTCACCGCGCGGATCCGCGAGCAGCAGGCCCGGCTGGAAGCCCTGGAGACGGAGCGCGAGACGCTGGTCCAGGCGCTGGAGGAGTCGAAGGCCTCCTCGTCCGGCCAGCCCCCCGAGGCCGTGCTGGAGATGGCCGCCGAGATGGAGGTCCTCCAGGCCCACGTGGAGACCATGCAGGACCAGTTGGCCGCCCGGGAGGCGGAGCTGGCCGAGCTGCGCCGCTCCAGTGGGCCCGCTGGCCCCACGTCCTCGCGCCGGTCCATGCCCGCGCTGGACCTTCCGCCCTCGTCCAAGAAGGTCGGCGAGCGCGAATAAGGGCAGCCGTCTAGACTTGGTCCCGTGGACGCAAGCGAACGCATCTTCAAGTACCACGGCCTGGGCAACGACTTCGTCGTCCTGGACCGCCGTCGCACGGGCGTGGACATCACCCCGGAGCAGTCCCGCTGGCTGTGCGACCGGCGCCGGGGCATTGGCGCGGACGGCGTGCTGGCCATCCTCCCCTCCACCCGGGGGATGGCGCGCATGGTCGTCCACAACGTCGACGGCAGCATCGCGGAGATGTGCGGCAACGGCCTGCGCTGTGCGGTGAAGTATCTGGTGGATCATTCCGGAGAACACCCCGCGCTGCTCGACGTGGAGACGGGGGCGGGCGTGCTCACCTGCGAGCCCGGCTACGGCGACGGGGGCGTGGTGGGCGTGGACATCTCCATGGGCCCGGCGCGGCTGGTGGCCGCGAACCTGCCTTCGGGGACGACGGGGCAGCCCTTCGTGGCATCCCCCGTGCCCGGACACCCGGAGCTGATGGGCACCGCAGTGAACATGGGCAACCCGCACCTGGTCCTCCTGGATCAGCCCCTGGAGGATGCCGAGCGCCTGGGGCCCGGCCTGGAGCGCCACCCGGCCTTCCCGGACCGCACCAACGTGGAGTTCGTGCGCGTGGACGAGGACGGCCTCACCGTCGTCGTCTGGGAGCGAGGCTGTGGGCTCACCCAGGCCTGTGGCACGGGCGCGTGCGCCTCCGCGGTGGCGGCGGTGCTGGCGAAGCGCCTGCCGGGCAATGCCTGGATGCGCGTCACCCTGCCGGGCGGCGATCTGCGCATCCGCGTTCCGGACGACCTGTCCGACATCCGACTGCGCGGTCCGGTCGCCTTCGTCTTCGAAGGCGTTGTAGCCCTTCCAAGGGCCCGATAACCTTCGCTTTTCCTCCCTTCTCCCCCGAGCGCCGTGGCTGGTACGATCCTCGTCGTCGACGACGACCTGTTCTTCCGACAACTCGCCACGGACCTGCTGTCGCAGCGCGGGCACCGCGTGGTCGCCGTGGAGAACGCCACCCTCGCGCTGGAGGAGGTGTCCCGGGCCACGTTCGACCTGGTCCTCACCGACGTGGTGATGCCCGGCGTGGACGGCTTCGCGCTCACCTCCCGCCTGCGGGAGCGCGACCCGGAGCAGGAGGTCATCCTCGTCAGCCACCGCACCGACGTGCAGGGCTCGGAGGTCGCGCTGCGCCTGGGCGTGGCGGACTGCCTCACCAAGCCGATTGAAGAGGCGGACCTGCTGCTCGCGGTGGACCGCGCCATGGAGCGCGCCCAGCTTCGACACGAACGCTCGCGGCTCCAGGATGAAAACCTGGAGTTCGCCCGCTTCCACAACCTTCAGCAGCGGTGCCTGGAGCTGTTGTCCCATCCGGACCTGGAGTGGCTCCAGGAGCGCGTCATCGCGGACCTGGGTTCGGTGTGCGACGCGCAGAGCGCCGCGCTGTGGGTGGTGGACGACCGGGGAGACCTGGGGCTGCGCTCGTACCGGGGGCTGCTCGACAAGCAGTTCCTGCCGGAGAAGATGAGCCCGGAGGGGCCGCTGTCCCTGAGGCTCAGGGAGGCGCTGCCGTGGCTCGCGCGCGACGAGCGCTCCACGGTGCTCTACGTGCCGCTCGTCGCCGCGGGTGAGGTGATGGGTCTGGCGCAGTTGTCGGACCCGCTCACCGGCGACTTCCGCGCGGAGCACACGCGCGACGCGAAGGTGCTGGCGGACTTCGCCGCGGTGGGCGTGAAGAATGGCCGCAAGCTGCTCGCGCTCCAGCGCCTGGGCCTGCGCGACCGCGACACGGCTGCGTACAACCTGAGCTACTTCACCGATTACGCGTCCAAGGAGATCTACAAGGCGCGGCGGTACGGGCGCACGTTCTCGCTGCTCACCTTCAGCATCGACAACCTGCCGCTGGTGCGCGTGCGGCTGGGCGCTTCCGAGGCGAAGAAGGCGGTGCGCGGCATCATCAAGGCGCTCAGCAAGATCATCCGCGACTCGGACGTCATCGCGAAGGCGAGCGATCAGGAGTTCTACCTGCTGCTGCCGGAGACGGACTTCTTCGGCGCGATGATGTTCGTGCGCCGCGCCGTGGCGGCGGTGCGCGACGAGCCGGAGGTGCAGGACGTGGAGCAGCGCCTGCCCCTGGCGTTGGTGGGCGGTGCGAGCACCTTCCCCAAGGACGGCGAGGACTTCGACGAGCTGGTGCACCGCTGCCGCCGCCGGATGGACGAGCGCCGCGCGTCGCTCCAGCGCCGGCTGATGCTGGACGGGCTGCCGTTCTGGGACGAGGTGGACCTGCTGCTGGGCACGCCCAACAGCCCGCGCCTGCCCACCGACGACCGGGCGGAACCCAGCCGCCGGGGCAAGGTGGCGGACGTGCTCTTCGACGAGCTCCAGGTGGAGATCGCCCGCGAGCTGGTGCGCGACCCCGGCTCGCGTGGACTGCTCTACGTAGGAGGGCCGGAGATCCGCGCGGACCTGCCGCTGGCGGTGGGACTGGAGCAGGCGCCGCCGGACCTGTCGTCGCGCATCTACCTGCTGGGTCGGCGCGTGGACCTGGAGTCGCATCCTGCGCTCACGCCGGTGTTCCTGGAAGGCGACGAACGGGTGGCGCGCCACGAGTTCATTCTCTGGCTGTCGGAGAGTGCGTCGTACGCGCTCATCCAGCGGCGCGGGCGGGGCGCGACGTGGGGGTTCCACACCTCGGACACCGCGGTGGTGGACGGGCTCATCTCCAAGCTCCAGGCCGAATACGACCTGCAGCCCTACTGACGAAGTGGAGCCCTGACCGTGGCACAGGTGCGGAAGATCCTCATCGCCGACCCCGACCTCGACTCCGTGCGCGCGCTGTCTCGTGCGCTCAGGACCAAGGGCTATCAGGTGCACTACGCGCCGGATGGCTCGCGGGCGCTGGAGGTCGCGGTGCTGCGGCACCCGGACCTGACGCTCTTCGATGAGGCGTGCCGGCTCCTGGACGCGCGCACGTTCGTGCAGATTCTGCGCACCAACCCGCGCACCGAAGACATCCCGGTGGTGCTCACCACGTCCAGCCTGGACACGGACCGGGCGCGGGGCCCGCGCGACGGCATGCTGCGCAAGCCCTTCAACCTGGACGAGGTGCTCAGCCGCATCGAGCACATCTTCCGGCGCAACGAAGCGGCCAAGGACCTCAAGAGCGAGCAGCAGGAAATCGAAGGGTCGCTCAGCCAGCTCAGCATCCCGGACCTCATGCAGATTTTGGGCATGAACAAGCGCAACGGCCGGCTGTCGCTGGAGCGCGGTTCGGAGCGCGGGGAGATCACCGTCTCCGACGGACGCACGGTGAACGCGCGGCTCGGGAGGGTGGAAGGGGAGAAGGCGCTGTTCCGGCTGCTGTCGTGGACGGAAGGCAACTTCACGTTCACGCCCGGCACGAACTCCGCCCGGCCGCGCATCAATCGCGCGATGGACGACGCGCTGCTCGAAGGCATGCGGCAGTCGGATGAAGTGAACCGGCTCTTGCCGAACCTGCCGCCGCGCCACACCCGGCTGATGCTGGCGCCGGAGGTGGACCTGTCCGAAGCGCAGCACCCGGTGACGGCGCAGGTGATGGAACTGCTGCGCCAGCCGCGAGCCCTGGGTGAGGTGCTGGACCTGGCGCCCGCCACGGACATGGAGGTGCTGGGCGTGCTGTCCACGCTGCTCCAGAAGGGCGTGGCGCGGCCGACGGAGAGCGAAGGCCAGAACCTGGGCGCGGGAGACCTCATCGGCGCGGCGGAGGTGCACGCGTTGCGTGGCCGCCTGTTGCGCACGCGAGCCCCCGCGCGGGTGGCCACGGCGAAGGTGTTCGTGTGCGGCAGCGGTTCGTCCGCGGCGCGGCGCATCCTGGCGAGGGTGCCGGGGCTGGAGGCGCTGTCGGCGGATCCGACGGCGGTGAAGAGCGGCTTCGGGACGCTGGGGCGGCTGGAGCTCAGTGACGTGCTCAACGTGGACTTCTGCGTGCTGCCGCCCGCCGAGGCCGCGCGTCCGCTGTGGCGTCCGTTCAGCGCGGGCGCCATCGGTGCGTTGTTGATGGACTCCTCGGAGCCGGCGGTGAAGCTGGCGCACTACCTGGCGTGGGAGGTCCGCATCCCCATCGTGGTGGTGGGGACGGAGATTCCCAATCCGTTGCTGGGCGCGCCCGCTGGAGCGATTGCTCCGGGCGAGGACCTCACGCAGGCCCTGCGCGCGATGCTCATCCAGGCGCTCAACCCCGCGCCCACGCTGCCCGGAGTGTCCCAGGTGCAGCGCGCGTCCGTCGTTCCTCCCTGAATCCTCAGGAGCGGGCGACAGGGCTCCGCCGCTCCAGATGCATGGGCAGTCCGCCGAAGGGCCGCAGCGACAGGTGCGACTCCGGCTGCAACGTGAATCCAGGCGCCTCGCGCAGTTGGTAGCGCTGCGCGACGGTGGCGAGCACGAGCTGTGACTCCATCATCGCGAAGCTGTTGCCGATGCACTGGCGCGGCCCACCGCTGAACGGGAACCAGGCGAAGCGGTGCCGTTTCGCGGCGGCCTCCGGGGCGAAGCGCTCCGGACGGAAGAGGTCCGGCTCCTCCCAGAAGTCCGGATGGCGGTGCGTGACGTAGGGGCTCACGTCCACCGCGGTGCCCTTCGGAATCTTGAAGCCGCCGATGACGTCGTCCTCCATCACGGTGCGGCTGAAGATGACCGCCGCCGGGTACAGCCGCATCGCCTCCTCCACCACCTGCCGCGTGTACCCAAGCTTCGGCACGTCCTCCACCGTGGGCGCACGGCCCGCGAGGACCGCATCCACCTCCGCGTGCAGCCGGGCCTCGACGTCGGGGTGTTTCGCCAGCAGTCCAAAGACCCAGCTCAGCGTCGTGGCCGTCGTCTCGTGGCCCGCGAGGAGCATCGTCAGCACCTCGTCCCCCAACTGCGCGTCCGTCATGCCCGTGCCCGTGTCCTCGTCGCGCGCGGCCATCAACATGGAGAGCAGGTCGCCGGTGTCCTCGGGGCGCTGCCTGCGCGTGGCGATGATGCCCTGCACCGTCTCCTTCAGCGTGGTGCGCGCCGCGCGGAAGGCCCGGTCGTTCCGCGTGGGAAGCACGGGCGGCAGCATGTTGAAGGACCGGAAGCGCTCGGCGATCTGCCGGCTGAGCTCGTTGAAGGCCGCTCCCACCCGAGCGGTCTGGTCCTCCACGGACGTGCCGAAGAGCGCCTCACCGACGATGCCCAGCGACAGCCGCATCATCTCCTCCGTGATGCCCACCGGCGTGCCCTGCGCGGCGGAGGCGTCCCAGCGCTGGAGCATCGCTTCCGTGGACTGGATCATCTGCGCCGCCATGCCGGCGATGCGCTGCCGGTGGAACGCGGGCTGCGCCAGCCGCCGCTGCCGGAGCCAGAAGTCCCCCTGGCTCGTCAGGAGTCCATTGCCGGTGATCCACTTCCCCATCCGGTACGAGAGGTGGTCCTTCGTGTAGTTCTTCACGTGGTCCTGCAACACGTGACGCACCCCGTCCGGGTGGGCGATGAGGTGCGATTTGATGGGGCCCAGGCGGTAGCTCACCACGTCCCCGTACTCGCGATGGATGGCTGACAGGAAGCCCAGGATGTCGCGGCGCACCTGGGGCAGTACGCCCATCAGCAGGTGGCCCCGGGGGCCGGTGGGAATGCGGGCAGCGGTGGCGGCGGCGGTGGTCATCGGGTGACTCCTCCTGCCGGGAGGTATCGCGCCCCGCCGGCCCGCGCGCATGGTCTCAGGACGCCAACGCGTTGTCCCCGGGCGCCAGGGCGCATTGCGAGTCCCAAGGCGGCTGGGCCATGCTGGCGGGTGATGCGTCCCCAGGCGCTCCTGTCCTCCCTCTTCCGTCCGCTGTTCCACGTCGGTGAGTCACTGGGAATCCCGCGCGCGCTCCTGCTGGAAACCGTGGGCGAGGAGGAGGACCGGCTGGCGCGGCCGGACGTGCGGGTGCCCTACACGGCGCTGGAGCGCCTGTGGGCCCTGCTCGTCCAGGTGGGCGGCACGGAAGCCCTGGCCGTGCGGCTCGCGCAGGCGGTGGAGCCCACGCACGTGGGGCTCGTCGGCTATGTGCTCGTCAACAGCCCGGACCTGGGCACCTCCATCCAGCGCTACTGCCGCATCAACGCGCTGCTCGACCCGCGCACGAAGTGGCGCGTGCTCCAGACGGACCGCGCGCTGCGCGTGGAGCTGCACCTGGATCCGCTCGATGCCTGGGCCCCGCGCCTCCAGCACCCGCCGGAGGGGCTGCTGGTGACGCTGGTGTCCAGCGCCCGGCTGCTCAGCGGCGAGGACTGGAATCCCACGCGCATCTGCTTCGCGCACCCCCGCCATGCGGCCTCCGCCGCCGTGGAGGACTTCCTGGGCATCACCGCCGAATACGACGCGAGCGCCTACCTGGTGGAAGGCGATGCGGCCGCCGCGCGGCTTCCCATCCGTCACGCGGACATCGAACTGGGCAACCTGCTCCACGCACGTGCCGAAGCGGAGTTGGCGCAACTGCGCATCCACGAGACCCGCTCCTGGCGCGAACAGGTGGGGGAGGTGCTCGCGGCCCAGCCCCGTACGGGCGACCTGGTGCCCGCGGATGTCGCGTCACGGCTCGCGGTGAGTGAGCGCACGCTCCAGCGCCGCTTGCGGGAGGAGGGCGTCACGTTCGCGGGCCTGGAGGACGCCGTGCGCCGCGACCGCGCCTTCCAGTTCCTGCGCGACGGGCTGCTGCCCCACTTCGAAATCGCCTTCCTCCTGGGCTTCAGCGACCCCAGCGCCTTCACCCGCGCATTCCGCCGATGGAGCGGCACGACCCCGGGGCACTGGCAGCAGGCGCAGGGCGCGAAGGACGGCTCCGCGTAACCTGTCCGACTGTCCTACAGGTTTGCCCGGGCAGGGCCGCCTGGAATCCGTGCCGCGCGCGGAACGTTTTTCCCATGGGCGTGGCACCCCGTCGCGCCCAGGAGAGGGGCACGCGCATGGTCAGGACGTTGAGGGACGCGGAGGAGCTGGTGCGCACGCGCCACGTCATCACCGAGGTGCCCACCCACGGGCCCACGTCCCTCGTCGAACAGGTCATGGGTGGACGGCCCGCCGGGAGCTGGCGCGAACATGCGAAGGGACGGCTCGCGTACCGGCTGGGCCGCCAACTGCGCGCCTCGCCGGACGTGCTCGCCGTGCGCCTGGTGGAGGGCAAGGTGGCCTTCGTGGATCCCACGCTGTGGGCCTCCGTCTACCGCGTCGCGATGGAGCCCGGGCGCCGCCGGCCCTCGCTCCAGGGCTTGTCCCTGGAAGCCCGTTCGCTGCTCTCCTCCGTGGAGCGCGATGGCCGCGTGAAGATGGACAAGGAAGGCCCCTGGACCAAGGCGCGGGAAGCGCTGGAGGAGCGCCTGCTGGTCCACTTCTCCGAAGCGCAGGAGGAGGACGGTCACCACGTCGCGGTGCTGCGCTCGTGGCGGGACTGGGCCTCCCCGGAGCTGAAGGCGGATGCGGCCCGGCTGTCCTACGAGGACGCGCAGGCGCGGCTGCGAGCGGCGTGTGACGGGGCACCCACGGGCCTGGGGCCCTGGGTGTTCTGAAAAGCGCCGGACCGCCGTCAGCTCAGGCGGCTTCCTCGCGCACTTCGAGGGCGTCGCGGATGCCCGGAAGCCGCAGGAGCAGCTCGTACTCCGCGGGCTGGATCATCGACACGCGGCGGCCCGCCACGCGCTCCATCCAGATCTCGATGCGGTGCTCTCCGGCCGGATTGACGTGCCGGAAGATGCGGGCCCGGCGGCCTTCCGCCTGACAGGCGAGGATGTCCTGCTGGAGGCTGCGCAGCCGCCGGAACACCTTCAGCGCCGTGCGACCCTCGGGGGTGTCGAACGTGTGGAAGTGCCGGTTTCGCGACAGCGGACGGCCGGGGTCATGAAGCCTCTCGATGAGGCGGCGCACGAAGGGGTCCATCGACGGAGGAGGATAACATCCGCTACCCTGTCGCTCAGTGATGCCTCCGCGATTTTTCCCCCGGCCCTGGACGCTCGTCCTGCTCCTTCCGCTTGCCTGCAAGGACCCGGAGACGGCAGCCGCCCAGACGCAGGCCACCCAGGTCCAGTCCTCCCTGTCCGAAGGCCGCGAGGCGCTCACCAAGGGCAACTACGGCCGCGCCATCGCCGCGCTCCAGAAGGCCTCCAATTCGGCCCCGGAGAGCGTGGAGCCGCTGCTGCTCCTGGCGGAGGCCCACCGGCTGAGCGGCAACTCGGGCGCCTCCATCCTGACGCTCAAGCAGGCGGAAGGCCTGTTGCCTGGCAGCGATCCCGTCATCCAGAAGCAACTGTCGGACCTGTACCTGCGGGAGGGGCAGGCCTCCCTGGCCATCTCCACGCTCGTGGCCCTGCGGGACGAGGGCAAGCTGACGCCCGGCGACATCCTGACCCTGGCGCGTCTCCAGGCCCGGCAGGGGCACGCCGAGGACGCCTTCACCACCCTGGAGCGCACCCTCCGGGAGAACCCGGACGACGCCGCGACGAAGACGGTGGAGGCGGAGATCCTCCTCATGAAGGGCGAGGAGCTGCTCGCGGCGAACCTGATGGACCGCGTGCTCCAGCACTCGCCCAGCTTCACGGCGGCGCGCCTGCTGCGTGCGCGCTACTTCCTGATGAGCGGCTTCTCCGACCTGGCGGAGGCCGACCTCCAGTCCGTGCCGCCGGAGGACGCGGCGACCACGGACGTCGTGGCCATGAAGGCCCGCGTGCTGATGGCGCTGGGCCGCCCGGCGGAGGCCGAGGCCGCCCTCAAGCTGCTGCTGGAGGACGACGCGGACAACGCCGAAGCGCTCGCGTGGCTGGCGGACATCATCCGGGCCCAGGGCCGCCTGACGGACGCGCAGCAGTTCGTGGACCGGGCGCTGCAACTGCGTCCCCGGCTGGCCCGAGGGCTGTACGTGCGCGGCCGGGTGCAGGAGGACCAGGAGGATGTGCGCGCCGCCGAGGACAGCTACCGCTTCGCCCTCAAGACGGAGCCCGCCTTCGGTCCCGCGCTCTCGCGCATCTGGCGGCTGTACCTGAAGGCCGGCAAGAAGCTGGAGGCCCAGGCCACGCTGGAGCGACTGCTGGGGCTGGGCGAGGCGTCGGTGGAGGAGAAGGCCGCGCTCGCGGGCATCTACGCGCAGATCGAGACGCAGCTTCCGCGCGGCAAGAAGCTCATCGATGAAGCCCTGCAGCGCGAGCCGCAGAACCCCGAGTACCTGCGCATCCGCAAGGCCATCGAGAAGGCCACCCCGCGAAAGAGGGGGGCCTCGTCGGGCCCCATCATCATCCGCGGGGGACGGCGCTGACGGACGAAGGCAGCGCGGCTTCCGCGACCACCTTCTCCAGCGCCTTCTGACCCTTCTTCTGCCCCACGGCGACCACCAGCAGGTTCTCGCGGGTGAAGTAGCGCCGGGCCGCGTCGCGCACCTGCGCGGCCGTCTGGCGGTCCACCAGGTCCGCGCGGTGGCTGAAGGTCTCTGGCGTGCGGAACAGCTCCGTGCCGCCGAACCACCCGGCCAATTCGCCCGGTGAGTCCTGGGAGAACTCCAGCAGCATGCGGTGGCGGCGCTTGGCGCGGTTCAATTCCTCCGCGCCCACTTCCTCGTCGCACAGCGCGCCGAGCACGCGCAGCGACTCGGCCACCACCTGCGAGGCCTTCTCCGGCGCGCTGGCCGCCTCGATCTCGAACAGGCCGGTGTCGTGGTACGTGTCCAGCCCGGCGCTCACCGAGTACGCCAGCCCGCGCTTCTCCACGATTTCGAACGGCAGCCGCGACGACAGGCCATCGTCCAGCAGGCGCCGGAGGATCTGCAGCGCGGGGTAGTCCTCGTGCTGCTCCGGCACGACGCGGAAGGTGAGCTTGAACTCCGTCTGCGACTCATCGTGCGTGACGAAGTGGAAGTGCGGCCCGGGCCCGATGAGGGGCGGCGGCGCTTCGGTGGAGGCCTCGCCCCGGGGCAGGTGGGCGAAGGCGCGCTCGGCCAGCGCCATGACCTCCGAGTGGCGCACGCGGCCCGCGGCGGTGACGACCAGGTTGCCGGCCACGTAGTGGCGCAGGAAGTGTTCGCGCACCTGGTCGTGGGTGAGGGCCTTCACGGAGTCGCTGGTGCCGGCGATCTTCAAGGACAGCGGGTGGTCCGGGAACAGCAGCCGCTTGGACAGGTTGTCCAGGTCGATATCGCGGCCCTTTTCGTCCACCTCGTCGAGCATCTCCTCCAGGATGATCTGCCGCTCGACCTCCATGTCGGTGAGGCGGGGGCGGGTGAGCATGTCCCCGATGACGTCCATGCCCACGCGCAGGTGCGACGGGTGCAGCGGCGTGTAGTAGTAGCCGTGGTCGCGGGTGGTGGCGCCGTTGAGGTTGCCGCCGACTTCCTCCACGGCGGCGTTCATCTTCACGGTGTCCGGCCAGCCCTCGCTGCCCCGGAAGAACAGGTGCTCCAGGAAGTGGCTGACGCCGTTGTTCCCGGGCGTCTCGTGACGGCTGCCAGTCCGCACGTAGACGGCCAGCAGGGCGGTGTGCAGGTGCGGCGTCTCGACGGTGACGACGCGCAGCCCGGAGGGCAGCACGTCCCGGAACGGTTTAAAGCTCATGCGCAGGGAAGCCTTAACACGAAGGTCGTCCCCTGGCCGGGAATACTCTGGCAGGAGAGCGAGCCCCCGTGGGCCTGGAGGATTTGTTGGCTCACCGCCAGCCCCAGGCCGGTGCCCCCCTCCTTCGTGGTGAAAAACGGCTCGAAGAGGTGGCGGCGGACCTCCTCGGTCATGCCGTTGCCGGTGTCGCGCACGGACACCTCCACGTCGCCCTCGAAGGGCAGGGTGGCCACGGTGAGCCGGCCTCCGGAGGGCATGGCTTCGCGGCTGTTGCGCAGGAGGTTCAAGAACACCTGGCGCAACTGCCCCTGGTCCGCGAGCACCCGGGGCGTGCCGGGGGCGAAGTCGCGCACCACCTCCACGCCCGCGCGCACCAGCTCCTCGCGGGTGAAGTCGAGCACCCCGTCCAGCACCGCAATGATGTCCTCCGGCTCCAGGTCCGGTCGGGCGGGGCGGGCCATGCGCAGGTACTGTTCGGTGACGTCGGTGAGGCGGTCCACCTCGGAGGTGACGGCGGAGAGCAGCTCGCGCGCCTCCACGGCGGTGTCGGTGGAGTCGAACCGGGCGGTGGCCACCGCGTCCTGGAGCAGCTCCACGTTGAGGCCGATGGAGGACAGCGGGTTTCGCACCTCGTGGACGATCTGCGCGGAGATGCGGCCCACGGCGGCAAGCTGTTCGGCGCGCATCAGCGCTTCGGCCTGGGACTTGAGCTGCGCTTCGCGGGCCTGGAGCGAGCGGGCCATCTGGTCGAACTCGCGCGCGAGCAGCGCCACCTCGTCGTCGCCGCGCACGCCCAACTGGGCGGAGTAGTCACCCTTGCCAATGCGCGACACGCCCTCGATGAGGGTGCGCACCGGGCGCAGCGTGCGGGCGGACCACGCGGTGACGCCCACGCCCACGCCAATGGCCATGATGGACAGCGCGATGATGGTGAGGCCGGTGCGGCGCTCGCGCTCTTCGGCGCCGTCCACGCGCTCTCGGATGCGGTTGCCCAGCGTGGCGCGCAGCACGCGCAGCTCGCGGCCGATGGCGGCTTCCAACTGGCGCAGCTCGGAGGTGGCGCGCGCCACCTCGTCGCCGCTGGGGGATTCGGACGCGAGCGCGGCGAACACGGCCTCCACCGCGTGGCCGTAGGCCTGGGAGTTCTTCGACAGCTCGCCGAAGCGGGAGTCCAGCTCCATGACGAAGGGGACCTCCCCCTCGGGGGCGAAGGTGAGCACCTCGCGGGCCTTGGCGCGGGCGGCCTCCAGGCGCTGGGCCATCTGGGGCGAGTAGTAGAGGCTCGCGAGCCGGATGAGCGCGCGGCGCGTCTCCACGCTGTTCTGCTCCAGCACGCGCTCGGTGTCCTTCTCCTGGCTGGTCTGGAAGGTCTCCAGCGCGGCGGCGTCCTGGGACAGCTGGAGGTAGCCCTGGCTGACGAGGCGGATCTCCAGCCGGTTGCGGTGCAGCTCCGCCACGCTGAACAGGGACACCGTCCCGAACGTCAGGAGCACCAGCGCGTAGCCCAGGAAGATGCGGGTGGCGAGCGAGAGCTTCATTCGGGAGGGGACAGGACATACGTCCTGGGGCGGGCGCATTACAGCGCAATCCCCGCCGGCCCGCCTGCTTCCGCCCTCGCCGGGCGTCCAGACTTCGTCCTTCGAGGCCGGAAGCGGGCTGGTAGCGTCCGCCGCATGTCTCCGCGCCCTGTCCGCTCCATGCTCCTGGCCGCCCTGCTGGCCCTGTCCGCCGGCTGTGGCGCGAAGGAGGTCACCGCCTCCTTGCACCTCGTCACGGCCTCCTGTGCCGGCATTCCGCCACTGGAAGGGGTGACGCACCTGCGCTTCCGCGTCAGCGGGCCGGGGATGGATGCGCCCCGGGAGCGGGTGTCCACGGTGCGGTGGACGGCGGAGGATGTCCCGGCGATTCCGCCAGGCAGCGCGCGGGTGCTGGAGGTGCGGGCGTACGCGGGGGCTCCGGACCGGGGCGGCCAGTTGCGGTCGCTGGGCAGGACGCCGCCCTTCGACGTCGCGGAGGGGCAGGCGACGTCGGTGCGGGTGTTCCTGCGCAGGTTGGGGGAGTTCGCGCCGGCGAATCAGGCCGTGAGTCCCGACACGTGCGCGGTGCCGCGCGAGGCGAGGGCGGGGCACACGGCGACGCTGTTGCAGGACGGACGGGTGCTGCTCGCCGGAGGCTATGCGCCCGAGAGGGATGGAGCGCGGCTGGTGTCGGGGACGACGGAGGTGTTCGACCCGAGGGAGGGAATGTTCAGCCCCGGGCCGGACGTGGGTGCACGGGCCTTCCACACGGCGTCGCTGCTGCCGGACGGCAAGGTGCTGCTCGTGGGGGGGGCGGAGGCGCTGGACCTGCTGTCGATGCAGCGCACGGCCCGCGTCGTGGACGTGGCGGCGGGCGAGGCGACCGCATTGGCGCCGAAGTTCGCGCGCTACCAGCACGCGGCCGCGGTGGATGCGGAAGGGCATGTGCTGCTGGCGGGTGGGCGTGCGGCGGATGGGAGTGGGGTGTTCGCGCTAGAGGGCTTCGATGCGTCCTCCGGGCGCTTCTTCGACGGGATGGGTGAATTGCGCCGCGTGGACGCGACGCTGGCGGTGCTGGAGGGCGGCCGTACGATTCTGGTCGCGGGAGGCTCGGATGAGGTGAGGCCCGAGGCGGACGTCCTGTCCTCCGTGTTCGACGGAGACACGTTCGTGTGGTTGTTGCCGGTGCCACCACGGCTCCAGGTTCCCAGGGTGGGCGCTTCCGTGGCGATGCTCGGTCGGGCAGAAGACGGCCCCCTCCCGCTGTTGATCGGCGGCTTCGACGGCGTGGATCCGGTGAAAGGAGCGCGCGCCGTGGGCTCCTCCGAGGTGTTGGAGAGTGCGCTCCGGGTGAGCGCGGGACCGGCGCTGTTGCCCCGGAGCCATGCGTGCGCGGTGTCGCTTCCGGATGGGCGGGTGGTGGTGCTGGGCGGGCAGGGGACCGAATCCGGTACGCCGCGCGCCACCGCCTGGGCGGAGCTGATCATTCCGGCGAAGGACGCCCAACCCAGCGTGCTGGGTCTGCCGCTGTTGCCGCAGCCGCGCGCGGGGCTTTCGTGCACGGCGCTCGCGGATGGATCGGTGCTGGTGGTGGGCGGCGTGGACGACACCAGCGGCGAACCCCGGGCGCCCATCGAGGCCCTGGTGCTGATGCCGCCGCCGCGCGACTGAAGTGGGCACGCTCCAGGCGGACTGTTAGCGTCCAGGTCCTATGGTGACCTGCCTACCTGCCCGGTTTGCCCTGGCCGTGCTCCTCTTGAGCGCGGCGGTGGAAGCGCGGGAGCCCGCGGTCCGCACGGTGCTGTTGTCGGAGCACCCCGAGGACTTCACGCCGAGCGTCTACGTGAAGGGCGCGGTCGCCACCGTCCTGCGCTTCGAGGCGCCTGTGGATGCTTCGAAGACCCGCATGCTGGCCTGGGAGGGCCGTTTCGAGCCGCTACTGGTGGGTGGCCGCAAGGTGGTCGTGGAACCGATCAGGGACCTGGCGGAGGACGAAGGAGTGCCCCTGCTCGTGACGCTCACGAACGGAAGGGAGATCCCGCTCCTCCTGAAGGCTCCTGGACAGGGCCGGCGGGCCGAACTGGACCAACAGGTGAACGTGTTCGAGGACCGTCAGCGCTACGAGGCCATGTACTCGACGCTGATGGATTCGCTCAAACAGCAGCGTGTGCTGGGAGAGGAGATCGCGCGCCTGCGCCAGGAGGAACGCTCTTCGGACCATGCGCTCGCCGCGCTCGTGGTCAACGGAGACATCACGCAGACCCCTTTCACGAATCGACGGCGCTGGGCCCTCAAGGAAGAGGGCGCGAATATCGTGGTCGAGGTTCTCACGAGCACAACAGTTCCGAAGGTTGCGGTGCTGTTCTCTGTCACCAACCACGATGCAAAAAATCCCTGGAGCCTGAAGGAAGCTCGGCTGTCTACGGTTTCGAGTGGGGAGTCTCGCCCGTTTGCCTTGCGCATGAAGCAGGATGAAATTGCTCCAGGTGCCACGGGCCGTATCGCCGTCGTCGCGGACGACAGCGTCTTCCAATCACCTCAAGGCTTGGAACAACTGGCGCTGGAGTTGTTCCGCGCCGATGGTCTGTCGCAGGCCTACCTCGTCCTGGAATGGCGCCTCTTCAAGGAGTAAGTCCATCTGACATGAATGCACCGCGCCCGTGGGCCTCCGTTATCCTTGTGCTGGCACTGGCGCTGGGGTGCACCACGACTCGACGGGGTGTGGGGCTGCGCGCGGATGGCACTCCGGAGTACGAGGACTGCCCGGACGCCACGCTGCGCGTGATGCGACTCCTTCGCTTGAACGTCGGCGACAGCGCGCAGATAGAACTCGACTTCAATCAGGACGATATGAGTCCCATCACGCTCTACGATGGGCCCGTGGAGAGCGTCCTGAATACCAACCTGGGGCCTCTCAGGGGGCCTACGCGGCTGTACGGTCGGGTATGGACGGGCGGTCCGCAGGTGGTCATCCGGTACTACGAGGCTCAGCCTCCGGATGGGGGAGACAGGATTCCCCTCTGCGCGGTGGCCAGGCTGTCAAAGGGACAGCTCCGGAAACGACCTGACTCCAAGCCGGGAACGGCCATCCTCGAGTTCTCGAGCGCAGGCGTCTACATCGTGGATGCGTTCCGCTGAAACACGAAGGCCCCGCATCCCGGTAAAGGGAAGCGGGGCCTCGGTGCTTCAAGCCGTTACTTCACTCAGGCGTTGGACGGCGGAGCCTCGGAAGGCTTCGCCTCGCCCTCGGTGGAGGCGGCCGGCGCGGCGGTCTCCACGGGAGCGGCCTCGGTCGGCGTGGCCGGGGCGGCGGCGCGGGCCTCCGCTTCGGCGCGGGCGCGTGCAACCTCGTCGCTGCGCTGGTCGCTGGCGGCGACCTCGTCCGGCGTCAGCTCCGTGCGGTCGGCGAGCATGCCCGTCTTCTTCTCCAGGTCCTTGATGGCCCGGCGAAGCAGGTCGCGCTCCAACAGCGTGCGGTTCAGGCGCTTCTCCAGGGCCTTGTACTTGTCCTTGCCCAGGTCGGCCTCGGACTTCGTCACGGCGAGGATGCGGGCCTGGGTATCGGTGCGGCCCTTGATGCGGCGCAGCTCCTTCTCCAGCTCCACGGCGCGCGCGCGGTCCTTGTTCGCCGCGGTCTCCAGCCGGTCCATCTTCTCGCGGTCCGCGTCGTTCAGCTCGCGGTAGCGGCGCACGGGCTCGGCCGGGGCCACCGGCGTGGACGGCACCGACACCGCCGCGCTCACCACGGGCTCGCTCGCGGGCGCGGCGATCTGGTCCGTGGACGCGGGAGCGGCCGCGACAGGGGCGGGCGTGGACGTCACGGCCTGCACGGGGGCGGGGGCTTCACGGCGGCGGTTGCCACCGCGCGAGTCGGCCTCGGCGCGCAGCTTGGCGTTCTCCGTCAGGGCGTGCGACAGCTCCTCGCGCGTCTGCGCGAGCTGGATGCTGGCGTTGCGCTCCACCTCGGCGCGGGCCTTCACCAGGTCCTGCGCGCCCTTGTCGCCTTCCTTCTGGTCGAAGAGCTTGCGCTTCGTCTGCTTGAGCTGCTCCTTGACCTCCTGGAGCTGCGCGCGCTGTTCGTCCAGTTCCTTCTGCTTGCGCTGGACCTCCGACTCCGCCTTGGCGCGAGCCTTGGTCTCCGACTCCAGCTCCCCACGGAACGAGGGCGATGAGACCGACGGACGGTTCGCGGTACCGCCTGAAGCGCCGCCCTTGTCTCCGAAGAGGAGCAGGCCGAGCGTCACGGCGAAACCGATCGATACCAAGATGAGAGCAACGACCAAGGGAACAACCTCCACAGAAGGATGCAAAAAGCGGGGCAGCCTACCGCCGGGACATGGCGCGTCAAGGCTTCACTGGCAGACACACCCCCGGGCTCCTGCCGCACCGGCCGGGCCTCGGAGCCCCGCCTGCCGTGCGCTGGCCTTTCCAGGTCCGGTCTGGCGCCCGCCCCGGCGAATCCGTAAACAGGGGGTTCGCAGCCGTCCTCACGGGAGTCCAAGCAAGCCCATGGCGCACCTGGAGCTGAAGCCGAAGCAGGACGTGTCGAGCTTCCGCAAGCTCGCCATCGGGAGCTGGACGACCGCGTACGACCCCACCGTCTACGGCACGCTGACGGTGCGCATGGACGCGGCGCTCACGTACCTGGACGCCCTCCACCAGCGCACCGGGGTCCGTCTCACCCCCCTGCACCTGGTCATCAAGGCCCTGGGTGAAGCGCTGCGCCGCTGCCCGGACGCCAACGCGCTCTTGCGCTTCCAGCGCATCTACCTGCGCCAGCACATCACCCTGTGCGCGCTGGTGTCCGACGCGGATGCGGACCGGCCGGGGCTCACGCCCGCGCGCATCGAGGACGTGGATCAAAAGGGCCTGCACGCCGTCGCGCAGGAACTGGACGCTGCGGTGGCGCGGGCGCGCGAAGGCCGTGACGCCGCGCTGGAGAAGGGCCGGGGCCTCCTGAAGCGCGTTCCGCCGCTCTTGCTCCACCGCTTCACCGGACTGATGTCGTTCCTGTCGTATTCGCTGAACGTGGATCCGGACTGGCTGGGGCTGCCGAAGGATCCATTCGGCTCCGCGGTGGTGGTGGACGCGGGCACCCTGGGCCTGGACACGGCGTACCTGCCGCTCGCGCCGTTCACCCGCGTGCCCATCTTCATCGCGCCCGGCGCGGTGCGGGAGGTGGCGGTGGTGGAGGAGGGCAGGGTGGTGCCCGGCCGCGTGATGAGCCTCAACGCGTCCTTCGACCACCGCTTCATCGACGGCTACCACGCGGGCGTCATCGCCAACACGCTGCGAGAGCTGCTGGAGCACCCGGCGGACTTCTTCGACACGCCGCCGGGCGCCCCTGCTTCATCCCGCTAGTACGCGTACTCCCAGCCGCCACGCGCCCGCGCTCCACCGCCCCGGCGCGCGCTCATCTCGCGCAGCCGGCGCACGCGCTCCGGAATGGGCGGGTGCGTGGAGAACAGCGACATCACCCCGCCGTGGTGCAGCGGGTTGACGATGAACAGGTGCGACGTGGCGGGGGCCCTGTCATAGGGCATGGCCTGCGCGGCGTTCTCCATCTTCAAAAGGGCGCTCGCCAGCGCATCCGGATCCCCGCACAGCTCCGCGCCCGTGGCGTCCGCGCCGTACTCGCGCGAGCGGCTCACCGCCAGTTGCAGCAGCGTGGCCGCGATGGGCGCCACCAGCAGCAGGCCCAGGTTGGACAGCGCGCCGGCCACGCCACCGCCCTCTTCGTCGTCACCGCGGCTGAGCATGCTCCCGCCGAACCAGAAGAGCATCTGCGCCGCGTAGCTGATGACGCCCGCGAGCGTCGCCGCCACCGTGCCGATGAGCGTGTCCCGGTTGCGCACGTGGCCAATCTCGTGCGCCAGCACCCCTTCCAGCTCGCGCCGGTCCAGGATGTCCACGATGCCCGCCGTCACCGCCACCGCCGCGTGGCTGGGGTTTCTGCCCGTGGCGAACGCGTTGGGCTGCCGGGTGGGCAGCAGGTACACCTTCGGCTTCGGCATGCCCGCGCGGGCGGACAGGCGCTCCACCATCTCGTGCAGCCAGGGCGCCTGCTCGTAGGGGAGCGGCTGCGCGCCGTGGATGGCCAGCGCGATGCGGTCGCTGAACCAGTACGAGCCGAAGTTCATCACCACCGCGAAGAAGCCCGCCATCGCGAGCCCCTGCGCGCCGCCCAGCCGCTGGCCGATGACGAGCACCAGCGCCGTCAACCCGGCCAGCAGGACGGTCGTCTTCAAGGCGTTGCCCAGCCGGTGCCACCCGCCGCCCTTGAGCGCCGGTGCGGCCGGTCCTCGGGATGTCATGTGGGGGTCACGCTGCGCCATGGTCCTCGTTCCGTGCCTTTCGTCCCGGTCAACCGCTGGGGACCCAGGAAACGTAAGCAGGCGCGGGGAGGCGTCAATGAAGAGGGGGCCGGGCTGCCCCGGCGTCCGTCCTGCTTCCGCGACGGGATTTCCTCACAGGTAGAAACGATCCGTCACGCCCGCCGTACGCTGGAGGATGGCGCTCCAGCCCAGCCAGATGTCGACGCCGCTGTCGCCCGCCTTCGGCTCGCCCCCCAGGGCGCCGAGCGAGCCCGTGCAGCCGGCCACCGTCGCGAGCCCCGTCTCGCGGATGTGCTCCAGCAGGGCGCGCAGCGTGGGCATGCGGCGCTTCTCGAAGCGGTCGCTGATGTCCTCACGGCCGGTGAAGTCCGGCTCGTCCAGGCGGTCCAGCAGGAAACGCTCCAGTGCCCACCAGAACAGGTACACTTCCGCGCGCCGCCCGGACGCCACCGCCGCCGCCGCGATGGACAGGCCCTGGTGCACGCGGTCGTATTCGCCACTGTGCAGGAAGACGACGACCCTGTTCTCCGGCGCGTTCACGGGACGGGCTCATACCGTCCAGAAGCCGTGCCGTCCATCCGCGCCCCGAGTGCGACCGCTCGGGTCCTTTGGCTTGCACCCCGGCCCCGCCACTTGCTAGGAATCCAACGGAATTACACGTTTTTTGCAACGACAGAGCGGGCGGCTTTCCGGGACATGGGCGACGAGACGACAGCCAGGCGCAAGGATGCCCACCTCGACCTGTGCGCCACCGGCGACGTGGAGCCCGCGCAGAACTCGACGCTGCTGGAGCACGTCCACCTCATCCACTGCGCCATGCCGGAGCTGGCGGCGGACGAAGTCGACCTGGGCACGCCGTTCATGGGCAAGGCGCTGCGGGCGCCCCTGCTCGTCACCGGCATGACGGGTGGCACCGAGCGCGCGGGAGCCGTCAACCGCGAGCTGGCGCTGCTCGCCGAGCGGCACGGGCTGGCCTTCGGGGTCGGCAGCCAGCGCGCGATGGCGGAGGACGCCTCGCGCACGGCCTCGTACGCGGTGCGCGACGTGGCGCCCACGGTGGCGCTCATCGGCAACATCGGGCTGTACCAGGCCATTGGCCTGGGCGTGGACGGCGTGCGGCGGCTGTCGGACGCCATTGGCGCGGACGGCATGGCGCTGCACCTGAACGCCGGCCAGGAGCTGACGCAGCCCGAAGGCGACCGCGACTTCCGGGGCGGCTACCGCGTGGTGGAGGAGCTGGCGCGGGCCTTTGGCGACCGGCTGCTGGTGAAGGAGACCGGGTGCGGCATCGGCCCGGACGTGGCGCGGCGGCTGGTGGAGCTGGGCGTGCGCAACGTGGATGTCTCCGGGCTGGGCGGCACGTCGTGGGTGCGCGTGGAGCAGCTTCGCGCGACCGGGCCGCAGGCGCAGGTGGGCGCGGAGTTCAGCGGCTGGGGCATCCCCACCGCGGCGGCCATCGCCAGCGTGCGCAAGGCGGTGGGGCCCGACGTGCGGCTCGTCGCCAGCGGCGGGGTGCGGGGTGGTTTGGATTGCGCGAAGGTGCTCGCGCTGGGCGCGGACCTCGCGGGCATGGCGCTCCCGTTGTTCCGGGCCCAGCAGCAGGGCGGCCTCGCGGCGGCGGAAGAGGCATTGAAGGTCATCCTGACGGCCCTGCGGCAGGCGCTGGTGCTGACGGGAAGTCGGAACGTCGCGGAGTTGCGGCAGCGTCCGCGCGTGGTGTCCGGAGCTCTGAAGGATTGGTTGGCGGCCCTGTGAAGCAGGGCGGCTCCCAGGTTGGGAAGGAACAACATGTCTGACACCGTCACATCCCGGCTCTCCGGATTCCACAAGCTGCCGATGGAAGAGCGCCTCGCTCAGATCGGACGCATGTTCCGGTTGTCGGACGAGGAGCTGGAGCAGCTCCGCGGTGTGGGCACGCTGGAGCCGGTCCTCGCCAATCAGATGATTGAAAACGCGGTGGGCATCTTCTCCCTGCCGCTGGGACTGGGGCTCAACCTCAACGTCAACGGGCGCGACTACATCGTGCCCATGGCGGTGGAGGAGCCCTCCGTCGTGGCGGCGGTGTCGTTCGCGTCGAAGATCGTCCGCGAGTCCGGCGGCTTCGTCGCGGAGGCCGACGAGTCGATGATGATCGGCCAGGTGCAGGTGTCGAACTACGGCGACCCCACCCTGGCCTCCGAGCGCATCCTGGACGCGAAGGAGGAGATCCTCGCCCTGGCGAACAGCTTCCACCCGGCGATGGTCGCCCGTGGCGGTGGCGCCCGGGACGTGGAGGTGCGCCTCTTGCCCGCGCCGGAGGGTCCGCGCGGCGAGCCGCTGCTCATCGTCCACATCCTCATCGACACGCAGGAGGCGATGGGCGCGAACCTCATCAACACGGTCGCCGAGGGCGTGGCGCCGCTGATTGAGCAGGTGACGGGCGGCCGGGTGTATCTGCGCATCCTGTCCAACCTGTCGGACAAGAGGCTCGCGCGCGCCACCTGCCGCATCCCGCTGTCGATGCTGGCGGACTTCGACCTGCCGGGAGAGACCATCGCGGAGGGCATCGCCCAGGCGAGCCGCTTCGCGGAAGCGGATCCGTACCGCGCCGCCACGCACAACAAGGGCGTGATGAACGGCATCGACGCGGTGGCCATCGCCACCGGTCAGGACTGGCGCTCCATCGAAGCGGGCGCGCACGCGTTCGCCTGCCGCGGGGGCCAGTACCGGCCGCTGTCCACCTGGTACCTGGAGGAGGGGCACCTCGTGGGCCGCATCGAATTGCCGCTCGCGCTGGGCACGGTGGGCGGTCCCATCAAGGTGCACCCGGGCGTGCAGGTGGCGCTCAAGCTGCTGCGCGTGTCGGGCGTGCGCGAGCTGTCCATGGTGTTCGCGGCGGTGGGGCTCGCGCAGAACTTCGCGGCGCTCCGGGCCCTGGGTTCGGTGGGCATCCAGAAGGGCCACATGGCCATGCACGCCCGCAGCGTCGCGGTGACGGCGGGTGCGCGCGGCGGCGACGTGGAGAAGGTCGCCAACCTCCTGGTGAAGGCCGGCCACGTGAAGGTGGAGAAGGCGAAGGAGATCCTGGCGAGCCTGATTCTGGAGAAGCCCGCCGTCGCGGTCACCATCACCAACGGCTGATTCCTCCCCCGCGCCTGTTCGCGGGGACCCTGGCGGGGCGGTGCGCTTGGTAAAGTGCCCGCCCCTCTTCCTTGTCCAGTGTCCGGTGCCATGACTGCCTCGACGAATCCCCTGGTCGCCTTCGGTGCCGGCAAGGTCATCCTGCTGGGCGAGCACAGCGTGGTGTACGGCTACCCCGCGCTCGCCGGACCCCTGAGCTTCGGCGTGACGGCGCGCGGCGTGCCCGCGCGCTCCTGCCAGCTCGATGTGCCGGTGACGGCGGACGCCGCGCAGAAGCGGCTGATGCGCAAGGCGTTCGCGAGGGCGGCCCGGTTGGTGGGCGAGCCCAAGGTGAAGGTGACGCTGGAGCCTCAACTGCCCCTGTCCGCGGGGCTGGGCAGCTCGGCGGCGCTGGCGGTGGCCCTGTCGCGCGTACTGCTTCAGGCCTCGGGACAGGTGCCCACGCCGAAGGCGACGGCGATTCTCGCGTGGGAGATGGAGCAGGAGTTCCACGGCACGCCGTCCGGCGTGGACCACACCACCAGCGCGGAGGAGAAGCTCATCCTCTACCGCCGGGTGCAAAGCCCCGCGGGCGTCGTCGGCCGGGCGCGCGAGGTGAAGAGTCCGCGCGCGCTGTCGGTGGTGGTGGCGCTGGCGGGAGCGCGCAGTCCCACGAAGGTGACGGTGGGCGCGCTGCGCGAGCGGCAGGCACGGTGGCCGGAGCGCTACCGTCGGCTGTTCGCGCAGGTGGGAAAGCTCGTCACCGAGGCATCGAAGGCGGTGGAGGCTGGCGACCTGGAGGGGCTGGGGGACGCGATGAACGTCAACCAGGGCCTGCTGGGCGCGCTGGGCCTGTCGTCTCCGGCGCTGGAAGACATGGTGTACCGGCTGCGCGGCATGGGCGCGCTGGGCGCCAAATTCACCGGGGCAGGGGGTGACGGCGGTGCTGTCATCGGCCTCTTCCTCGAACCGGGGCCCGTGGTCGCGAAGCTGACGCGCGACGGCGTGCGCTGCTTCGCCAGCCAACTGGCGGGACCGCGGCCCCACGGAGATCGTTCATGAAAGCAACCGTCCGGGCGCATCCGAACATCGCCCTCGTGAAGTACTGGGGAAAGCGCGACGAGGCGCTCATCCTCCCGCACCAGTCCAGCCTGTCGCTCACGCTGGCGCCCATCCACGTGACGACCACCGTGGAGTTCGGCGCCGGGTCCGACCAGGTGGAGTTGCACGGCCACGTCGCGAAGGGCAGCGAGCGCGACCGCGTGCTGCGCCTCCTGGACGCCGTGCGCGTGCAGGCGGGCCGCGACCTGGGCCCCGCGAAGGTGGTGTCGCGCGGCGACTTCCCCATGGCGGCGGGCCTCGCCAGCAGCGCGGCGGGCTTCGCGGCGCTGGCGGTGGCGGGGCGCGCGGCGGCGGGCCTCCCGTCGGACACCCGCGCCTCCAGCATCCTCGCGCGGCGGGGCAGCGGCTCCGCGTGCCGCAGCGTGCAGGGCGGCTTCTGCGAGTGGATGCGCGGCGAGCGCGAGGACGGCGAGGACAGCTACGCCGTGCAGCGCTTCGACGCGGGGCACTGGTCGGACCTGCGCATGGTGGTGGCCATCGTCGACCGCGGAGAGAAGGAAGTGAAGTCGCGCGACGGGATGAAGGGCGCGGTGGAGACGAGCCCCTACTACGCCGCGTGGGTGAAGGACGCGGAGGCCGAGGTGCCCCGCGCCCGCGAGCTCATCGCGAAGAAGGACCTGGAGGCGCTGGGAGAGCTGTGTGAGCGCAACGCATGGCGCATGCACAGCACGTCGCTCGCGGCCGATCCGCCGCTCTGCTACCTGAGCCCGGCCACGCTGGGCCTCATCCAGAACCTGCGCGAGCAGCGCAAGAAGGGCGTGCCGGTGTGGTTCACGCTCGATGCCGGGCCCAACCCGGTGCTGCTGACGGACGCGGCGCACGAGGTGACGGCGGAGGCCGTGGCCCGCGCGTGCGGCGCGGTGGACGTGGTGCGCTGCGTGCCCGGCGGGGACGCGACGCTGCTGACGGAGCACCTGTTCTGATGGAGCGCGCCCTCTCCGCACCCGGCAAGCTGTTCGTCTCCGGCGAATACGCCGTGCTGTGGGGAGGCGTCTCGCGCGTGGCCGCGGTGGCGCCCCGCACGGCCGCCTACGTGCGCAGGCGGCAGGACTCGCGCGTGCACATCTGCCTGGAGGAGGGGACGCTCCAGGGCCTCACCACGCCCCGGGGCGTGAAGTGGGAGCGCGACGTGCCGGCGGGCTTCTCCTTCGTCGCGCGCACGCTGGACGAAGCGCTGCGTGCGCACGGACGGCCCAGCGTGGGCTTCGATGTCGCGGTGGCGCCGGGCGCGCTGGGGCCGGGCGGCCACAAGCTGGGCATTGGTGGCAGCGCCTCCGCGACGGTGCTCGCGGCGGAGGCCGCCCGCTTCATCCTGGAAGAGAAGTTCGACGTGCTGAAGCTCGCGCTCGTCGCGCACACGCTGGGGCAGGGCGGCACGGGCAGTGGCGGCGACGTGGCGTCCAGCTTCGCGGGCGGCCTCGCGCGCTACCGGCGCTACGACGTGACGGCGCTGACGGAGGCCGCCAACACCGGCCGCTTCCACGCGGCGCTCGCGGAATCGCCCCCGGTGGACCTGTGGCGCATGCCCGCGCCCCGCGTGGCCATGCTCTACGCCTTCACCGGGGAGAGCGCGTCCACGAAGCTGCTCATCGCCCAGGTGGAGGCGAAGCTCGCGGAAGCGGGTCGTCAGTCGTTCGTGGAGCGCTCGGACGCGCTGGGCCAGTCGATCGAGGATGGCCTGGGCGGTGGTGACTTCCGCGCCTTCACGGACGCGGTGAAGGCCCAGCACGCGCTGCTGCTGGAGCTGGGCCCGCTGGAGACCGAAGGCATGCGCCGGGTGCTGGCCATCGCCGCGTCCTACGGCTGCGCGGGCAAGCTGTCCGGCGCGGGCGGCGGGGACGGGTGCATCCTCTTCGCTCCGGACGTGAAGGCCCGCGAGGAGCTGCGCCAGGGCCTGGAGTCGCGCGGCTTCCTCACGCTGACGTTGGACGTGGAGCCCGGCGTGCGCGGTGAAGCGCAGGCGGACCCACGGCTTCGCGGCTGGGTGGACGCGCTCGTCTGAAGACGGTGCTGCGCGCGTTCGGGTCGGCCGTTAGAACATGTGACCGAACGTGATGTAGAAGCGCTGGCGGCCCGTCTCGGTGGAGCGCGCGTAGTCCATGCGCACCACGGCCGCGCGGCGCGAGAAGCGCAGACCGCCGCCGATGCCCGGGTGCCACTCATGCCACTTGCCATCCGTCACGCCCGGGTGCCACACGCGGCCCAGGTCCAGGAACACCACCGCGCCCAGCGCGAGCGGCTGACCGAGGACGGACATCTTCGCCGCCTGGAAGCGCAGCTCCGAATTGCTGAAGGCCTTCACGTTGCCGGCGAAGCGGTTGCGCTCGATGCCGCGCACGCTGCTCATGCCGCCAATGCCCTCGGACACGTTGACGCCGCCCGTGGTCATCCACTCGAAGAAGGGCACTTCGCCAAACAGCATGTCCAGCGTGAGCCGCTGCGCGAACACCAGCCGCGGCGACAGCCGGATGTAGCGGCGCTCGCTCAGCGTCACGCCCGCGTACTGGTAGCGGCTGAAGGTGGCCAGGCCCGACACGCGCAGCGCCACCTCCTCCACGCCACCGGAAGTCGGATCCGCTTCGTCGTCGCGCGTGTCCCAGAGCGCGCCCGCGAGAATCTGTCCGCTGGTGCCGCCCTCGATGCCGATGGGCTTCTCCTGCGCGAGGATGGACGTCTCGTAGGGTGACACGCTGGTGTTGCGCCACCCGTAGCCCACGTAGGACTGGAAGGGGTGCGTCTCACCGAAGGGCCGGCCGCGCAGGCGGACCCAGAGGCCCGGCGAGCCCTTGTCGTAGTTGTAGCGCTGGTCGTCCACGTTGCCGCGGAAGTCCGGGGCGGACAGGTTGCCCGCGCCGAAGAAGGGACTGCTCTTCTCCTTGCGGTACTCCAGCCGGCCTTCCAACCGCAGCGGTCCCAGCAACTGCGGGCCGTCGTAGCGGAGGTAATGATTCATGGCGCCGCGCGAGCTGAAGAAGATCTGCGCGGACAGCGCGTGCGCGTACGGCGTCTTGCCGGGCGCGTACAGGTACATGCCGCCCACCGCGCCGTAGCCGAAGCCCTGATCCGAGCTGAAGCTCACCAGGGGCAGCGCGATGCCGTCCATCGTCGGCGTCTTCTTCACGGGCAGGAGCCCGGGCGCGGTCCGACCGGCCGCGGCGGCGCTGAGCGTCAGCAGGAGGAAGAAGAGACAGACGAAAGGAGCCAGCATCGAAACCCCGTGAAGCCCCAGGGGGGCGCATCGATTCCAGCCCGGGATCAGTGAACGTTCTGCCCGCCTGCTCTCCAAGAGAGCATCGCGGCCCCAGAAGCTCCTGTCCCCCTGAATGCCCATTTTGCCTCGCGGGATGGGGGAGCCGTCAACGTGCGCGAAAGTCTGAGCGAACTCGTCAGCGAGAATTCACGGAATTGGGCGAACACCCTCGTCCGGCGCATCGGGGCGAAAGTTCCGCCCGTGGCGGCGCGCCGTGCGCGCAACGTCCTGCTGGTGCATCTGGACGGGGTGCCCAAGGCCCTGCTGGACGAGGCGATTGTCACGGGGCGGATGCCATTCTTCGGACACCTGGTGCGCTCAGGCGCGTATCACCTGGAGAACGCCTTCTGGGGCGCACCCACTTCTACCCCATTCTTCCAGGCGGGTTTGCTCTACGGGCTCCAGCATCCAAACCTGCCCGGTTACAGTTGGTACGACCGGGCGCTCGGCCGGAAGGTCCAGATGAACACCCCGGGCGACGCGATGGCCATCGACGCGCGCCTGCGGGGCCACGGTCGCACGAGCCTGTTGGATGACGGCGGGCACACCTACTTCTCGCTCTTCCACGCGGGCGCCACCAACCGCATGTGCATGAGCACGCTGTCCAGCTTCAAGCTGATGGCGCGCTCGTTCGCGTACGAGATGCAGGGCCTGGGCGCGGCGCGCACCCGGGGCGCATGGGACTTCCTGCGCTCGTTCGGGATGGAGTCCTTCCATGCCGTGCGCGAGGTGCGTCAGTGGGCGCACTCCGTCAACGACTGGCGCCACGAGCAGGGCTTCCTCTTGAGCCGCATCCTCCTCCAGCGGTTGGGCTGGAGCTTCGCGTACACCAAGTCCCTGGTGGACATGGTGCGCGGCGTGCCGCTCATCTACCTCGTGTACGGCAACTTCGACGAAGTGGCCCACCGGCGCGGCCCGCGCTCCGAGCTGGCGATGCAGGAGCTGCACCGTGTCGACGCGTCCCTGGCGGAGCTGTTCGCCGTGGCCCGCGCGGCGCCGGAGCCCTACGACGTCATCCTCCTGTCCGACCACGGCCACGTGGACAGCCTGCCCCTGGAGCAGCGCCAGGGCCGGCGTCTGGAGGCGGTGCTCTTCGAAGGCCCCACGCCGCCGTTGCGCGACGACGTGCGACGCGGCCTGCTGGATGGGCGCGAGGCGCCGACGCCGGACACGGCCGCGCGTGAGCCCTTCGTGCCCGTGGTGGTGGAGGCCGGCAACTTCGCGCACATCTACCTGAGCGGTCGTGCCGCGCCGCTGGAGGCGCGTGAGCTGCTGGCGCGGTATCCGGAGGTGCTCGCACGGGCCATGGACAATCCGGACATCGGCATGGTGGCGATGCGCCGGGGTTCGGAGGCGGTGGTGGTGATGGGCGGGGGCGTCTATGGCCCGGCGGACCTGGACCGCGCGCCCCTGTCATCCGAATACAGCCGGCGCGCCGTGGCGGACTTCCTCCACGGCCTGCCGCACATGGAGACGGCGGGCGACCTGGTGCTCTTTGGCGAGGCCGTCCAGAAGGGCGGCACGGTGGGCTTCGCGTGGGAGTTCGGCTCGCACGGGGGCCTCACGAAGGTGGAGTCCGACAGCCTGGTGATGTGGCCCGCGAACGGGCCGGTGGACCTGTCTGGCCTGAGCCACTGCGCGCGGCTGCACGAGCGGTTGGCGGAGGCCTACCTGGACACGGGCTCGCCGCGAATCCTGCATTGAAACCCGAAGGGAGGACCATGCGGCTTCCCAACGCCGGTGGACGCACGTGGCTCAAGGTGCTGGGCGCCGTGGTGGGGCTCGTGCTGTCCGTGCTCCTGCTGTCCACGGCCTTCTTCAAGTGGAACCTGAGCGGGGCAGGGGACCTGCTGATTCCCCGCTTCCCGCTGCGCCAGTTCATCGCGGACCTGCCCGGGCACCTGGTGTGGCTGGTGCCCTTCATGTTGCTCCAGGCGTCGCTCGTGCCGCTGCGGGCGGTGCAGTGGCAGGCCACGCTGCGCAAGCCCATCCCGTTCAAGGAGCGCTACCACCTGGTGGGCATTGGCGTCTTCGTGCACAACGCGCTGCCGGGGAAGCTGGGCGAGGTGACGCGGGCCTTCCTGCTCGCGCGCACGCAGCACGTGCCCTTCATCCGGGGCCTGGGCTCCGTGGGCGTGTGCAAGCTGATGGAGTTCGCCTGCCTGATGCTGCTGGTGGCCCTGTCCTTCCTGGGCCCCTTCGGCATGACGATGGCCCACTTCCAGGGGCAGTTGAAGGTGGCCATCTCGCTGTGCATCGGGCTGGTCGCGCTGGTGGTGCTGCTGGCCCACTGGGCGGCGCCCCTGGGCCGCTGGCTGCACAAGCGTCACAGCCTGCCGCGCGTGGAGAGCTTCCTGAGCCACGTGGGTGAGGGCCTGGGCACCGCGCGCTCGTTCAAGGGCATGGCGAAGGTGTTCTTCTTCTCCATCTTCCCGGTGTCCGCCTCCGCGCTGGCGTATGGCCTCGCGCTGCACGGCATCGGCATCCCTGGCGGGCTCTTCGCGGGCGCGGTGGTGCTGGGCGCCATCTCCCTGGGACAGGCGCTGCCAGGCGTCCCGGCGGGCATGGGCATCTACTACTTCGTGACGAGCTGGGCGGCGCGCTCCCTGGGGGCCAGTCCGGAAGCGGCGGCGGCCTTCGCCACGCTCACCCACCTGGGCACCGTGCTCAGCCAGGTGTCCGTGGGCGCGCTGTCCGTGCACCACAGCAAGCTGCGCATCCGCGACCTGCGCAAGGGGGGCCGGCTGGCCAACGCCGCGGCGCACCATGTGGCGCATGAGGCCGTGGAACCCGCGCCGCCCTGATCCGCGCGAAGGCCTGCTGCCGGAAAACAAAAAAGGCCCCGACTTGTGGTCGGGGCCCTTCTTTACTTCATGCCCGGGAGAGGACTCGAACCTCCATGCCCTTGCAGGCGCTAGACCCTGAATCTAGTGTGTCTACCAATTCCACCACCCGGGCGGGTTGGCGCGGCGTTGCGACGGGGCAGACGTATAAAGAACCTCTTCTGCCCGGTCAAGCCCCGTTTTTGGCCTACTTCTTCAGGGGCCATTTCCCTTCGGATTCGAGCTTCCGGCGGATGGCCGGGTTCTCATCCATGAAGGCGACGAGGGACTCCTCGGTGATCTCCACCGTGACGTCCTCGCTGGCCACTTCCGTCTGGCAGGACAGGCGGGAATAGGGCCGCACGTCGAAGCCCATGTCCAGGCGGTCCATCTCGTCGTCCCGCTGCTCGCTCAGCGAGTCGAAGCCCTTGCGGATCCACACATGGCAGGTGGAGCACCCGCACACGCCGCCGCAGCTATGGCCCACCTGGGCCTCGCCCTTCTCCGCGGCGTCCAGCAGGGTGGTGCCCGGGGGCACGTCCACGGCGACCTCCGCCAGGGGGCTCTTGAAGGTGACCTTGGGCACGGTCAGTACTCCTCCACGGAATGGCCGGACACCACCTGGGTGATGGCGCGGTTCATGACCCGTTCGATGAAGGCCCGGGACGCCTCGTCCAGCGCGTGCAGGGCCTCCTTCACGGCCAGGTAGTCCTTGCCCTTCGCCGTCTCGCGCACGCGGGCCATGGCGGCCTGGATGCTCTCCGGCTCGCCGGCCTCCAGCAGGGCCGCGTTCTCGCGCAACTGTCGGTCGGCTTCCGTGAGGACGCGCTCGGCCTCCACCTGCTGTTCGCGCACCTGGCGGGCCTGGATGTCGTCCTCGGCGTAGTCGATGGAGTCGAGCAGCATCTGCTCAATCTCCTCATCCGACAGGCCGTGGCTGGGCTTCACGGTGATGGTCTGCGCGACGCCGGTGCTCTGCTCCTTCGCGGTGACGGACAGGATGCCATCCGCGTCCACCTGGAAGCGCACCTCCACCCGGGCCATCCCCGCCGCCATGGGCGGGATGCCGGAGAGGGTGAAGCGCGCGAGGCTGCGGTTGTCCTGCACCAGCTCCCGCTCGCCCTGCACCACGTGCACGTCCAGGCCCGTCTGGCCGTCCTTGAACGTGGTGAACACCTGCGCCGCCGCCGTGGGGATGGTGGAGTTGCGCTGGATCAGCTTCTCCGCGATGCCGCCCATCGTCTCCAAGCCCAGCGACAGGGGCAGCACGTCCAGCAGCAGCACCTCGTCCTGGCGGTTGCCGTCGGTGAGAAGGCTCGCCTGCACCGCCGCGCCCAGCGCGACGACCTGATCCGGATCGATGTCGCCCAGGGGCTCGCGGCCGAACAGCTCCGCGACGAAGCGGCGCACCGCCGGCACGCGCGTGGAGCCGCCCACCAGGATGACGCCGTCCAGCTCCCCGGCCCCCACGCCCGCGTCCTTCAATGCCCGGCGGCACACCATGCCCGTCTTCTGCACGAGCGGCTGGATCCACGCCTCGAAGTCCGCGCGGGTGACGGGCTGCGAGTGTCCGCCCACGCTGAGCGTCACCTCCGCCACGTCCGTCAGCGCTTCCTTCGCCCTGCGCGCCGCCGCCATCGTCTCAGCGACCTGCGAAGGGGTGGGGGAGGCAGCGCCCATCGCTTGGAGCACGCGCTCCGCGATGGCGCGGTCGAAGTCGTCGCCGCCCAGGGCCGAATCGCCGCCGGTGGACTTCACCTCGAAGACGCCGTCCTCCAGCTTGAGGATGGAGATGTCGAAGGTGCCGCCGCCCAGGTCATAGACGGCGAACATGCCCTGGCTGCCCTTGTCCAGGCCGTAGGCCAGGGCCGCCGCGGTGGGCTCGTTGAGCAGCCGCAGCACCTCCAGGCCCGCGAGCTTCCCCGCGTCCCGGGTGGCCTGCCGCTGGGCATCGTCGAAGTAGGCGGGCACGGTGATGACGGCCTGCTCCACCTTGCCGGAGAAGTGCGCCTCCGCGCGGCGCTTCAGGGCGCGGAGGATCTCGCCGGAGACTTCAATGGGCGTCACCGGCTGGCCGCCGGCCACGTCGAAGCGCACCACCTGCGAGCCGGGAACGAAGCGGTAGGCCCCCAGCTTGCGCGTCTCCGCGTCATCCGGGCCCCGGCCCATGAAGCGCTTCACCGACACGATGGTGTCCGTGGGGGCGTCGGCCGCGAGCAGTCGCGCACGCGCGCCCACCACCACGCCGCCGTCCTTGCCGTAGTGCACCACGGAGGGCAGCAGGAGCGAATCCCCGTCGTCCACCGGGACGCAGCGGGGCTTGCCCTGGGACACGGACGCCACCAGTGAGTGGGTGGTCCCCAGGTCGATGCCCACCACGTGCCCCTTGGGCTTCAGCGGGTCGTGGATCTGCATAAAGCCGTTGTTGCTCACGCGAGCACCTCCTCCTCGAACGCGTCCACCTGCTCGAGGAAGCGCGTGAAGTAGCGCACCCGCCCCAGCGCGTGCGATGCCTTTCTAATCCCGTCCTGTGAATCGCCCGCTCCCTCCAGTGACTGGAGTGCGGACACGGCCTCCGCGAGCGCCGCCTGCTTCCTCGCCGCGACGTCCTTCGCCATGGCCTGGGCCTTCGGCAGGTCCTTCGCCGCGATGGTGTCGTCCAGGTCCTCGCGCAGGGTCATGACCTCCTCCAGGAACGCCAGGGGCATGTCCTTCTGTGCGCCTGCGTCCTCCCGGTCCAGGTCGATGCCGTGGAGCTTGAGCAGGTAGAAGGCGCGGCGGACCGGGTCCTTGAGCGTCTTGTAGGCCTCGTTGAGGGCGGTGGTGCCCTCCAGGGCCTGGAGCCGCTCGCGGGCATTGCCCTGGGCGACGCGGTCCGGGTGAAGCTGGAGCGACAGCTCCCGGAACTGCTTCTCCAGGGCCGGCACGTCCACGGCGTGGGAGCGGGGCAGCCCGAACACGTCGAAGTGGGTCCTCACGGTGGGGGAATCCTCATGGGGGGCGAAACGAAAAAGGGGCCCGGCACCGGGCCGGACCCCTGGTACCCGCTCCCTGACCGACGGGGCGGGCGGGTGGACCGCGCGTCACGTCAGACGGAGAAGCTCTCTCCGCAGCCGCAGGCGGCCTTCACGTTCGGGTTGTTCAACTTGAAGCCAGAGGCCATCAGCGTCTGCTCGAACACCAGCTCCGTGCCGATGAGGTACAGGTAGCTCTTCGGATCCACGAAGACGCGCACGCCGTCCTTCTCGAACACCTTGTCGCGCTCGCGGGACTTCTCCGACCACTCCATGGAGTACTGGAGGCCGGAGCAGCCACCGCCCTTCACGGCGATGCGCAACCCTGCCTCCGGCGTCTGGCGCTCCGCCAGCAGCACCTTGAGGCGCTCCACCGCGCTGTCCGCCAGGCCAATGCCCTTGGGCGCCGGCTTGGGGGGCGTCTGAGGGGCCTGGGTCGTCTGGGCCTGCTCGTTCATGGGGTCGTCCTCGCTTCCTGAAAGGTGCAGCGTGCGTCGAGAGCCGCCAACTACGACTGCCGTGCCGCGCGCTTCTTCTTGAAGTCCTCGATGGCCGCCTTGATGGCGTCCTCGGCCAGCACGGAGCAGTGGATCTTCACGGGGGGCAGCGCCAGCTCCCGCGCCACGTCCTTGTTGGAGATGGTCATCGCCTGGTCGACCGTCTTGCCCTTCACCCACTCGGTGACGAGCGAGCTGGACGCGATGGCGGAGCCGCAGCCGAAGGTCTTGAAGCGCGCATCCTCGATGACGCCCGAATCGCTGATCTTCAACTGGAGGCGCATCACGTCGCCGCAGGCGGGGGCGCCCACGAGGCCGGTGCCCACGTTCGGGTCGTTCTTGTCGAGCGTCCCCACGTTGCGGGGGTTCTCGTAGTGCTCGATGACCTTCTCGCTGTAAGCCATGCGTAACGCTCCTTCACACAACGCTTGAACTGATGCGCCAGGGGGGCAACCGATGCGCTGCCGGGCGGGCGGGGGCTCCCGTGCCCGGTTGGAATCCGTGTCGGTGGAAAAACCTGCGCGGCTAGTGCGCCGTCCACTCGATGCTCTTCAGGTCGATGCCTTCCTTGGCCATCTCGTACAGGGGGCTCATGTCTCGCAACTTGCGGACTTTGTCCACCACGAGGCGGATGACGAAGTCCACCTCCTCCTCGGTGTTGAAGCGGCCCAGGCCGAAGCGGATGGAGCTGTGGGCCATGTCCTCCTCCACGCCCAGGGCGCGCAGCACGTAGGAGGGCTCCAGGGAGGCGGAGGTGCACGCGGACCCGGACGACACCGCGACGTCCTTGATGGACATCATCAGCGCCTCTCCTTCCACGTAGGAGAAGGAGATGTTGAGGCTGCCCGGCATGCGGTGCTCCAGGCTGCCATTCACCACCGTCAAGTCCAACTGCTCCATGATGCCGGTGCGCAGCCGCTCGCGCAGGCGGAACAGGCGCGCGGCTTCCGCCGGCAGGTCCTGCTTCGCCACTTCCGCCGCCGCGCCGAAGCCGACGATGGAGGCCACGTTGAGCGTGCCGCTGCGCATGCCGCGCTCGTGCCCGCCGCCGTCCACCATGGGGGCGATGCGCACGCGCGGCTTGCGGCGCACGTACAGTGCGCCCACGCCCTTGGGGCCGTACATCTTGTGGGCGCTGATGGACGCCAGGTCCACGTTCATCGCCTCCACGTCGAAGGGCACCTTGCCCACGCCCTGCACCGCGTCGCAGTGGAAGAGGACGCCCTTCTCACGGCACAGCTTGCCGATCTCCGCCACCGGCTGGATGACGCCGATCTCGTTGTTGGCGAACATGATGGAGATGAGCACCGTCTTGGGCGTGATGGCCGCGGCCAGCTTCTCCAGGCTGATGCGCCCGTCCCGCTCCACGTCCAGGTAGGTGACGCGCGCGCCGCCCGTCGGCATCTCCGCCCACTTCTGGTACGTCGCGTCCGACTCCAGGTCGAACTTCACCGCGAGCTCCGCCACGTCCTCGGGCTGCACGTCGCGCTCGGCGAGCTGGCCCAGGCGCAAGAGCTTGAGCTCGTCCAGCCGCTCCTGCCGCACGCGCTCCAGGCGCTTGCAGGTGTCCAGGATGGCCTTGTGCTCGGTCTTCAGGGTGATGATGTGGTCGCCCTTGGACTTGTAGAACTCGATGACGCCCTTGATGGCCAGGTTGTCGGACTCGGTGGCGCCGGAGGTGAAGACGATCTCCTTCTCCGACGCGCCAATGAGCTCCGCCACCTGCCGGCGGGCCTTCTCCACCGCGGCCTCGGCCTTCCAGCCGAAGGCATGGTTGCGGCTGGCCGCGTTGCCGAAGTCTTCACGGAGGTAGGGCAACATCGCTTCCAGCACCCGCGGGTCGAGCGGGGTGGTGGCGTGGTTGTCCATGTAGATGGGCAGGTTCAGCATGGCTTCCTCGGAAGAAATGATGCGGGAGGGTGGGACTTCCCCTCCGCTCCCCGGCGACGCGGTGGGTCCGCGCGCAGCGGCAGGGTCTACATCGGCCCACACGAATGTGGACCGGACTGGTCAATTATAAAATCGACCCCCCTCGGGTCAAGGGAACATAAGGCGAGGTCCCTCCTTCGGTGACGCGCCGGGCCGGGAAGGGCGTCAGGCACCGCGCCGTGGCGGTGCAACGCTTGTCCAGAGTGGATCACTCCGGGTGCACCGTCCTGGCACGTTCCGCGCCGAAATGGTGCCCCGCCAGGTCGCAAGTGCCCGTTTCCAGGCATCGAGGGGGATGGCCGGGCGCCTGCACTGGAAGGCGCCCGGAGGATGCACACATGAGCGCCAACGCGAAGTCGCAGGCCCGGGGCAATGGACAGGACGCGGGAGGGGAGGCGGGAGGTCGGCCGGCCCTGGTCCGGCTGGAGGGCGGCCTGGAGCGTTCCCGCTACACGGACGGGTGGCGGGCGGGCAAGCCGGCGGAGGATCCGGACAAGGTGAAGGGCTGGGGGCTCATCACCGCGCGGCCCAGCGAGTTCCTCATCCACATGCGCCGGGGCCGGGTGCGCGAGGTGAGCGGCCAGGGCGCGAGCTGCTTCAAGCTGCCCGGGGACTCGGTGGCCATCGTGCCCACCAGCATCCAGCGGTTGCAGTTCACCGCGGATCAGGTGACGAGCGAGAAGGTGGGCGTGGCGGTGACGGGGCTCGCGGTGTACCGCATCGCGGATCCGCTGGTGGCCTTCCGGATGCTCAACTTCAGCTACCCGGAGCGGGCGCAGGAGAAGCTGGCGGAGCTGCTGCGGGAGATGTTCGTGGGCGCGGCGCGAAGGCTCGTCGCGAACCTCACCGTGGAGGAGTGCCTCACGCGGCGCAAGGAGGGCATCGCGGAGGAGTTGATGCGCGAAATCGCCCCCGTGCTCTCCGGACAGGGCCGGCTGGAGGACCGCACGGACACGGGCTGGGGCGTGCTGCTGGACACGATTGAGATCCAGGACGTGCGCGTGCTGTCCGCGTCCGTCTTCGAGCACATGCAGGCCCGCTTCCGCCGCGAACAGGAACGGCAGGCGCGCGAGGCGGAGCTCACGAAGGAGCGCTTCGTGCGGCGCGAGGAGACGGAGGGTGAGCGCGTGCTCAACCTCCAGAAGCTCGCGGCCCGGGAAGAGGTGCGCCAGCGCACGCAGGCCACCGAGGAGCAGGCGCGGCTGGAGCAGCTCGCGGTGGAGGCGCGCGTCGCTGGCACGCGGCTCGCGCAGGAGCGGCAGGCGCAGCAGGAACAGACGGCGGTGGAGCGCGAGGTGGCGCTCGCGAAGCTGGCCGCACAGGAGGAGGTGCGCACGCAGACGCAGGCCGCGGAGGAGCAGGCCCGGCTGGAGGCCCTGGGCGCCGAGGCCCGGCTCGCGGAGGCGCAGCTCAACAGCGAACGGCAGCTCGCGTTCAACCGCGCGCAGGGCGAGCTGGAGCAGTTGCGACTGGCGCAGGAGGCGGAGGTCGCCAAGGCCCAGGTGGAGCTGGAGCGCCTGCGCCGGCAACAGGAGGCGGAGGCCGCGCGCCATGAAATCCAGTTGGCGGAGGCACGGCAGGAGGCCGAGCAACTGGCCGCCCGGCTCCAGGTGCTGCTGGCGAAGCAGTCCATCGCGGAGGCGGAGGCGGGCATCACGGAGCTGGAGCTGCGGCGCACCCGGGCGCAGCAGGGCCTGGAGTTGGAGCGGGCCCGGGCGATGCGGGAGATTGAGAACACGGTGAGCCCGGAGGTCATCCAGATGACGCTGGCGCGGCAGCTCCCCCAGGTGGCGGCGGCCTTCCAGCAGAAGATGGGCGAGGTGCACGTGACGGCGGTGGATGGAGCGAACCCCTTTGGCTACATCGCCGCCGCGGTGGAGGGGGTGATGGGGCTGGCGCGCTCGGCGGGGTTGAAGGTGCCGGTGCCCCCGCATGCGATGCCGGTGGAGTAGCCGCCCCGCCGGGCTCCGCATATAGAAGGGAGCCTCCCGGGTCCGGGACGAGCGGGGAGCCAGGCACGCATGGACTTCAAGAAGCTGACGGTGGCGGCGGTGGTGGCGGGTGTGGCGGTGGCCGTGGTGCCCTGGCTGCTGCCCACCGGACCCACGACGGGGCTGGACGCGGCCCGGTTCCTGGAGTCGGGAAGCCTCGCCTGGGGCGCGCTGGTGGTGTTCGCCGGCGGCCTGCTCACCGCGCTGACGCCGTGCGTGTACCCGCTCATCCCCATTACCGTGTCGGTGTTCGGCGCGCGGAAGGCGGAAGGGCGTGGCCGTTCGCTGGCGCTGACCTCGTCGTACATCGTGGGCATGGGCGTGGTGTTCAGCGCGCTGGGCATCCTGGCGGCGAAGACGGGGCAGGCCTTCGGCTCCATGCTGGGCAGTCCCCTGGTGGTGACGGGGCTGGCGGTGTTCCTGCTGGTGCTGGCGACGTCGATGTTCGGCGCGTTCGAGCTGGCGCTGCCGTCATCGCTCCAGTCGAAGCTGACCAGCGTGGGTGGCGCGGGCATCGCGGGCGCGTTCCTGATGGGCAGCGTGTCCGGGTTCCTGGCGGCGCCGTGCACGGGGCCGGTGCTCACGGGCCTCCTGGCCTTCGTGGCGAAGTCCGCGAACACGACGCTGGGCGCGACGCTGCTGTTCATCTACGCGCTGGGCATTGGCGTGCCGTTCTTCCTCATCGGCGTGTTCACGGTGCGGCTGCCGCGCGGTGGCGTGTGGATGGAGTGGGTGAAGAGCGTGCTGGGCATCATGCTGGTGGCGCTCGCGTTCTCGTACCTGAAGGACGCCTTCCCCTGGGCGCGCGACACGGTGAAGACGCTGGGTGCGCAGGTGGGGCAGTTGCCGGGCGCGGCCATCGCCGCGGTGCTGGCGACGGTGGGCGTGCTGGTGGGCGCGGTGCACCGCTCGTTCAAGGAAGGCGCGCGCGACTTCGGCTTCAAGGCGCTGGGCGTGGTGCTGGTGGTGGGCGCGCTGGTGGTGCGCGGCGGCGCGCTGGACGCTCGGCCCACGGGGGAGCTGTGGGTGCGCCTGGGGCTGGCTCAGCCTCCGAAGGCTCCCGCATGGCAGTGGCACCACGTGATGCCGCCCAAGCAGACCCCGTTTGATCCGCTCCAGTTCGAACAGGTGCTCGCGACGGCGAAGGCGGAGGGGCGGCCGGTGCTCATCGACTTCTTCGCGGACTGGTGCGCGGCCTGCAAGGAGCTGGACCGGGAGACCTACCCGTCGAGCATGGTCATCACCCAGGCGGAGTCCGGGCGCTTCCTCACCATCAAGATCGACGCGACGAACACCGAGGACCACCTGGACGCGCTGATGGAGAAGCTGGGCGTGGAGGGCCTTCCCACGGTGGCCTTCGTGCATCCGGACGGCACGGTGATGACGAGTCCGCGCGTGACGGGCTTCCTGCCGCCGGAGCCCTTCACGGCGGAGATGCGCAAGGTCGTCGTGCAGTAGGACTTCCACCGCGAGCGCGGAACGGGGAACGCCCCTTCCGCGCCCTCGGGGAAACGTCAGCCCTGCCAGCGCTGGAGTGAGCCTTCCAGGTACTTCTCGCGGCACGCGCGGCGTTGGACCTTGCCGCTGGAGGTCTTGAGGATTTCATCCGACTGGAGCAGCACGAAGTCGTGCAGCTCCACGGAGTGCGCGGCGGCCACGGCCTGCTGCAGCTTGCGGGTGACCTGCTTCAGGTCCAGGGCGCCTTCGCCTCCGGCGGGCGGAGCGTAGCGGCGGTCCACCTCCATCAGCACGACCAGCTTCTCCTCGTTGTCGCGCTCGACGGAGAACGCCGCGCAGCTTCCCACGCGGAAGGCCGGGTGCTGGGACTCGACCGTCTGCTCGATGTCGTGGGGATAGTGGTTGCGACCATCGATGATGATCATGTCCTTGAGGCGCCCGGTGACGAACAGCTCTCCGTCGAGCAGGAAGCCCAGGTCGCCCGTGCGCAGGAAGGGGCCTTCGTCGCTGCCCGCGATGCGAGCTCCAAAGGTCTGCGTGTCCGTTTCCGCGCGGCCCCAGTAGCCCTGGGTGATGTGGGGACCCGCGACCCAGATTTCTCCCACCTCGCCGTCCGCGCGCGCCTTGAACGTCTCCGGCTCCACGATGCGGATGAGCGAGTCTCCCCAGCTCCTTCCGCTGCTGACCACCGGCCGTGCGTTCGCCGTGCCGGGCTCGACGGTGACGACGCGGTGTTTCTCCAACGCGCTCGCGTCCACGGTGCGCTGGGTGAACCCCGTGTCAGGCGTCACGCCCGTGACGAAGAGCGTCGCTTCGGCCAGGCCGTAGCAGGGGTAGAGCGCCTGACGCTGGAAGCCCACCGGGGCGAAGGCCTCGGCGAAGCGGTTCAGCGTGTCCGCTCGCACGGGCTCCGCTCCGTTGAACGCGACCCTCCAGGAGCTGAGGTCCAGGCCCTCCTGCTGTTCGGGCTTCACCTTCCGCACACAGAGCGCGTACGCGAAGTTGGGGGCTCCGCTGAGGTTCGCGCGGTAGTGGCTGATGGCGCGCAGCCAGCGCGACGGCTTCTGGAGGAAGGACCACGGCGACATCAGCACCGCGCGCGAGCCGTTGTAGAGCGCCTGCATCACGGTCCCGATGAGACCCATGTCGTGGTAGAGCGGCAGCCAGCTCACGATGGTGGACTGTTCGTCCAGCGCCATGCCGCGCTGGATCATCGCCTGGTTCGACATCAGGTTGCGGTGCAGCACCATGACGCCCTTGGGCGTCGACGTGGAACCCGACGTGTACTGGAGGAACGCCAGGTCATCCCCCTTCACGTTGGGGGCCTTCCACGTCTCCTCGATTCCCGCCGGCAGTGCGTCCGTGGCGATCCACTGGATGTCGCCCAGTTGCGGGTACTCGCCCTGGAGGGCCCGCACGGTCTCCAGGATGGCGGCGGTCGTGAGCGCGAAGCGCGGCCGGGCATCCTGGAGGATGGAGAGGATGCGGGAGATGGACTGGAAGTACTGCGGCGGATAGGCCGGCACGGCGATGACGTTCGCGTAGAGGCAGCCGTAGAACGCGCCCAGGTACTCCAGGCCCGGTGGGTAGAGCAGCAGCGCCCGCTCACCGCCGGCCTTGTACGCCTGGAACTGGGCCGCCACCGCGCGCGATTGCCGGTCCAACTCCGCGTAGGTCCAGTTCTGCTCGGCGCCGTCCCCGTCCGGCAGGAAGGTATAGGCGTAGGACTCCGGATGGCGCTGGGTGCGCCAGCGCAGCAGGTCGGTCAGGGTCTCAACGGGGGCATTGGCTGGCAGCATGGTGTTCGGGCTCCGGTGATTCGAAGGGATTGAAGAAGGTCAGGGGCTGCTGGCGACATCGCTGGCGGGGGCGGCGTCGGGTCCATCAAGCCCACGCAGGGGCCGCGAGAGCGCCGCGAGCGCGGTCACGAACATCGTCAGGAGGCCCGCGAGGATGAACATCACCGCGATGCCTCGTCCCGCGCCCTCGCCCACGAAGCGCCCCAGGAGCGCGGCGAGCGCACCACCCGGACGCAGCGCGGGTTCGAACACCTGATCCGCCAGCGGGCCGGAGAGGGTGTAGGCCAGCGGCAGCATCGCGCCGGTGAGGGTGCCGGTGAAGGCGAACACCCGCCCACGCAGCTCCAGCGGGACCTTGCGCTGGAGCAGCGTCTGGCTGGCGCCGTTGACGAGCGGGATGCTGAAGAAGAAGCAGAAGGCGATGCCCGTCAGCAGCGGGATGGACGTGACACACCCCACGAGGATGAAGAGCACCCCGCTGATGAACTGGACCGCGAGGATGCCGTGGACCATGCGGCGGGGACTGCCCAGGGCGCTCATCGCCAGGCTGCCCGCGAGCAGTCCGACACCGCCCGCCGTGGTGATCGCCGCCAGCGCGCCCACGTTGGACAGGGAGAGCACCAGCGGGGTGACCAGCACCTCCACGACGCCCACGAAGAAGTTGCTCGTGGCCAAGAGGCCGATGAGCACCAGCAGGCCGGGCGACGTTCCCAGATACCGTGCGCCCGCGCGCACGGACTCCCCGAGCGATGGTCGCTCCTCCTGGACGGGCGTCGTCAGGAACCGCTTCGGGATGCGCAAGAGGAGCAGCGGGGTCGTGCCCAGGATGAATGTCACCGCGTCGATGATCAGGATGCCCTGGAGGTGAATGGTCGCCATCAGCGAGGCGCTCGCCAGGGGCGCGATGAGCTGCGAGGCCGCCAGCCCCAACTGGACCATCCCGTTGGCGCGGCCCAGATGCTGGGGCGGGATGACCGTGGAGACGAGGACACCGAAGGCCGGTTGCTGGAACGAACTGGCCGCCGACACGACGGCGGTGGTGACGTAGGCATGCCACGGCTGGAGGTTGCCGCTGAACAGCAGCGTCGCGAGCACCAGCGACATCAGGCCGGCGACCGAGTCACTGACGATCAACACCCAGCGGCGGTTCCAGCGGTCCACCAGCGCGCCCGCCACGGGCCCCAGCAGGATGGCCGGAAGCGTGGCGGACAGCATGACGAGCGCGAAGCGCGTCACGCCGCCGGTGGTTTCGTACATCCAGACGCCCAGCGCGAAGCTGGTCAGCCCGGAGCCCAGCAGGGACACGCACTGTCCCAGCCAGATGAGGACGGCGAACGCGAGGGGGAAGGCTGGCGGATGTTCGGTCTCGGTGGTGGCGGCCGTCATCCGGAGACCCCTGTCCGGGCGCGGTCCAGGTGCTCGCGCAGCTTCTCCGCCAGCGGTTCCACGTGCGGGGCGACCATCATCGTCATGTGATCGCCCGGGACCTGTTCGATGCGCACGGCGCCGTCCGCGTAGCGCGTCCAGCCCCAGGTCGCATCGCCCGCGAAGTCGGTCGGGACGATGCCGTCATCCTCGTGTCGCTCGTGGGCCTGGAAGAGGGTGATGGGCACGGGGACGGTGTCCCGGGGGAGGTAGTCGATCCGGTAGGCGGTCTTGTAGACCTCGATGAGACCGTGGACGTGCTGGCTGCTCGTGCCGGGCGGCAGGAGTCCCGTCGCCACCAGCCGTCGCGTCAGCTCCGCGCGACGTTCCTCGGGGGAGAGGGGGCGCAGCTCCTCCGCGGAGATGGAGAGGTCCGCGCCGTACAGGCGGCCCGCGGTGCTGGCAACGCTGGCCATCCAGTCCGCGTCATCGAAGGCGGGGGCTTCCGTGTGCGCGGTCGGTTCGAGCGGAATGGTGGTGTTGAGGACGCCCAGGAAGGCGACGGTCTCCCCCTGCTTGCGCAGCCGCTGCGCCATCTCGAAGGCAATCCAGCTTCCGAAGGAATGGCCCAGCAGGAAGTAGGGCCCGTGGGCCTGCACCTGTCGCAGGGCCTCCACGTAGCACTCCGCCATCTCCTCCACGGACTGATGCGCGGGGGCAAGTCCATCCAGTCCCCGGGCTTGGAGGCCATACACGGGCCGGGTGGAGCCCAGCCGCTTCGCGAGGTCTCGCAGGTAGAGGGTGTTGCCTCCCGCGCCGGGCACGCAGAACACCGGAGGCTGTCCACCACCGGAGTGCAGTTGCACCAGCGGCGACCAGGGCCGCGCGGGTGCGTCGTCCTGGAGGGCCCTCGCGAGCTGTTCGATGGTGGGCCCCTGGAAGAGCGTGGCCAGGGGCAGGGTGCGTCCCAGTTGCTCGCGGATCCGCACCGTCAACCGCACGGCCATCAGCGAATGTCCGCCCAGGTCGAAGAAGCTGTCGTGCACGCCGATGGGACGCATCGACAGCAGCTCTTCGAAGACGGCCGCGAGCTGGCGCTCCACGTCGTCGCGCGGGGCGACGAAGTCCTCCTGCTGCGTGCGCTGGATTCCCTTGGGCGCGGGCAGGGCATTGCGGTCCACCTTGCCGTTGGGCGTGAGCGGGAACGCCTCCAGCAGGATGAAGGCCGATGGAATCATGTACGGCGGCAGGTGCTGCTTCAGGTGCTGCCGCAGCTCCTCCGCGCCCACGGCTCCAGGCGAGGTCAGCGTGAGGTACGCGACGAGCTGTCGGTTGCTGTCCTCTTCGTGCACGAGCAGTTCGATGGCCTGGACCGAGGCGTGCTCCAGGAGCTTCGCCTTGATTTCGTCCAGCTCGATGCGGTGACCGCGGATCTTCACCTGTGAGTCATTGCGACCGATGAACCCGATGGTTCCGTCCGCCGTGTAGCGCGCCATGTCGCCGGTGCGGTACAGGCGCGCACCGGGCGTGGTGTCGAAGGGGCTGGGAACGAAACGCTCGGCGGTGAGGCCGGCCTGGCCCCAGTAGCCCTGCGCCAGTCCGTCGCCTCCCACGTACAGCTCGCCGGCAACGCCGATGGGCAGCGGCTGCATCTGGGCATCCAGCAGGTACATCCGGCTGTTGGCGAAGGGGCGGCCAATGGGGACGATCTGCTCGCTGGGTGTGGGCGTGGCGTTTTCGAAGTAGGTGCTGTCGATGGTCGCCTCGCTGAGCCCGTAGGAACTCACCAACCGCGTGTCCGGGCCGCACAGGGCGCGGAGCTGGTGGTACTCGCGCATGTCCCAGGTGTCGGAGCCGACGATGACCAGTCGCATGAAGTCCAGGCGCTGGCGCTGGTCCTCCAGGTGGCCCATCAGCAGGCGGACCACCGCGGGCACGAACTCACCGCAGTCCACCTGCTCGCGCAGCATCAGGGCGTGCAGTCGCTCCGGTTCGAGCAGCCACTCGCGGGGACAGAGGACCAGCGTCGCGCCGGAGCCCAGGGCGCGCGTGAAGTCGCCGGAGAAGACGTCGAAGGAGAAGCTCGCCATCTGGAGATGGGCGCGCAGCGTGGGCAGCCGGTAGGCGTCCTCCCAGGCGAAGTACGCGTTGGCGAGGCTCCGGTGCGTCACCATGACGCCCTTGGGACGTCCCGTGGAGCCCGAGGTGTAGACGACGTAGGCCAGTTGCTCCGGCTCCACGGCCTGCGTGGGGGCCGTGACAGGCTGGCGGGAGATGGCGGATGCGTCGGTGTCCAGACACACCGTCGGCGGCAGTGACGCGGGCAGGATGGCGCGCAGCGTGTCGCGGGTCACCAGGACCTGGGGACGGCTGTCCGCGAGCATCAATGCCGTGCGGTCCTGCGGGTAGGACGGATCCAGCGGGACGTAGGCGCCGCCGGCCTTGAGCACGGCGAGCACCGCGACCACCACCTCCACGGACTTCTCCAGGAAGATGCCTGTGAGCCGCCCCGGCCCGACGCCCAGCGTGCGCAGGTGGTGCGCGAGCTGGTTCGCCTGACGGTCGAGTTCCGCGTAGGTGAGGCGTCGCGTCGGATCCACCACGGCGATGGCGTCGGGCGTGCGCGCCGCGTGCCCTTCGATGAGGTGGTGCAGGCAGGCGTTGGCGGGGAACGCGCGCTCCGTCTGGTTCCACTCGCGCAGCAGCCGGCTTCGCTCCGTCTCCGGGAGCAGGGGAAGCTTTCGCAGCCGCTGTTCGGGATGCGCGGCGATGCCGGCGAGCAGCGTCTGGAAGTGGGCGACCATGCGCTCGATGGTCGAGGCGTCGAAGAGGTCGCGGTTGTACTCCCAGATGCCTTCCAGTCCTTCCGCCTCCTCCACGAGCCAGAGGGTGAGGTCGAACTGGGCGTGGGGCTCACCCGCGACGGAGAAGGGCTCCAGGCGCAGCCGGCTGGGTCCGGTCGAGGCCTCGGGGGTGTTCTGCAGGACGAGCATCGTCTGGAAGAAGGGAGAGAAGCTGGTGTCGCGCGTGGGCGTCAGCTCTTCCAACAGCTTCTCGAACGGCACGTCCTGGTGCGCGTAGGCGCCCAGCGTCACATCCACCACGCGCCGCAGCAGCTCGCGGAAGGTCGGGTCGCCGGACAGGTCCGTGCGCATGACCAGCGTGTTGAGGAAGAAGCCGATGAGCGGCTCCACCTCCGTCCGGTTCCGGTTGGCGATGTACGTGCCCACGCTGATGCGGGGCTCGCGCGTGTAGCGGAAGAGCAGGGCCTGGAGCGACGCCAGCATCACCATGAAGAGTGATGCCCTCTCCTGTCCCGCGAGTGACCGCAGTTGCCGCGTCACCGCCGCGTCCACCCGGAAGGACTGCTTGCCACCCGCATGCGTGCGGACGCGGGGGCGCGGTCGGTCCGTGGGCAGCATCAGCGCGCTGTCACTGCCGTCCAACTGCTTGCGCCAGTAGTCGAGCTGCTTGCCAAGCACCTCCCCTTGCAGGTGCTCCCGCTGCCACACCGCGAAGTCGGCGTATTGCAGCGGAAGTTCGGGGAGCGGCGAGGGCTGCTGCCGGCTGAACGCGTCGTAGAGCGCGGCCAGCTCCCGGACGAGGATGCCCGTGGACCAGCCGTCGGACACGATGTGATGCACCACGAGCAACAGGACGTGCTCTTCCGCGGCCAGCCGCACCAGCGTGGTCTGGAGCAGCGGACCTCGGGCCAGGTCGAAGGATGCACCCGCCACCTGGAGCGCCAGGGCCTGGCAGCGCTCGCCGCGCTCGGTCTCGGGCAGGTGTGACAGGTCCACCACGGACAGCGGGACGTTCAGCCGGGGGAGGACGGACTGGCACGGCTCGCCGCCTTCGGAGACGAAGACGGTGCGCAGGCCTTCGTGTCGCCGGATGACTTCGTTGAGGCTTCGCTCCAGCACCTCCGGCTGGAGCGGCCCGAGCAGCCGCGCGAACTCCGGGATGTTGTACGCGGGCGTGCCGGGTTCGAACTGATCCAGGAACCAGAGGCGGCGCTGCGGGAAGGAGAGCGGCAGCGGCTGATCCCGGGGGGCCCGGGGGATGGCGGTGGAGCGTGCCACCGCCTCGGGCGCGGCGAGCACGTTCTGCTGACGCAGCTTGCGCAGGATGAGCTCGCGCTTCTCCGGGGAGAGGCCCGCCAGCTTCTTGGACAACTCACTCATTGGCGCCCTCCAGCAGCTTCTCCAGCTCCTCTTCCGACAAGCCGTCCACCTCGTCCATCGCCTGCGCGAGCGCGACTGAGTCCGCCTGTTCGAGCTGCGCGAGGACGATCTGCTCGGACAGCTCCGCGATGGTGGGGTACTCGAAGAGGGCGCGCAGGGGCAGCGTGACCTGGAACGCGGTGTTCGCGCGGGAGATGATCTGCGTGGCCAGCAGCGAGTGGCCGCCGATGTCGAAGAAGGTGTCCAGCACGCTGATGGACTCCAGCCCCAACACCTCGCGCCAGATGGCGAGCAGCTCCGTCTCCGTGGGAGTCCGGGGCTGGACGAACTGGGCCTCGGCGGCGCGCGCGGTGGCATCCGGCGCCGGCAGTGCCCTGCGGTCCACCTTCCCGTTGGGCGTCAGCGGGAGCGCGTCCATCCGGACCATGAGCGCGGGGATCATGTAGTCCGGCAGCCGCTCACGCAGGAAGTCGCGCAGCACGGTGGTGTCCAGTTCCCCCGAAGCACCGACGACGTAGGCGACGAGGCGCCGGGGGCTCTTGGGGTCCTCACGCAGGACGACGACCGCGCTCTGGACGGACGGGTGCCGGCCCAGCGTGGATTCAATCTCTCCCAGCTCCACGCGGAAGCCGCGCAGCTTCACCTGGGTGTCCGCGCGGCCCATGAACTCGATGTTGCCGTCCGGTAGGTAGCGCGCCCGGTCACCGGTCCGGTACAGCCGCGCTCCGGGGGGCCCGAAGGGATCCGGCACGAAGCGTTCCGCCGTCAGCTCCGGACGCAGGCGGTAGCCCCGCGCCACGCCCTCGCCGCCGATGAACAGCTCGCCCGCGAGGCCCGCGGGCACCGGCTGCTGGTGCGTGTCCAGGACATAGAGCCGGTTGTTCGCGAAGGGCTTTCCGATGGGCACGAGCTGGTTGTCCTCCGTCCCCAGGCTGTTGCCTTCGAACCACGTGCTGTCGATGGTGGCCTCGGTGACGCCGTAGGAGTTGATCAGCCGCGTGCCTGCGCCAATGACGCCCCGGAGCCGGTGGTACTCGCTGACGAACCACGCGTCGGAGCCCGCGATGAGGACGCGCATGAAGTCCAGTCGCTGCCGAGTCTCCTCCAGGTGCTGGAGCAGGCCCCGGAGCACGGCCGGGACGAACTCCGCGCAGTCCACCTGTTCGTCCTTCATGAGGGCATGGAGCTTCGTCGGCTCCAGCAGCCACTCGCGAGGGCAGAGCACCAGCTTGCCGCCAGAGGCCATGGCCCGGGCGAAGTCGCCGGCGAAGACGTCGAAGGAGAAGCTCGCCATCTGGAGGTGGCTGCGGCAGCCCCGAGCCAGGTCGTAGCTCCGCTCCCAGCCCAGGTACGCGTTGGCCCAGTTGCGGTGGCTGACCATGACGCCCTTGGGCGTGCCCGTGGAGCCGGACGTGAAGACGACGTAGGCCAGCTCCTCTGGCGAGGCTCGGTGGGGTGGGGCATTCGCGGGGAGCAAGGCCCGCGCGGCGGCTTCCTCTTCCAGCAGGTACAGGTCCACGGCGGGCTTCGACAGGGTCTCCACGATGTCCCGCTGCGTGAGCAGCAGGGACAGTTGCGCCTCGGAGATCATCCGCGTGAGCCGCTCGGACGGGTAGGAGGGATCCAGCGGCACATACGCGCCACCCGCCTTGAGGATGCCCAGCAGCGCGATGATCAGCTCGGGCGACTTCTCCAGGCAGACACCCACCAGGTGTTCAGGCCCGACGCCGCGAGCGCGCAGGTGGTGGGCGAGCCGGTTTGCGCGCTCCTCCAACTGGCCGTAGGTGAGCGGCGCGCTTCCCGGAGAGGCGACGGCGATGGCGTCGGGCGTCCGCCGCGCGTGGGCTTCGATGAGCTCGGGGAGGCAGCCCGTCTGGCCGGGCTCCACGCGCGAGTCGTTCCACTCCACCAGCACGCGGTGACGTTCGGCCGCGGTGAGCAGGGACAACTGCCACAGGCACTTGTTCTCCGCTTCGGTCATCCCCTCCAGCACCGTGCCCATCTGCTCGAGCATCCGCTCCACGGCTCCGGCTTCGAGCCTGGGGGATTCGAAGTCGATGTGGAGCAGCAGCTCCCGGTCGGCGTGGGCAGTGAGCGTCAGCGGGTAGTTGGTGCGCTCCTGGGCGACCACGTCGCGGATCTCGAACTGGCTGGCGCCCTGCCGCACCGCCTCTTCGACGGGATAGTTCTCGAAGACGAAGATGCTCTCGAAGAGCGGCGTGCCACGCGGCACCGGGCTCCAGCCCTGGACCTGGACCAGCGGGGCGTACTCGTACGGTGCGCGCTCCACCTGCCAGTCCTGGAAGGCCTTCAGCCACTCCACCACCTTCTGCTCGGGCGGCAGCTTCACGCGCGCCGGCAGGGTGTTGATGAAGAGGCCGACCATCTGCTCCACGCCCGGCAACTCCGGCGGACGCCCGGCCACGGTGGCTCCGAAGACCACGTCCTCCACACCCGCGTGCCGGCCGAGCACCAGCGCCCAGGCCGCCTGCACCAGCGTGTTGAGTGTCACCTGATGGCGGCGCGACAGGGCACGCAACTGCTCCGTCACGTCGGCGGACAGGTGGCGACGGCGCTCGCCCATCACCTGCGGCGCGCTCCGGGCCTGTCCTCCCGACTCACCGGGGAGCGGCGTCGGTTCGCCGAAGCCCTTCAGGGATTCGCGCCACCAGCCTTCGGCCTGGGCCGTCCCCTGCTTCACGAGCCACGCGATGTAGTCCCGGTAGACCGGGGGCTCTTCCATGCGCAGCGGCTGCTGGCGGGTCGCGGCGTCGTAGAACGCCAGCATCTCGTTGAGCACCCGCCCGACGCTCCAGCCATCCAACAGCAGGTGGTGGAAGCTCCACACCACGCGCCAGCTACGCTCCGCCAGTCGCAGCACGGCCACGCGCATCAGCGGGGCCTGCTTCGGGTTGAAGCCGCGCGCCTGATCCGTGGCCATCCAGTCGGACTGCCAGCGCTGCTGCACCTCCGCCGGCTTGTCCCGCAGGTCGTGCTCCTCCCAGGGGAGGTGGACCTCGCGCTGGACGACCTGGAGCGGCTGCGCCAGGCCTTCCCACGCGAAGCGGGTGCGCAGGATGGGGTAGCGCGCGATGATCTGCTGCCACGCGCGGCGCAGCGCCGCCACGTCCAGGTCCGCCTCCAGCGTCCAGGCGGCCCGTTCGAAGTACACGCTCTCACGCGGATCCAACAGGGCGTGGAAGAGCATGCCCTGCTGCATGGGTGACAGCGGGTAGAGGTCCACGATGCCGGGGCTGGTGCGCACCAATTCGTCCAGCGCGGGCTGCGACAGCGGAGCCAGGGGGAAGTCCCCAGGCGACACGCGCGCCGCGTCCTCGGACGTCCGCTGCGCCACGAGGGTCCGCAGGGCCTGGAGGTACGACGACGCCACCCGCTCCAGCGTGGCCTGCTGATGCAGGGCCTGGCTGTAGGTGAACGACACCTCCAGCTTGCCGCCGAGCACATGGGCATTCACATCCAGCACCTGCCGGCGCTGACCAAGGCTCCCATGCGGCGAGCCGGAGGGCTCATCCGAGGCGGTGAACAGGGACGCGGGCGACAGGGCTGAATCGAGCTGGCCCAGGTAGTTGAAGGACACCTGGGGCTCGGGCTGCGCCTGGATCCGCTGGCCCACGGCGTCCTTGCGCAGGTAGCGCAGCAGGCCGTAGCCCAGTCCCTTGCGCGGCACCTGCTGCAACGCGTCCCGCACCGCCCGGAGCCCGGCCCCGGGAGTGCCGCCCTCCGGCAGCTCCAACGTCACCGGATAGGTGGTCGTGAACCAGCCGACCGTGCGGCTCAGGTCCACGTCCTCGAAGAGCTCCTCGCGGCCATGGCCTTCCAACTGCACGCGCACCCGGGCCTGCTCCGTCCACGTGGAGAGGGCCTGGGCCAGGGCGGTGATCAGCACCTCGTCGATGCGGGCACGCCAGGACTTCGGCACCTCCTGGAGCAGCAGCCGCGTCTCCTCGGTCTCCAGGGAGACCGTCACGGTGTGGGCCGACGCGTGCGTGTTCGCGCCCGTGGCATCGTCCACGGGCAGGGCTGGCACGTCGCTGGACTGTCCCAGCCAGTACGAGGCCTCCTTCTCCATCTCCGATCCCTGCGCGTGGTGCTCCAGACGCTGGGCCCACGCGAGGAAGGAGGTCGTCTTCGGCGGCAGCGACGCCGGGGCCTCGCGCAGGAGCTGCTGGCACGCCGACTCCAGGTCCATGAGCAGCACGCGCCAGGACACCGCGTCCATCACCAGGTGATGGATGGCGAGCAGCAGGCGGGTGCCTCGCTGGGCGCCCAGGTCGAACAGGACGGCCGCGACCAGCGGGGCCTGCTCCAGACGGAAGCCCGCCTGGGCCCGCTGCGCTTCGGCTTCCAGCGCCGCGCGCTGGGGTCCCTCCTCCAGGCTGGAGAGGTCCACCTGACGCAGCGTCACGGTGTTCTCCAATCCCGTGCCCGTCTGCTTCCAGCCTTCAGGCGTCGAATCGAAGCGCAGCCGCAGCACGTCGTGGTGGGCCACCAGCGCTCGCAGCGCCTCCTCCAGCAGTGCGGGGGCGAGGGGCTGACGCAGGCCCAGCAGCACGGACTGGTTGTAGTGATGGGGCTGGGGGCGCTCCCATTCGAAGAACCAGCGCTGGATGGGCGTGAGCGGGCCGGGGCCCATCACCGCGCCCTGTTCGGCCTGGGGCCGCTGGGACTGTCCGACCTGGGGCGCCAGCGAGGCGATGGTCTTGTGTTGGAAGACCTGTCGCGGGGTGATGTAGAGCCCGGCTTCCGTGGCGCGCGCGATGACCTGGATGCTGACGATGGAGTCGCCACCCAGCTCGAAGAAGTCGTCGTGGATGCCCACGCGTTCGCGCGACAACACCGACGCCCAGATGTCCGCCAGCGCCTGTTCCACCGGCGTGCGCGGCGCCACGTAGGTGGACTCGCGCTGCTGGTGTTGCTGCTCCAGCGAGGGCAGCGCCTTGCGGTCCACCTTCCCGTGGGCCGTCAGCGGCAGGGACTGGAGCATGACGAAGGCCGAGGGCACCATGTACTCGGGCAGCCGTGAGGCCAGCGCGTCGCGCAGCGCCTCGGGCTCCGGTTTCATGTCCTCCTCGGGGACGACGTAGGCGACGATCTGCTTGCGGCCCGGGGACTCCTCGCGCAGCACGACCGCGACCGCGCCCACCTCCGGACGCTCCGCCAGCGCGGCCTCAATCTCTTCCAGTTCGATGCGGAAGCCGCGCAGCTTCACCTGCTGATCCAGGCGGCCCAGGAACTCCAGCGACCCATCCGCGCGCAGGCGCACGCGGTCCCCCGTGCGGTACATCCGCGCGCCCGGCACCGTGCCGAAGGGCTCTGGCACGAAGCGCTCGGCCGTCAGCTCCGGACGGTCCAGGTAGCCGCGCGCCACGCCGACGCCCGCGATGTACAGCTCGCCGGGCACGCCCACGGGCAGGGGCTGCATCCGCGCGTCCAGCACGTACAGCCGCACGTTGGGCCAGGCCTTGCCGATGCCGGGCCGGTCCGGATCCACGTGGTCCTCCAGCGACGCGCAGACCGTCACCTCGGTGGGCCCGTACGCGTTGATGAAGTGGCGGGTGCCCACCCACCGGCGCGCCAGCTCCGGCGTGCACGTCTCGCCCGCGGAGATGAGCGTCTCCAGCGCCGGCAGCCCCGTGGGCTCCAGCCGCGCGAGCACCGACGGCGTCAGCGTCACGCTGGTGATGGCCTGCGAGGCCAACAGCGCCTGCAACGGGGGGCCCGGCATGATGTCGTCGCGCGACGCCAGACACAGCCGCGCGCCCGCCAGGAGCGTGGAGAAGATCTCACACACCGACGCATCGAAGCCGAAGGCCGCGAATTGCAGCACGCGGCTCGCGGGATGGAGTCGGTGGCCACGACCGGCCGCGAGCGCCGTGTTGCACAGGCCCCGGTGCGACAGCAGCGTGCCCTTGGGGCGGCCCGTCGAACCCGAGGTGAAGATGATGTACGCCAGATTCTCCGGCGACAGCTCCACGCTCGGTGGTGTCACGGGCTTCCGGGCAATCTGCGGCCATTCGGAGTCCAGGCACACCAGCAGCCCCAGCGAGGGCAGCTCGTCCGCCAGATGCTCCTGCGTGACGAGCACCGGGATGGACGCGTCCTGCATCATCAGGCCCAGGCGCTCCACCGGATAGGTGGGATCCAACGGCAGCCACGCGCCCCCGGCCTTGAGGATGCCGAGGATGCCCACCACCATGTCCAGCGAGCGCTCCACGCACAGGCCCACCCGCGACTCGGGCCCCACGCCGCGCTCCTTCAAATACCAGGCGAGCTGGTTGGCCCGTGCGTCCAGCTCCCGGTAGGTGAGTTGCTGCGTCTCGAAGGAGACCGCCACCGCGTCGGGCGTGCGCGCCGCCTGCGCCTCGAAGAGCTGGTGGGCGAGGAGGACCTCGGGAAGCGGCGACGCCGTGTCGTTCCAGGTGCCCAGCACCTGCTGCCGCTCCGGTGCGGACAGCAGGGGCAGGCGGGAGATGTGCTCCTCGGGACGGGCGAGCGCGCCCAGCAGCACTTCACGCAGGTGGCCCATCATCCGGTCGATGGTGGCCTGCGTGTAGAGGTCGGTGCTGTATTCGCACAGGCACTCCAGGCCGCGCGCCGTGTCGGTCACCACCCACGTCATGTCGAACTTGGCGGCGCCGGTGCTACTGCTCTCCTCGCGCAGCTTCAGGCCGGGCAACTCCAGGTCGGAGGAGGGCGCGTTCTGGAGGATGAGCTTCACCTGGAACAGCGGCGAGTACGCCAGGTCCCGCTCGGGGTTGAGCGCCTTGACCAGATCCTCGAAGGGCAGGTCCTGGTGGGCATACGCCGCCAGCGCTTCCCGCCGCGCCTGGGCGAGCAGCACGCGGAAGGACGGGTCTCCGCCCAGGTCGCCGCGCATGACGAGCTGGTTGACGAAGAAGCCGATGAGGCCCTCCGTCCCGGAGTGATTGCGATTGGCGATGTCCGTGCCGAAGACGATGTCCGTCTCGCCGGTGGTGCGGTGCAGCAGCACCTGGAAGGCCGCCATCAGCGCCATGAAGGGCGTGACGCTCTCGCGGCGGCAGAGCTCGCGCAGCTTCGCGGCCGCGTCCTCCGGCAGCAGCAGCCCCTGGTGCGTGCTTCCGAGGAAGCGCTGCACGGGAGGCCGAGGGAAGTCCGTGGGCAGGTCCAGGAAGGCCGGAGCCCCCGACAGGCGCTGCTTCCAGTAGTCCCGCTGGCGCTCCAGCACCGGGCCCGACAGCCACTCGCGCTGCCAGCGCGCGTAGTCACCGTATTGCACCGGCAGGCGAGGCAGCGGCGAGGGCCGATTCGCGGAGAAGGCGCGGTACAGCTCCGCCACCTCCCGCACGAGGACGGACAGGGACCAGCCGTCCGCGACGATGTGGTGCAGCGTCAGCAGGAGCAGGTGCTCGTCCTCGCCCAGCCGCAGGAGCGCGCCCCGGAACAGCGGTCCGGTCGAAAGCGTGAAGGGCCGCTGGGCCTCTTCCTCGGCCAGTCGCCGGGCCTCCGCTTCGCGGCGCTCCGCCGGAAGCTCGCGCAGGTCGATGAACTCCATCGCCGGGAGCGCCTCCGGAGCGATGCGCTGCACCGGGGCCTGCCCGCTCATCTGGAACGTCGTGCGCAGGATTTCGTGGCGGCGCAGCAGCTCTTCCAGACAGCGTTGCACCGTCTTCGGATCCACCGTGCCCGTCAGCCGGAGGACGGCGGGCATGTTGTAGAAGGCGCTGCCGGACTGCATCTGATCCAGGAACCACAGGCGCTGCTGCGCGAAGGACAGCGGCAGTGCCTCCTCGCGGGGGAAGGCCGTGAGCGGCGGGGGAGGCGCCTCGCCCGAGCCGTGGGCGCGCAGCCCCTGGAGGTGCTCGGCCAGCGTGGCCACCGTGGGCGCCTCGAAGAGCGCGGAGATGGGCAGCTCCAGGCCGAAGGCTTCACGCACCCGCGACACCACCTGCGTGGCCAGCAGCGAGTGTCCGCCCAGGTCGAAGAAGTGGTCGTGGATGCCGAACCGGTCCGTGCGCAGCACGTCCGCCCAGATGCTGGCGATGAGTGACTCGGTGTCGTTGCGCGGGCCCACCACCGTGTCGGCGGTCCGCTGCGTGGGCATGGCCAGGGCCTTGCGGGCCACCTTGCCGTTGGCGGTGAGGGGCAGGGCCTCCATCGTCACGAAGGCGGAGGGGATCATGTAGCCGGGCAGCCGTTGCACCAGGTGGGTGCGCAGGTGGCTGGCCTCCGCCTGGCGCTCCGGGCGGGGCACGACGTAGGCGACCAGCCGGGGGTCGCCGGGCTCGTCCTCGCGCACCAGGACCACGGCGTCGAGCACGGACGTGTGCATGCGCAGCGCGGCTTCAATCTCTCCCAGTTCGATGCGGTAGCCCCGCAGCTTCACCTGCCCATCGCGGCGGCCGATGAAGTCGAGCGTCCCATCCGGAAGGAAGCGCGCCAAGTCTCCCGTGCGGTAGAGGCGCTGCCCGGGCCGACCGCTGAAGGGATCCGGCACGAAGCGTTCGGCGGTGAGGGAGGGGCGCACCAGATAGCCGCGCGCCACGCCCGCGCCACCGATGTACAGCTCGCCCGCCACGCCGACCGGCACGGGCTGCATCCGCTCATCCAGGACGTACAGCTCCGTGTTGGAGATGGGCCGGCCAATGGGCACGAGCCCGTCCCGCAGGCCGTCGCGCGTGAGGTCATGGATGGAGCAGCCGACGACCGTCTCCGTGGGGCCGTATTCGTTGATCAACCGGACGCCCGGCGCGTGCTGACGCCAGAACTCCGCCGTCGCCGGGGCCAGGGCCTCGCCGCCCACGACGAAGGTGCTGTTGAGCCGGGCCAGCGCGGACAGCGGCACCAGATGGGAGAGCGCCTGGAGGTGCGCGGGCGTGAGCTTGACCAGCTCATGCCCCTGCTCCTCCTGCAACGCCTTCGCGAGCGCCTCCAGCTCGTTGCCGGCGGGCAGCATGCGCACCGTCGCGCCCCGCAGCAGCGGGGTGAGGAGGCTGGTGAGGGTGGCATCGAACGCGATGGAGGTGTGCACCAGGGCGCTCTGTCCCTGCTCCACGCCATACGTCCTGGCGGCCCAGGTGAGGTACTGCACCAGGCCGCCCTGGGTGATCATCGCGCCCTTGGGCAGGCCCGTGGAGCCGGACGTGTAGATGACATACGCCAGGGATTCACCGCCCGCGCTGGGAGGCAGGGCCGGCGCGGCCGCCTTGCCAATGAACTCCAAGGCATCCAGGTAGACGCGCTTGACGTAGGAGGACGCGAACGTCGCGTCGAGCGCCTTCGTGGTCAGCAGGAGCGCCGAACGGGAGTCGGTCAGCATGTACGCCAGCCGTTCGGCGGGATACGTCGGATCCAACGGCATCCAGGCGGCGCCCGCCTTGAGCGCGCCCAGCAGACCCACGAGCAGCTCGATGGAGCGCTCCAGGCCGAGCGCCACCACCTGCTCTGGCCCCACTCCCCGGGAGCGCAGGTGGTGCGCGAGCCGGTTGGCGCGCGCATCCAGGGCGCGGTAGCTGAGCGAGCGCGCACCGTCGACGACGGCCACCGCGTCCGGCGTGAGCTTCGCCTGGGCTTCGAAGAGCTCCTGGAACGTCGTCGTCCTGGGGAACGGGACGGAGGTGGCGTTCCACTCCACCAGCATCCGCTGCTGCTCCTCGGGAGGCAGCGCGGAGGACAGGTGGTGCGCCTCTTCCGCGTGGAAGGCCAGGGCGTTCAGCACGCGTGCGTAGGACGCGCCAATGCGCTCCACCTGCACGTGCTCCAGTTCAACGGCGTTGTAGTCCAGCTCGAGCGTCAGCTCCTGGGTGTGCGGCTCCGTCTGGAAGTGCACCGCCAGCGTGACGTTGGTGCCTTCGGAGCGGATGACGCCCAGCGTCTCCACCGAGGCGAGCGTGCCGGACAGGTCGTGCAGCACGTGGAAGTGCATGTAGTTGAACATGACTTCGTAGAGCGCTTCGCGGCCCCACTGCCGCTGGATCTCCGCCATGGGGTAGCGGCGGAAGGGATAGAGCGTGCGCTCGTGCTCGAAGGCCGCGTGGACCAGCGACTTCCAGCTTCCAGGCTCCAGCTTCAGCCGAAAGGGCAGGGTGTTGAGGAAGATGCCCCGCAGCTTGGAGCCGTCGCCTTCCTCCGGACGGCTGTTGACGCCCATGCCGGTGATGACGTCCTCACGGCCGCTCAGCAGGCTCATGACCTTGAGGTGCGCGGCCACCAGGATGCTCTTGAACGGCACCGACGCGGTCCGGGTCAGCGCCTTCAGCCCCGCGTGGAGCTCCTGCGAGAGGGGCACCTTGACGGTGGCGATTCGCGGCTCGCCTTCCGGAAGCGCCCGCCGCCAGCGCGGCAGCCGCATGACCGAACCGCCCGCGAGCTGGTCGCGCCAGTAGCGCTGATGCTCCTCTGACTCCAGGGCGCGCTGCTCCAGCGCCACGAAGTCGCGGTAGGTGAGGCTCGTCTGCTCCGCCGGGGGCGGCGTCTCACCACGCTCCAGCGCATGGTAGTGATTGAACATCTCCACCAGCGTGGAGTGCAGGCTCCAGCCGTCGATGATGGCGTGGCATTCGGTGAGCGTGAACTGGAAGGACCCTTCCGCTCGCCGGTGGATGAAGTAGCGCAGCAGCGGCGGTCGCGCCAATTCGAAGTGCCGCTGCTTCTCCAGCTCCAGCAGCTTGAAAATCTCCGCGTCCTGCTCCGCGTCCGACAGGTGGCTCAGGTCCACGAACTCGACGGAGAGGTGCGCGTTCTTGTGCACCAGTTGCAGCGGCTGGCTGTACGTCGTCATGTCGAACGCCGTGCGCAGCACGGGTTGACGCGCGACGATGGCCTGCACCGCTTCTTCGAAGCGCGCCGGATCCAACGGGGTCCGCAGCCGCAGATGGAAGCTGTCGGTGTTGTGGTAGATGTTGGAGTTGGGCGCCAACTCCATGTGGTACAGCATTCCGGCCTGGATGCGGGCCAGCGGGTAGGCGTCCTCGACGTCGGCCGGAAGCCGGGCGCGGTCCTCGGGCGTGATGAGGCTGAAGGGCTCCGTGCGCGGCAGCTCCTCCGTCGTGGCCGCGCGGACCTCCGCGGCCTGGAGCAGGGTCGCCACCGTCTGGTGTTGGAAGAGCTGCTGGAGGGAGAAGCGGATGCCCTCGCGCTGCGCCAGCGTCAGCACCTGGATGCTGAGGATGGAGTCGCCGCCCAGCGCGAAGAAGTTGTCGTGGATGCCCACGCGCTCCACGTCCAGCACCTCCGCCCAGATGGCGCAGAGCACCTCCTGCGGACGGGTGCTGGGGGCCACGTACTGCGTGCCCAGGTCGGGACGGGACTGGTCCGGCGTGGGCAGGGCCTTGCGGTCCACCTTGCCGTTCGCGGTCAGCGGGAACTGCTCCAGCATCACGAAGGCGCCCGGCACCATGTAGTCCGGGAGCTTGCCGAGCAGGTACTGCCGCAAGTCATTGATGCTCGGCGCGCCCTCCTTCGGCGCGGCCACGTAGGCCACCAGCGACTTGCTGCCCGCCGGGTCCTCGCGCACCAGCACCAGGGCCTCGCGCACCGCCGGGTGCAGGCTGAGGACGATTTGAATCTCGCTCAGCTCGATGCGGAACCCGCGGATCTTCACCTGGTGGTCGATGCGCCCCAGGTACTCCAACTGGCCGTCCTTCGTGAAGCGCGCCAGGTCTCCCGTGCGGTAGAGCGCGGCGCCGGGCGTGCTGCTGTACGGGTGCGGGATGAAGCGCTCCGCGGTGAGCGCGGCCCGGCCCAGGTAGCCGCGCGCGAGCCCCGCGCCGCCCACGAAGATCTCCCCCGCGACGCCCACGGGCACGGGCTCCAGGCGCGAGTCCAACACGTAGAGCTGGAGGTCCGGGATGGCCACGCCGATGGGGCTCTGCTGCGTGCGCTCCGCCTCCTTCATGCTCATTGGACGGTAGGTGACGTGCACCGTCGTCTCGGTGATGCCGTACATGTTGATGAGCTGCGGTTGCGTGTCCCCGTGCCGGCGGAACCAGGGCACGAGGCTCGCGGGCTCCAGCGCTTCGCCGCCGAAGACGACGTAGCGCAGGGCAAGCGGACGCGGCCCGGACTCGCTGCGCTCCTCGGCCTGGATGAGCTGGCGGAAGGCCGCGGGCGTCTGGTTCAGCACCGTGACGCGCTCCTGGCTCAGCAGCTCGTAGAACGCATCCGGCGAGCGCGAGACGAGGTACGGGACGATGACCAACCGGCCGCCGTACAGCAGCGCGCCCCACAGCTCCCAGACGGAGAAGTCGAACGCGTAGGAGTGGAACAGCGTCCAGACGTCCTTCTCATCGAAGTGGAACCAGTCCTCCGTCGCTTCGAACAGCCGCGTGACGTTGCGGTGTGGCAGCAGCGAACCCTTGGGCAGGCCCGTCGAACCGGAGGTGTAGATGACGTACGCCAGGTGGTCGCTGTCGAGCGCGAGGCCCGGCGCCTGGGTGGACTGCCGCGCGAGCAGTTCGGAGGCGTCCTCCAACACGAGCAGTTCGGTGCCGCTCGCCGGCAGGCGTTCGACCAGGGCGCGCTGGGTGATGACCAGCGGCATGCGGCTGTCCTCGACCATGAAAGCCAGCCGGTCCGCGGGGTACGTCGGGTCGAGCGGCACGTAGGCGCCGCCCGCCTTCAGGATGCCGAGGATGCCCACCACCGTGGCCAGCGAGCGCTCCACGCACAGGCCCACCAGCGTTTCGGGCTGGAGGCCGCGCGCCAGCAGCGCATGGGCGAGCTGATTGGCGCGGGCGTCCAGCTCCGCATAGGTGAGGCGCTCGCCGTCACCCACCACGGCGATGGCGTCAGGGCGCCTTTTGGCCTGCTCCTCGAAGCGCTGGTGCAGACAGTCGCTGCCAGAGAAGTGCTTGAGGACGGGCCAGACATCGAGCAGTTGGTGGCGCTCGGGCTGCGTCAGCAGGGGCAGGGCGTCCAGCCGCGCGTCCGGCCGCGCGACGATGCCTTCGAGCAGCGTCTGGAAGTGCCCGCGCAGGCGCTCCATCGTGGAGGGCTCGAACAGGTCGCGGTTGTATTCGAAGAAGCCGCGCAGCCCGTCCGCGCTCTCCTGGAGGTCCAGCGTCAGGTCGAACTTCGCGGTGCCCGTCTCCACCTCGATGGGGAGGATCTTCGCGCCGGGGAGGACCAGCTCCTGCGGCGCCTGGGCCTGGAGGTTGAACGCGACCTGGAACAGCGGGGTGTAGGCCAGGTTGCGCTCCGGCTGCACCTCGTCCACCAGCCGCTCGAAGGGGATGTCCTGGTGCGAGTAGGCCGCCAGCGTCGTCTCGCGGGTGCGCTGGAGCAGCTCACGGAAGGTGGGGTTGCCGGACAGGTCTCCGCGAAGGACGAGCGTGTTGACGAAGAGGCCGATGAGCCCTTCGGTCTGCACGCGGCCCCGGCTGTTCTGCGGCGCGCCCACGAGGATGTCGTGCTGGTGGGTGTAGCGGGACAGCAGGGCCTGGAAGGACGCCAGCAGCGTCATGAAGAGCGTGGCCCGCTCGCGCTGACCGAGCTGCTGCAATCGCGCCACGAGCTCTGAGGGCAGGTGCAGGGGCAGCAGGGCGCCGCGCTGGGTCTGGATGGCCGGACGCGGGTGGTCGGTGGGCAGTTGGAGCAGGGACGCGCCCGCGAGCTGCTTCTTCCAATACGCCACGTGCTCGGTCAGCACGCCTTCGGTGCTCAGCCACTCGCGCTGCCACTGGGCATAGTCCGCGTACTGGATGGGCAGGGACTCCAGCTCCGGCTCACGGCCCTCGCAGAAGGCCGCGTAGAGCTGCGCCACCTCCTGGATGAGGATGCCCAGCGAGCCACCATCCGAGATGATGTGGTGCATCGTCATCACGAGGACGTGGTCCGTCGCGGTGAGCCGGAACAGGCGCGCGCGCAGCAGGGGCCCGCGCATCAGGTCGAAGGGCCGGCGCGTCTCCTCCGTCGTGCCCTGACGGGCCGCCTCTTCACGCTCGGCTTCAGGAAGGGCTTCCAGGTCCACGAGCACGACGGGCGCGGTGCCCTCCATCGCGACGACCTGGACGGGGTGTCCGGCCTCCTGTGCGAACGTGGTGCGCAGCGATTCGTGCCGCTCCACCATCGCGTCGAAGGTCCGCTGGAGCGCGCCGATGTCGAGCACACCCTGGAGCCGCACCGCCCCCGCGATGTTGTAGCTGGGGTTGTCCGGCTGCATCAGGTGCAGGAACCACAGTCGCTGCTGGGCGAACGAGACGGGGAAGACGAAGGTTTCAGCGTTCATGGGCGTGATCGGAAATCAGGTGGGGGCCCGTGGGGGCGCGAGGAATGGACGTGCGCGCCACACCGGCGGGGCCCGTGAGAAGCAAGCGCTGCCTTCAGTCCCCCTTGTTGGGGGACTCGGGCAGGTTGAGTTCGGCGCGGGAGGTGGCCTGGAGACGGCGGGCCTGCCGGGGACGCGCGACCAGGGGCGGAGGTGACGCGGCGGGCTTGTCCTGCTGCCGCGCCTCCAGGTGCTTCGCCATGGCCTCCAGCGTGGGCCGTTCGAAGAGGACGCGCAGGGACACGTCCACGCTCCAGGCCTCCTGCACGCGGGCGAGGATCTGCACGGCCTTCATCGAATGGCCGCCCAGTTCGAAGAAGTCCTCGTGCAGGCCGACGCGCTCCACGCCCAGCACCTCGCGCCAGATCTCCGCGAGGCGGACCTCCAGCGGCGTGCGCGGCGGCTCGAACGCGGCGGTCGCGCGTTGGGACGGCGTGGGCGAGGGCAGGGCCTTGCGGTCGAGCTTGCCGTTCGCCGTGCGAGGGAAGGACTCCAGCGCCACGAAGTGCGACGGAATCATGTAGGCCGGCAGATGGGAGCGCAGGTGCTCGCGCAGCGCCTGGGCCTCCGGAGCGTCACCGGTGACGGGCTGGAAATACGCCACCAGCTCCGAGCCGCCCGCGAGCTCCCACACCCGCACCGCCACCTCGCGGACACGGGGGTGAAGGCTGAGCCGCGCTTCAATCTCTCCCAGTTCGATGCGGTGGCCCCGCAGCTTGATCTGCCCATCCTCGCGGCCCACGTAGTCCAGCGAACCATCCGACAGGAAGCGCACGCCATCGCCCGTGCAGTACAGCCGGGCTCCGGGCTCACGGCTGAACGGATCCGGGACGAAGCGCTCCGCGGTCAGGTCCGGGCGGTGGAGGTAGCCCTGGGCCACCCCGAGTCCGCCGATGTACAGCAGGCCCACGACGCCCACGGGAACGGGCTGGAGTCGCGCGTCGAGCACGTACACCCGCGTGTTGTCGATGGGCCGGCCAATCGTGAGCCGGGACTGCTCCTCCACGCGCGACACGGTGGACCAGATGGTGGTCTCCGTGGGGCCGTACATGTTCCACAGCGACGCACCCCGGGCCCGCAGTGGAGCAATCAACTCCAGGGGAAGGGCCTCGCCGCCGCACAGCATCTTGAGCGACGGGCTTCCGGCCCAGCCCAGCGCCAGCATCATCCGCCACGTGGAGGGCGTGGCCTGCATCACGGTGGCGCCGCTGGCCGCGAGCGCGGGCAAGAGCCGCGTGCCGTCCACGGCCGTCTCCCGGCTGGCGATGATCACGCACGCGCCGACGCTCAGGGGCAGGAACAACTCCAGCACGGAGATGTCGAAGGCGATGGTCGTCACCGCGAAGAGCGTGTCGGATTCGGTGATGCCGGGCTCGCGCTGCATCGACGCCATGAAGTTGGTGGCCGCGCGGTGGGGCACCGCCACGCCCTTGGGCATCCCGGTGGAGCCGGACGTGTAGAGCACATAGGCCAGGTGCTCACCGGACAGGGACAGGTGCAGCGGCTCCGAGGACGCAGGGTCCGTGTCCGCCAGCAGGACGGTCCGGACCCGGTGCGCCTGCGCGGCCAGGGCCGGCTCGGTCAGGAGCAGCGCCACGCCGCTGTCCTCCAGGATGTGGGCCCGTCGCTCCTCCGGGTAGAGCGGATCCAGCGGCACGTACGCAGCGCCCGCCTTGAGGATGCCGAGCAGACCCACGAGCAGCTCCAGGGAGCGCTCCATGAAGATGCCGACGCGCTGTCCCGGCTCGACGCCCAGGGAGCGCAGGTGGTGCGCCACCCGGTTGGAGCGCGCCTCCAGCTCGCCATAGGTCAGCGCGTGCGATTCGAAGCGGGCCGCGATGGCTTCCGGGCGCCGTGCCGCCTGCGCTTCGAACAGGCCGTGGAGGCCTTGCGACGGTGACACCTCGCGGGACGTGGCGTTCCAGTCGCGCAGCAGGAGCGTCCGCTCGGGCTCCGTGAGCAGGGGCATCCGGGAGACGGGCTGCGTGGGGTTGTCCGCCACCGCGGTGAGCAGGGACAGGAAGTGTCCCGTCATCCGTTCAATGGTCGCGGCGTCGAACAGGTCGGTGTCGAAGGTCAGGTCGCTGACGAGCCCGTGCGGCGTCTCGTTCATGGAGAGCGAGAGGTCGAACTGCGACGTGCCGCTTTCAATCTCCAGGTGTTCAATCGCGAGCCCGGGCAGCGTCAGCGGTTCGGTGGGCGTGTTCTGGAGCGTGAACAGCACCTGGAAGAGGGGCGAGTGGCTCAGCGCGCGGGTCGGCTGGAGCGCTTCCACGAGCTGTTCGAAAGCCAGGGCCTGATGGACGGAGGCCGCGAGCGTGGTGCGGCGCACCTGTGCCAGCAGCTCCGAGAACGAGGGCTCCCCGCCCAGGTCGAGGCGCAGGGGCAGCGTGTTGACGAACAGGCCGATGAGCGGCTCCGTCTGCGGAAGCCGGTTGGCGATGGGGAAGCCCACCACCAGGTCCTTCTGCCGGCTGTGGCGCGACAGCAGCACGCCAAAGGTCGCCAGCAGCGTCATGAACAGCGTGGACTCCGCTTCACGTCCCCGCGCCTTGAGCCGTGAGACGAGCTCCACGGGGACCGTGAAGCGCCGCGTGGCGCCCTGGAAGCGCTGCGCTGCGGGGCGGGGACGGTCGGTGGGCAGCTCCAGCAGGCCCGGTGCCCCGGCCAGATGCTCCTTCCAGTACGTGAGCTGCGGCTGGGTGGCGCCCCCCGTGGCGCGCTCCTGCTGCCAGCGCGCGAAGTCCGCGTAGTGGAGCGGCAGCTCGGGCAGTGAGGGCGCGGTGCCGGTGGTGAAGGCCCGGTAGAGCTCCGCCAGCTCGCGCACCAGCACCCCGATGGACCAACCGTCCGACGCGATGTGATGCAGCGTGAGCAGCAGCACGTGTTCGCGCGCATCGAGCTGGAGCAGGCACAGCCGCAGCGGCAGATCCTTCGACAGCTCGAAGGCCTTGCGCGCCTCCTCCGCCGCGAGCCTCCGGACCTCCGCCATCCGGGCGTCCGCGGGCAGTGCCTGGAGATCCACGCGAGGCAGTGCCACCGGCGCGACGGGCTGGATGCGCTGCACGGGCCGACCCTGCACCTGGGCGTAGGTCGTCCGGAGGATGTCGTGACGGCGGACGATCTCCTCCAGGCTCCGGCGAAGCGCGTCCTCGTTCAACACCCCTTCGAGCCGCAGGGCCGCGGGCATGTTGTACGCGCCGCTCGGGCCCTGGAGCTGCTCCAGGAACCACAGGCGCTGCTGCCCGGACGACAGCGGCAGGTCTCCTTCACGCGGGCCCGCCGGGATGAGCTCCGCGGCGGCCTGGAGCGACTGTCCCGCCTGTCGCAGGAACGCGGTGATCTCCTCCTTGCGCTCCTTCATCCGCCCCGTGAGCTCCGGGGTCATCACGCCCGGAGGCGCGCTGAAGCGAAGGCGTTCGCCTTCCATCCACAGCCGCACATCCTGCTTGCGCAGCGTCGTCAGCAGTTCATCCAGGCCGCTCACAGCTCGCCCTCCTCACGGCCCGCTTCGTCGGCGGACTCGGGTGGTGGGGCCTTCGCGGCCCACGTCAAGGTGTCCAGATACTCAGCGAGGCCCGCGATGGTGGGGGCCTGGAACATGCGCTCCAGGGAGAGGTCCAGCCGCAGCGATTCGCGGATGCGCGAGGCCACCTGCGTCGCGAGCAGCGAGTCCCCGCCCAGCTCGAAGAAGTCGTCGTGGATGCCCACGCGTTGCAGCCGCAGGGCCTTCATCCACACCTCCGACACCGCCTGCTCCGTGGCGTTGCGCGGCGCGACGAACGGCTTCGTGGGCGCGCTGGTCGCGGGGTCGGGCGCGGGCAGCGAGCGCCGGTCGAGCTTGCCGCTCGCGGTGAGGGGCATGGCCGTCAAGAGGACGAAGAAGGCCGGGATCATGTAGTCCGGCAGCTTCTCCTGGAGGAACTGGCGCAGCGCGGTGGGCGTCACGGCGTCGTGCGCCGTGGGGACGACATACGCGACCAGTCGCTTGTCATGCCCTGCCGCGTCCGTGTCCTGCTCCTCCCTCACGGTGACGATGACTTCCTGGACGCAAGCGTGCCGGCTCAGCGCCGCTTCAATCTCTCCCAGCTCGATGCGGAAGCCGCGCACCTTCACCTGGTGGTCGGTCCGTCCCAGGAAGTCGAGCGTGCCGTCGGGCAGGTAGCGCGCGAGGTCGCCCGTCTTGTAGAGGCGCGCGCCGGGCTTGTCGCTGAACGGATCCGGGATGAAGCGCTGCGCCGTCAGCTCCGGACGGTGGAGGTAGCCCTGCGCCAGCACCTCGCCGCCGATGTGGAGCTCTCCCGCCACGCCCAGGGGCACCGGCTCGCCGTACTTGTCCAACATGTAGAAGGTGCGGTTGGAGCGCGGCCGGCCAATGGGCACGCGCGAGTTCGCCTGGGGCGGGTTCGTGGCGGCGGGGACTTCGAAGGTGGTCGCGGTGATGACCGCTTCGGTGGGTCCATACGCATTGAGCAACCGCACCGAGCCCAGGGGGCCGCGCTGCCACTGCTCCAGCACCTTGGGCAGGATGGTGTCCCCGCCGATGATGATCAGCCGCACGCGGTGGCCGCCCAGCTCCTGCGGCGATTCGCTCCAGCGCTGCGTCACCTGCTGCCAGTAGGCGGTCGGGAAGTTCAGCACCGTGAGCTGCTGCTCGACGATGCGGCGCGGCAGCTCCTCCGCGGTCCAGACCTCCGGGCCGCGCAGCACCACCGTGGCGCCGACCATGAAGAGCGGGAGGATCTGCTCCAGCGACGCATCGAAGTTGAACGACGCGAACTGCAACATCTTGTCGTTCGCGGAGTGCCGGTAGTGGTCGCGCACGTCCTGGCAGTGGACGACGAGCGCGCCGTGTCCCACGGCCACGCCCTTGGGTTCGCCCGTGGAGCCGGACGTGTAGATGACGTACGCGGGCGAGTCCGGCGAGGCGAGGTTCTCCAGGTCCGTGTCGGGCCACGCCGCGAGCACGGCGGCGTCCTCATCCAGGCAGAGGACCTTCGCGTCGTGCACGGGCAGCCGCTCCATCAGCGGTCCCTGCGTCACGACCACCGCGACGCGCGAGTCATCGAGCAGGTACTTCAGCCGCTCCAGGGGCAGTCCCGGATCCAGCGGAACGAAGGCGCCGCCCGCCTTGAGGATGGCCATCAGGGTGACGAGCACCTCGGGGGACCGCTCCAGGAACGAGCCCACGAGCACGCCGGGCCCGACTCCCAGTTCGCGCAGGTGGTACGCCAGCCGATTCGCCTGTCCGTTGAGGGCCGCGTAGGTCAGGAGCTGACCGTCGAACTCCACCGCGACCTTGTCGGGGCGCGCGGCGGCCTTCTTCTCGATGACTTCGTGGACCAGCAGGTCCTTGCGATACGGGGCCCGGGTCTGGTTCCACGCGGTGAGCAGGTGATGGCGCTCGGCGGGGGAGAGCAGGGGCAGGTCCGCCAGCCGGCGGCGCGGATCCGCGACGAGCCCCTCCAGCAGCGTGTAGAAGCCCCGCGTCCAGCGCTGGAGCGTCCCGGTCTCGAACAGGTCGGTGTTGTATTCGAAGTCCAGCACGAGCCCGTCCTCGACCTCGATGGCGTTGAGGCTCAGGTCGAAGGCCGCGGAGCGGATGGGCTGCGAGTGGAAGTCCGTGCGCAGCCCGCTCATCTTCGCGGCGGCCATGGGTCGCTCCAGGTTGAACGTCACGCTGACCAGCGGGTTGTGGCTGGTGCTGCGCGGCAGGTTCAGCCGGTGGATCAGCCGGGCGAAGGGATACGCCTGGTGCTCGTAGGCGCTCCACAGCGTCTGCTTGAGCCCCTGGAGGTACTTCGGGAAGGACTGCTCCCCCCGGGCGTGGCTGACGATGGGCAGCAGGTGCGCGCAGTAGGCGACGAGCTGCTCGCTGTCCTCCAAATCCCGGCCGCCGGTGGGGATGCCCACGAGCAGCTCGTCCTGGCCCGTCAGCCGGTGCAGGAAGGAGGTGTACGCGGAGAAGAGCAGGATGAAGAGGGTGGATTGCTGCTGCTGCGCCAGCTCCCGCACGGAGCGGGTGAGCGACGCCGACAGCCGCACCGTCTCGCGGGCGCCCCGGTAGCTGCGCAGGGCCGGACGGCCGTGGTCCGTGGGCAGCTCGATGGCGGGCACCGCGTCCACGTGCTGCTCCAGCCAGTAGCGTTCGTGCGACGCCATCTCCGGCGTCTGGGCCTGCCGCCGCATCCAGCGCACATGGTCGCTGAACTGGAGGGGCCGGGGACGGATGGCGCTGCGGCCTTCATGGATCGCCGAATAGTGCTGGGCGATCTCCTGCACCAGGATCCCCAGCGACCAGCCATCCACCACCACGTGGTGGACCGTCAGGACGAACAGGTGGTCATGCGGGCTCAGCTTGAGCAGGTGCGCGCGGAACAGCGGGCCCCGGTGCAAATCGAATGGGGACTGGCCTTCCGCTTCGTACCAGGCCGTGAGCTGGGCGGACTGCTCGTCCGGCGGCAGCGCGGACAGGTCCTCCAGCGGCAGGTCCGCGGTGAGCCGCGGGAGGATGCGCTGCTGTTCGCCTGATTCGTCCAACTGGATGCGCAGCGCCTCGTGGCGGTCCACGACGTGCTGGAGCGAGCGCTGGAGCAGTTCGACCTGGAGCACGCCCGACAGGCGCAGGCTCAGCGACAGGTTGTAGGCGCTGGATCCGCCCGCGTTCATCTGCGAGAGGATCCATAGCTGCTGCTGGGCCTCCGTGGTCGGCAGCACGTTGGGCGGGAGCGAGGGCTCCTCCGGCGCGCTCTCGACGGGGCGGGGGGCGTCCGGGGTGGTCGCCCGGGGCCAGAAGCCGCCTTCGCGCAGTTCGGCCACGCTCTGCGCCACCACGCGCACGAGGGTGTCGAGGTCCTCGTCGGTGTGCGCGGTGGAGAGCATGCACGTGCGGCCCTCCCAGATGTAGATGCCCCGGTCGATGAGCTGGCTGAAGAACAGGTCCATCTCCAGCGGCTGGAACAGGTAGCTGGAGTTGCCGGCCGAGGTGAAGCGGAGCACCGACCCGCCGTGCACCAGGGTGATGGGGACCTGCTCGCGCTCGAAGATGGCGTTGATGCGCTCCGCGAGCTTCGCGGCCCGGTGGTTCAGGCGCTCCTGGAGGCCGGGACCTTCGCGCTTCAGGTGTCGGAGGGTGGCGAGGGTCGCCGCCATCGTCAGCGGGTGCTTGCAGAAGGTGCCCGCCGAGAAGGTGTTTCCCTGGACGGGATGGGACGCGTCCCCATAGCGCCAGTCACCTCCGTCGATGCGGTCCACGAAGCCGCCGCGATCCGCCACGACGCCCAGGGGCATGCCGCCGCCCAGAATCTTCCCGTACGTCGTGATGTCGGCCTCGATGCCGTACCACGCCTGCGCTCCGCCCGGGTGGAGGCGGAATCCTGTGATGATCTCATCGAAGATGAGGGGCACGTGCGCCTCGCGGGTCATCTCCCGGAGGCTGTGCAGGAAGGCGCGGGGCTGCACGTTCGGGCGGCGGCTCTGCACCGGCTCCACCAGGACAGCGGCCAGTTCGTGCAGGTGTTCGCGGATGAGCTCCAGCGTCCGCTCTTCTCCATAGGGCAGCACCAGCACGTCGTCCGCGATGTGCTGGGCGACGCCGGTGGCCATGGGAAGCGACTGCGGCACGCCGCCAACCATGCGGCCTACGACGAGCGTCCCGTCGGAGTGGCCATGGTAGGACGACGTGAACATCACGATCTTCGTGCGCCCCGTCACCGCGCGGGCCACGCGCAGCGCCGTCATCACCGCCTCCGTGCCGGAGTTGCAGAAGGTGACGCGCTTCATGCCGGTGAGCTCGCAGATGAGCTCCGCCGCCTCGCCCGCGAGATCCGACTGCGTGCCCAGCTCCATGCCCTGGGCCAGCCGCTGCTGCATCGCCTCGATGATGAAGGGCGGGTTGTGCCCGAACAGGTGCACGCCGAAGCCCATGGAGAGGTCGATGAACTCGTTGCCGTCCACGTCCCAGACGCGCGACCCGTGCGAGCGGGTGCTGACGATGGGGTAGCAGAGCTCCTTCACCTCCGGCCGGAAGTTCATCTGCCAGCGCACGTCGCTCCACCGGGCGCGATGGCGGATCGCGTTCTGCTTGGAGCCCTGCGTGCGGCGCGTGTAGCGCGCGATGAAGGACTCCAGGAAGCGCTGCTGCTCGACAGGCAGCTCCCGCTCCGGCTCACCGTCCGCCGTGCCCACGGAGAAGGCCGCGGGGCCGGAAGGAGAGGACACCGGGCGCGCGACCGCGACGGGGGCCGCCTCGGGACGCGGGGGAGCCTCCACGTCGGGCTCGCTGGGAACCGCCGCGCCCTTCGCGCCGAGCAGCACCAGTTGCTGCTTCATGAGCTGGAGCTGGACCTGGATGATCTGCTCCAGGGAACCTTCCGGCGCCTCGGTGGCGGCGGCCTGACGCGCGGCGGGCTGGGGCGCCACGGCGGCGGTGCGCACGGGCGCGGGGGCCTCCGCGAACACGAAGCTGTCCGGCAGGGTGTGGTCCAGGTGGCTGGCCATGGCGTCCAGCGTGGTCAGCTCCTCGAAGACCTGGCGGATCGACAGCTTGAGGCCGAAGAGCTTCTCCACGTTGCGGATGGCGTCCATCAACACGATGGAGTCCGCGCCCAGCTCCAGGAAGGGCGTGTCCGGGCCCATCCGTTCCGGGGGCATTTGCAGCAGCCGGGCCACCATCGAGCGGAGCGCGTCCTGGATCCGCGCCCGGCGAGACAGGGCGGGAACGGTCGACGGCAGGGGCTTCTGCGGCGGGGCCACGGGATCCACGGAAAGGTCCTCCAACCAGCAGCGCTGGCGCTCGAAGGGATAGGTCGGCAGCAGCACGCGCTGGCGCGCCGGGGAACGGTCCACCTGCTTCAAATCGACGGGGACGCCCCGGACGAACAGCGCGCCCAGGCTCCCCAGCAGCGTCCGCGCGTCGTCCTGGTGCTTCTTGAGGCTGGGCAGCCAGAGGTTCGCGCCCTCCGGCAGGCAGCGCTTCGCCATGCCGAGCAGCGTGTCGTTCGGGCCCAGCTCGATGAACACCGCCGGGCCCGCGTGGGCCGCGTGTTCAATGCTCTTGAGGAACTGCACCGGCTCGCGCACGTGGCGCCGCCAGTAGCCCGCGTCGGGCGCTGCCTTCAGGACGGTGCCGGTGAGGTTGGAGACGAGCGGAAGGGAAGGAGCCTGGAACGCGATGGCGCGCGCCGCCTGCTCGAACTCCGCGAGCATGGGGTCCATCCGCGCCGAGTGGAACGCATGCGAGACCGTGAGCGGACGTGAGTCGATGCTCCGCTCCTGCAAGGCCTCCACGACCCGCTGCACCGCGGGCCGCGCTCCGGAGATGACGACGTGGCGCGGGCCGTTGATGGCGGCGAGCTCCACGTCCCGTTCCTCCCCCAACGCCGCGCGCACGGTGGCCTCGTCGGCCAGCACCGCGGCCATGGTGCCGTCCTGGGGCAGGGCCTGGATGAGGCGGCTGCGCGTCGCCAGCAGGCGCAGGGCGTCCTCCAGCCCGAGCACGCCCGCGACGTGCGCCGCGACGTACTCACCCACGCTGTGTCCCATCACCGCGTCCGGCTTCACGCCCCAGGAGCGCCAGAGCTCCGACAGCGCGTAGCCCAGCGCGAACAGGGCCGGCTGGCTGTAGCGCGTCTGGTGGATCCGTTCGGTGTCTTCTCCAGGGGCCGGATACACGACGGACAGCAGGGGCACGTCGAGGTGCGGGCGCAGCAGCGCATCACAGCGCTCCATCGCATCGCGGAAGACGGGCTCGGTCTCGAACAGCTTGCGTCCCATGCCCGCGAACTGCGCGCCCTGGCCCGGGAAGAGGAAGACCACGCGCGGCTGTGCGCTCCGTTGGACCTCTCCGTGGTGCAGGCCGGGAAGGGGACGCTCGTGCAGGAACGCATCCAACTGCGTGGCCAGCTCCGCGTGGGAGGTGGCCGCCGTGCTGAAGCGGTGGGCCCAGGTGTCGCGTCCGGTGTTGGCGGTGAAGCAGAGGTCCGCCAGGGCCGGCGCATCTGGCGCGGTGAGGCGGGCCTGATACCGCTGGACCAACTCGCGCAGGGCTGGCGCGGTCCGGGCCGACAGCGTCAGCAGGTGTTGCGCATGCTCGGAAACAGTCTCGGTGACGGGCGTCCGGCGCGGGGCCTCGCCCACGATGACGTGCGCGTTGGCGCCGCCGAAGCCGAACGAGCTGAGACCCGCGAAGCGCGCTCCGGCCTCCGACGTCCACGGCTCGCGCCGGGTCGGGATGTGGAACGCGCTCGGATCCAGCGAGACGTGCGGATTGAGCGTGCGGAAATGCACCTGCGGCGGGACTTCCGCGTGCTGGAGCGCGAGGACGATCTTCACCAGCCCCGCGATGCCCGCCGCCGACTCCAGGTGCCCGATGTTCGCCTTCACCGAACCGACGAGGCAGCGCTGCTCGGAGCGTCCCCCGGGCCGCAGCGCGGCCTTCAGCGCCTCCAACTCGATGGGGTCTCCCAGCGTCGTGCCGGTGCCATGGGCTTCGACGTAGCTGATCTGCCCGGCGGACAGTCCGGCCTGCCGCAGCGCCTGCTGGATGACCTCCTGCTGCGCGAAGCCGTTGGGCGCGGTGAGCCCGTTGCTGGGCCCGTCATGATTGACGGCCGAGCCGTGGATCACCGCGAGGATGACGTCCCCCGCGGCCTGCGCGTCGGCCAGCCGCTTGAGGACGACGACGCCGCAGCCCTCGGAGCGCACGTAGCCATCCGCCGCCGCGTCGAAGCTCTTGCAGCGCCCGTCCGGGGCCATCATCCCCGCCCGGGAGAAGGCGATGTTGAGGTCCGGGTTGAGGATGAGGTTCACGCCGCCCGCGAGCGCCAGGTCGCACTCGCCGCCGCGCAGGCTCTGACAGGCCAGGTGCAGGCCCACCAGCGAGGAGGAACACGCGGTGTCCACCGCCATGCTCGGGCCCCGCAGGCCCAGCAGGTACGACAGCCGGTTGGCCGCGATGCTGTGCGCGTTGCCCGTGCCCGCGTACGCGTCCAGCCGTGAGCGATCCCCGAACTGCCGCTGCGCGTAGTCGCTGCTGCTGATGCCCACGAACACGCCCGTGCGGCTGCCCCGGAGCGCGTGCGGCGCCTGCCCTCCACGCTCCAGCGCCTCCCAGGCCACCTCCAGCAGCAGCCGCTGCTGCGGATCCATCCGCGCCGCCTCATGGGGCGAGATGCCGAAGAACAGCGGATCAAACCCGTCCACCTGCTCCAGGAACCCGCCCCAGCGCGTGTTCATCGTCCCGGGGTGCGTGGGGTCCGGGTGGTAGTAGCGCTGGGTGTCCCACCGGTCGGCGGGCACCTCGGTGATGGCATCGCCGCCGCGCTGGAGCAGGGCCCAGAAGGCCTCGGGCGTGGGCGCGCCCGGGAAGCGGCAGCCCAGCGAGACGATGGCGATGGCGCCCTCCGAAACCGCCGCCGGCATCACGGGCGTCACCGGGCGCTCCGGCTCCGGAGCGCGGCCCAGGTGCACGCTCACGGCGGTGATGGTCGGGTGCTGCCACACGAGCGTGGGGGACACGTCCCGCCCCAGCCACTCCCCCAACTCTCCGGAGAGGAAGACCGCGTCCTTCGACGTCAGCCCGTAGTCGACGAAGGCCCGGTCGACGTCGATGGTCTCCACGGCGAGGTCCGTGCTCCGGGCCACGTAGGCCCGCAGCCACGCGACGAGTTCTTCCCGGGAGCGGTCGGCGGACGGAGTCGAGGGCTTCATGTGGGTCAGAATGGACAGGGGCAAAATCCGCTGCGGTTGGAATAGATAAATAATCTAGTAATTGTCGTTTAGCATGGAGGACACTTCTAGGTGAACTGTCAGAGGAATCCTTGATTGACGCAGGGATTCGGGGCCGGGCGCTGCTGACCAGGGTGGTTGCGGATGACGTTGACTGGAATCGAGTGCTGGTCGGAGTCGGCACAGTTGGAGTGCGTCGCGGTGTGCCGGCCGGCGGCGCTCGAGGTCGCGACCGAAATGGAGGCCTCCGCGGTCGGGTTCATCGGCGCCGTCTCACGTCAGGACGCGGAGGACGCTTCCGGGCGGCTGTGCGAGGCGCTGACCCGCTTCGGGTGCAGGCTCTTCGACCTGGGGGACTTCCTTCCGGAGTCCGCGCGGGCGGTGAGTGACGCCTCGGTAAACCGCGTGTTCGTCCGGGACACGGCCGCGGTCGTGGGGCGCCAACTGGTGACGGGCACCGCGGCCTTCGCCGCGCGCATCGCCGAATTCGACGCGACGCACGCGGCGCTGGCGGAGCTGATCCACGGCGGCCCGAGGGACGCGGCCCCGGTGGAGGGGACCGGCGCCGGCCTGGAGTTCGGGGACGTCTTCCTGCTCGACGAGGAGCGCATCTTCGTCAACCTGGGGCTGCGCAGCGACGCGCGCGCCCTGCAGGGCTTCCTGGAGACGGCCTGGGCCGCGGGCTTCCAGGAGGTGGGGGTCGTCTGCATCCCCGAACACCTGGGCATCATCCACCTGGACCTGGCCTTCAACGTGCTCGGGCCCCGGGCGGTGTTGGCCCGCACGTTCCTGAAGCATCTCCCCGTGCGCGTCATCACCCCGGCGCAGGCGCCCCAGTGGGAGTCCTTCGAGGGCTACTTCACGCGGCGGGGACGCAAGGTCCTCGCGCTGCCCGCCTCCGAAGCCCCCTGCTTCCTCTCCAACTACATCTTCCTGGGCCCCCAGTTGCTGCTGGCCTCGCAGAGCGCCGCGCCGCGCCTCCAGCCGCTGGTGAAGGAGCTGGGCATCGAAGTCGAGGGCGTGGACATCGCGGCGCTCGAACGGGGCAACGGCAGCGTCCGGTGCCTCACGCTGCCGCTCAAGCGCCGCGCGACCTATGCCTGAGCAGACCGCGCGGGGCGGACCTCAGAGGTAGTCCACCCAGCCCAGCCGTCCACGGCTCGCGAGCACGCGTTCAATCATCAGCTCGTGCAGCGCGAGGAGCGGTTTGGCCACGTCCTCGCCCTCCAGCCGCCCGAGCGCCCCGGCCATGGCCTCCAGCGTGGACATCCCGTCCGGATGGGGCGGGCGGCGCAGCCGGCGGGAGTCCGGCGAAGGCGGGGGCAGCCGCATCCCCGGCAACCGCCTCAACCCGGGGACGCGCTGCACCATGCGCCGCGCCTGGGCCCAGCTTCCGTCGATGACGACGAGCCGCCGGGGCGGGGGACCTTCGGCCTCCGGCGCGTCGGGGAACAGCAGCCACGTGTCCGAGCCGTCCCCCAGCACCGACGCGTCGAAGGGTTGGCCCGGCGCGCCGTAGGAGACGATGCGGCAGCGGGGCAGGGCCAGCGCCGCGATGCGCGCGGTGTTGGTGCTCTTCTCCGCCTCCTTGTTGTGGCGGATGACGAGCAGCTCCGTGCGCGTGGGGACGACGGGCACCTGGGCGCACAGGCACCAGGCCGCGGTCAGGTAGCAGCGCTCGCAGCGACCGACGAGGTCCTCCGGGGTCCGGGACCTCATTTCGCCGTGCGGTAGCGCTCCATCAGGGTCCGCGCCTCCCGCAGCTTCTCTTCGACGAAGCGGTCATCCGCGTCCGGTTCGTACTCCGCGTCCGGCGGATCCAACTGGAAGAGGGCGGACAGGCTCGCGGGGGCGACCTCCAGCCATTCAGAGGTGCGGTTGAGCGCGGCCTGCCGGCGTCCGGCGAAGGTCTCCGGCCCGTCCTCCGGGCCACAGCGACAGATGCGCGCCGAGTCCCCCGACACGTCCACGTAGAGGCCCAGCACCTCCGCGTCCACCTCCGCCGCCAGGGCGCAGGTGGCCTCGCTGACGTAGGCGGCCATGGCCTGCGCCGCCGAACGCTCCGTCAGCGAACGCACCAGGTACACCTGCCACCCGGCCTCCGTGAGCGCCCCGGCCTCGGTGAGGGGGGCCAACTCCGCGGGGGGGGCCTGGATGCGCGACAACAGCCGACGCACGGAGACCTCCAGCCGCTCGAGCCGGGCGTTCGACGCGGGGCAGAAGAAGACCACGCGGTACTCTCGGCTGTCGGCGGCGGTTTCCATGGGCATACGGCTGTGCCCAAGAGGACCAAAGGACTCCCCACGCACGCAAGGGGGAGTTTGCTCCCGGGGCGCTTCTCTTGCCTCCCGCCACCCCCTTGGCCCCTCCAAAC
>NZ_RAVZ01000069.1 GCF_003611635.1 Corallococcus terminator | reverse complement strand
CCCTGGGAGGCTTCACCCCATGCATCCCCATTCCCCCTCGCGCGCCGTCCGGTCCGCGCGGATGGTTGCCGCCGCGCTGCTCCTGATGTTGTTCCCCGCCCTGGCCGCCGCTGCGGACCGGGGGGCCTGGGCCCCGGGCGTCGCGTACGTCGTGGGCGACATCGCGTCGTATGGCGGAAAGGGCTACGACTGCCGGCAGTCCCACACGTCCCTGGTGGGCTGGGAGCCGCCCAACGTGCTCGCCCTGTGGCTGGAGCGCACCGGAAATCCTCCCGCGGACACGCAGGCCCCCACCGCACCCACCGGCCTTGGCGCTCCCTCCAAGACGTTCGACAGCGTGTCGCTGACGTGGGGCGCTTCGTCCGACAACGTGGGCGTCACTGGCTACGAAGTCTTCGTCAACGCCAGCGCGACGGCCTCGGCCACCAGCGCTTCGGCGAGCGCCACCGTGACGGGTCTGGCAGCGAACACCACGTACACCTTCACCGTGAAGGCGCGCGACGCGGCGGGCAACCGTTCGGCGGCGAGCGCGGCGTTCAGCACCACCACGCCCACGCGGCCCCTGCCCGACACCCAGGCGCCCACCGCGCCCGGCTCCCTGCGCTCCACCGGCGTGACGTCCAGCAGCGTCGCCCTGGCGTTCAACGCGTCGTCCGACAACGTGGCTGTCACCGGTTACGAAATCTTCGTCAATGGCGCCACGACGCCCGCGACCACCAGCACCACGCTCAGCGCCACCGTGACGGGCCTTTCAGCCAACACCACGTACACCTTCACCGCGAAGGCGCGCGACGCGGCCGGCAACCGGTCCTCCGCCAGCAACAGCATCGCCGCCACGACGAGCAACACCGCGCCGCAGGGCAGCAAGGTGCTGGTTGGCTACTGGCACAACTTCGACAACGGCTCCACCAACATCCGGCTGCGTGACATCTCCTCCAAGTTCAATGTCATCCAGGTCGCCTTCGCGGAGCCGGTGGCGGGCGCGGGCTCCGGCACCATGGGCTTCACGCCGTACAACGCCACGGTCGCGGAGTTCAAATCAGACATCGCCGCGCTCAAGGCGCAGGGCCGCAAGGTGCTCATCTCCCTGGGCGGCGCGAACGGCACCATTCACCTGGACGACGCGGCGGCGAAGCAGAACTTCGTCACCAGCATGCAGGGGCTCATCAACACGTATGGTTTTGACGGCCTGGACCTGGACCTGGAGGGCGCGTCCCTGGCGCTCAACGGCGGGGACACCGACTTCCGCAACCCCACCACGCCCCGCATCCAGAACCTCATCGCCGGCACCCGGCAGTTGCTCAACGCCAATGGCTCAGGCTTCCTGCTCACCATGGCCCCGGAGACCGCCTACGTGCAGGGTGGCTACGCGGCCTACGGCGGCCCCTGGGGCGCCTACCTGCCCGTCATCTACGCGCTGCGTGACCGGCTGACGTACCTGCACGTGCAGCACTACAACACCGGCACGGTGACGGCGCTGGATGGCCGTGCCTACGCGCAGAGCACGCCGGACTTCCACGTGGCCATGGCGGAGATGCTGCTCCAGGGCTTCCCCGTGGGCGGCAACGCGAGCGCGGTCTTCCCGGCGCTCGAGCCCGCGCAGGTCATCATCGGGCTGCCGTCCTCGCCGCAGGCCGCGGGCGGTGGCTACACGACGCCGGCCAACGTGCAGAAGGCGCTGGACTACCTGATGAAGGGCCAGTCCTTCGGCGGCACCTATGTGCTGCGCAAGGCGGGCGGCTACCCGGGCTTCAAGGGGCTGATGACCTGGTCCATCAACTGGGACAAGTTCACCCACTTCGAGTTCTCCAACAGCCACCGCGCCTACCTGGACACGTATCCGTAGGGATGGGACCGCATCGTCCACCGGTCGTGGGCCGGTGGACGATGCGGGCCGTGTCACTCCTGCGTTTGGCTCAACCCCGCCGGGCAGGTGAAGGAGGCCGGCACGGACCAGAGCTGGGGCAGGCCGGTGTCATCCGTGGCGGGAAAGTAGACGCGACTGCCCACGCGGACGAACTCCTGGGTCGCGGAGCCCGTCAATCCCGGGCCGATGTCCGCCAACTGGCCGGTCGTCGCCACGGTGCCTCGGGTGAACCAGGGCTCGGCGGACAAGCCGGTGGAGGAACCGGTGAAGAGGACGGGGCCCTCGCCGGTGGCGAACAGGGGGCTGCTCGTGAAGACGTCGCCCCGGCTCAGCGAGCTGAAGAGTCGGGTGGGGCGGGACGCGCTGGATGCGCCCTGGAGCGCCCACAGTTCCACGCGCTCGGGCTCGGACCCCTCGCCTACGAAGGCCACCGAGAAATAGATGCGGCCCCCGGAGACGGTCGCCCGCTGCACGTAGGTGTACAGGCCTGTGTCGTTATTGGGCAGCGTGGTGACGCGCGTCTTCTCCCCGCCGTTCAATGAGAGGCGGTGGATGCTTACCCGCTGCGTGGCTTCCTCCACGGACGACAGATAGACGCCTCCGTCCAGCACCCCAAGCAAGCGGACGGAGTGGCCGAACGACTCCAGCCGGACGGTCCCCGCCTCCGTGCCATCCGTCTTCCAGAACTCGTAGTTCGGAAAGTCATACAAGGTGAACAGGCCCAGGCTCCCTGCTCGGCCCACCTCATGGAGACTCGCCCTGCCCGCATCCAACTGCATGAGGGACCGGGTTCCCGCCACCGTACCGTCGGTGCGCCACAGCGAGGTGCCCGAGTCCTGGATGCGGATGAAGAGCAGCGCGTTTCCTGCCAGCAGGGGCTCTGGCAGGTTGAACCCGGCAATGTACTCGCTGAAGTTGCCCACCCGTCGCGTGCCTACGTCCGTCCCGTCCGAACGCCACAGCTCCACCCGGAAGGGCTCCGTCTCCGTCTCCGCGATCGGATGGAAGAAGAGCAGGCGGCCGTTGACGGTGGTGGGATGGATCATCGAGTCGATGTAGACATCCGACGTGAAGGCCTTCACGAACCGGGTGGTTCCGGACGTCCCTTCGCTGGCCCAGAGTTGCTCCGTGTCCGTGTTCGGCTCGTAGAACTGGAAGAAGAGCTTGTTGCCCACCGCCACCAGCTCCTCCAGGCGGGAGATGGACTCCCCGAATGCCCTCACCCGGACGGTGCCTGCCTCCGTGCCATCGCTGCTCCACAAGGTCGCGCCGGTGTTGTTGGACGGGCCGCTGAGGGTTGTGAAATAGAGCTTCCCCTGGACGTCGGTGAGCTCATTCAGGGTCGCGTAGGTCGTCGGCCCCGGGGGATGGACGACCTTCACCCGCGACGCCACCCCGACCGGGCACGCCTGGGCATTCACCTCGCGGGTCTGCTCCGCCGCCAGGGGCGTTTCACCCTCCTGGGAGCCGCCACAACCCCACACCGCCAGCCCCAGACACATCCAACTGCCCCAATGGCTTGCACGCATTGCGACTCCTTCCGGCCCGACGTGGCCGGAAGGTGGGAGGTGAGGCAATGCGCCGCAAGACGTACCGCGAGGAGGTGGGAGTGGTTTCGGCCGTGCTCGTGTCCAGGGCGCGTGGGGACACCGGGGGCGAGGGCCGCTCCCGGTGTCGGCCTTGCTGCTTCGGCGCGTGAGGCCGGATGCGTCTGGCTCTACTCGATCGTGGAGTTCGTCACCTTGATGGGCGTATCCGAGTGATTCGAAATCTGGGGATACGTCACGTACCAGGAGCCACCCTTGTTGTTCTGGATGACCGAGCGGTCGATGCGGATGTCGCCCGAGTGGTCGTTGCTCACGAAGAAGATGGCGCTGCCGTGGGCGTTGACCTCGTTGTGTTCGATTCGCGTGCCGCAGAGCGACAGCGTCATCGTGTTGCCGTCGTTGTAGATGGCGCCGCCGCTGCCTCCGCCCGGGGTGCCTGGGCTGGAGGGGTTCGCGCCGTTGCCGATGGCACGGTTGTGGGAGAAGAGGCTGTTGATGACGGTCCACGACACGCCGATGCTGCTGATGCCGCCGCCGTTGGAGCAGACGCCGCCATAGCCCTCCTTGCCACCGAAGGTCGTGTTCACCACGTAGACGGGCCGCCCTTCGTACTGGCTGAACACCCGGAGGGCGCCACCTCCGACGTCGGGCCCGACATCCGCGCACGTGTTGTTGAAGAAGCGGGAGTTGATGACCTTCACCCGCCCACCGCGCACCCAGACCGCCCCGCCTCCGTCGAACTCCGTCTCGCTCTTGGAGCTGGCGTCCACGAACGTGAGGTTCTGGAGCGTCAGCCGGGGGTGGTCCTGGTTCTGGCAGTGGGAGGTCGTCCACACCTGCTTCTGGTCGCAGGTGTTCATGTACAGGATGCGGTGCTTGCCCGCCCCGCTGAGCGTCACCAGCCCCTTGCCGTCGATGACGATGTCCGGTCCCTTGTCGTTGAAGACCTTCGCCGTCTTGTCGAGCGTGAGGGTGACGGGCTCCGGTCCGCAGTCGAAGGTGATGACGCCGCCCTTCGCCACGGCCTCGATGAAGGCCGCGGAGGTGCAGCTCGCGGGCGTTCCGCTACCAACGACGGTGGTGGGCTTGGAGACGTCCGCGAGCCCTGCCTCGGCGGGCACGCTGCACGTGGCCTCCGCGTTCGGATTGCCGGCGGGTGGGCCGTCCTTGGGATTGGTGAGCGGGTTGGGCACGTCCACGCCCGGCCCTTCATCGTCTGAACAGCCCGTGGCGCAGGCGAGCACGAGCCCCGCGACCAGTGAGCGTGCCGTGGTCGCGGGCAACCGGTGAAGTCTCTTCGAGTGCATCAAGCCTCCGGGGATGGCGGCAGTGTAGGGCGGCGCTTCGCCCGAGACGAGCCACTGCGCACATCCCTCGGCGCATCACTGCATCGACAGCGCCCAGGTGTAGCTGCCGCTCGATCCAATGCCAGTCAGGGTCGCCTTGCAGGTCGCGAGCGTGCTGCCATTGGAGGTGGCCGTGCCGCTCGGCGTCCAGTACTCGGAGGTGCCCAGGAACGGGTTGGCGGGGGTGTAGATGGAGCTCAGGTTGAAGGTACAGGTCTTGGTCCCGCTCGCGTATCGAAATCCAACGGCCGTGGACGTGCCGCAGTTGAGCTGGTGCATGCCCGACGTCGTACCGGCCAGGACCGTGCCGAGGCTCGGGATGATGGGCGTGCACGTGTTCGTGAAGGTGTTGATGATGTCGCTGGTGGTGATCTTGTTCTGGACCGTGAAGGTCAGGGTCGCTGCGTGCGCGGAACCCATGCCCAGGACAGCCACTGAAAGTGACGCAAACAGCGTAGAGCTCTTCATGATCGACCCCAAGGGAGAAGGGAAACGAGTTTCCCTGGGATCGAGCTAAACGTTTCTTCCCTGCTTTGTCCAGAAGGCGATGATCAGGGGCCTTTGGGCTTGCCATGCGGATTCAAGGAGGCTGGCCCGGGGTGTCCGCTGCTACCGGGGTGACCTCCGAGCGGCCGAGCGCCACGTAGATGTCGAACCACGCCCGATAGGCGCGCCAGACGGAGTCGTGCTGCTCGATGAGGGTGCGCCGCGCCTCACCCATGCGCTGGGACACGTCGAAGGGCATCCGCGTGTTCTCCTGCGCATGCAGTTGCGCCGCGAACCAGAGCACGTCCAGTTGACCGGCATCGACGGGCGCGTGGGTGCGCTCCTTCAGGGCGTCGGCATGTTCCAGCGCCTTGCCCAGCCAGCGCGCCGCCAGTGCCGGGTCCTGGCGGTCCACGGCATTCTCGGCCAATCGCAGCTCCGCCAGCGTCACCGCGCGGACGTCCTCGTCGCGGTCCGTCTCATCGAACTGCTCCAGGAACAGCGCGCGCCGTTGTTCGAGCGCTTGCGCCGCGGCGTCCAGGCGCCCGAGCCGGGTCTCCGCGTTGGCGCGCAGGCCCGCGGCGATGATGCCGTAGGCGCGGTGGATCTGCCGGGGTGTGGCTCGCGCCTGGCTCAGCGTGGCCCGCACGGCGGGGAGCGCCAGGTCTCGCTCCACCTGATTGAGGTCCTCCAGCGCCTGTTGGGGCTGACCCGCGCCCAACGCGGCGGCGCTGCGGGACAGGCGCACCACCAGCCGGTTGCGCAGCCCCGCCTCGTCGCGGGGACTGGCTTCCACGAGCGGCAGCTCGCGACCGTAGAGCGCCAGGGCCCGTTCGAACCGGCCCGCCGCGAGGTTGTAGAGGGCCGCGCGATCCAGGGTCAGGGGGACGAACCGGGCCAGCTTCGGAGCGGCATCCACCAGGGCCAGGGCCTTGTCCGCCGCCTGCGCGGACTCCGCCTCCTTGCCGACATGCAGGAGCGCCCGGGCGCGGGCCAGCGACACCGCCACCCCCGCCGCGTTGTCCACGTAGGGATACGCGTCGCGCTGGTCCAGGTAGCCCAGGGCGATGTGGTAGTTGCCCACCTGCGTGTGCAACATCCCCAGTGCGCCCAGCACCATGGCCTTGTAGCGGATGTTGTTGCGCACCAAGTCCAGGGCGACCAGGTAGTGCCGGTTGGCGCGCTCGGCGGCGGCGGGGTCGTGGCCGCGCAGGAAGTCCTCATGCTGGATGGCGCCATACAGGGCCCGCGCCGCGCGCTGGTTCTTCAGCTCCGGCCAGGCCGCGCGCAGCTCCTTCACGGCCGTCGCCACTGCCTTCGCGTGGGCGTCGTCCTCCAGCTTGGTCATCCGGCGTGTCGTGACATAGGCCTTCACGAAGCGCTTGAGCGGTTCGCGCATCTTCGCGGACGTGGTGGTGACCTCCTGCTCCACCACCTCCGGACTGACGCCGGCCCGCAGTCGCAGGCTCATGGATTCGACGGCGCTCTCCAGTGAGCCCGTCCGCCGCGTCACGAGGTCGAAGTCGGCGCGGGCTTCGTCCAGGCGCTGCCTTCCCATCCGGCGGTAGGCGCGGCCCATCATCGCGCGGCGGAACAGCCGGTCTGCCCGGCGGGCCTCCTCGGTGCCGGCGGGGGCGTCCTCGACGTAGGCCGACGCCAGGGCTTCCATCACCCCATCCGCGCCGAGGCTTGCCGCGCGCTCGACGGCATCCTGCACCACCGCGCGCCGCCGGAGCGGGTCCTTCTGCTGATGGTAGAAGGCCATCAGCGCATCCCGGACGGGGCGGGGCGGGCGCTCTTCGTGCAAGGCATTGACGTGCCGGCCCAGCTCCAGGGCAAAGGCATACGCGGACCCGGCGGGCGCCGCCCCGAGCGCCTGGGCCATCGCGGCATCCGCTTCCGCGTAGGGGCGTCCCCGGTACAGCGCGCGGACAGCGGCGCGGGCGAAGTCGAGCTGGTCGTCTTCACGGAAGACCTTGTTCGTGGACAGCCGGCGGCCGGCGTCGAGCAGGGCCTCCCGGTCATCGAGCATCCGGTACAGCGCGTCCGCGCGTTCGAACCATGCCTCCAGCACCGCGCGCGGCGTGGTGTCCGTCAGTTGGGCCGCCTCCAATTCCTGTCGCGCCTGGGTGATGTCGCCCGACGCCTCCGCCAACTCACTGCGCACCACGTGCTGGAAGACGGCGGACGGCGGGCTGGGCGCATGCGCGGGATCCAACGCGGCCATGCGTTGCTGTTCGGCTTCGCTCAACTCGTCCACCATGCGGCCGCGCTCGCGCTCCTTCATGGCCTTGCGGTGGTCGATGAGGATCCGCAACGGCTCCGCCAGGCCCTGGGTGGCGGGGTCTTCCACGGACGACATGTGGCGGGCGTAGAAGGTCGCCGCGTCGAAGTCCTCGAACGCCAGGTGGAGCTGGCTCAGGCGCATCATCAGCAGCCGGCGCGGCTTGGGGCGTGCTTCGCGCAGCAGGCGCTGCCGGTAGAGCAGCAGTTGATCCGCGCGCCTTCCCACCATCCCCAGCTCTTCATTGAGGCGGGGCACGTCCCAGTCGCTGGGGACGAGCCCATCCAGCGGCAGTTGATACACATCCAGCGACTGGTCGCGCGAACAGGTCGCGATGAGTGACGCGTCCGCGGGTGCCGGGTACTGGCAGCTCCAGGCCACGCTGGTGAGCTGGTCCGGACTGGAGGTGGCGGCTTGTTGGGGCGCGTCCTCCTGGTCGGAAGCGAAGGGCACCCGGAACAACACCCCGCTGTCGCTGGCGTCAATCACTCCATCCGCGTTGGAGTCGGTGAAGAACTGCACCACGTACAGCGAGCGCCCGTCGCGGGCGAACACGGGCTGGCCGGTCTGCCCCGGCAGGTCGAGCGCCAGCGGGATGGGGGCCGCGTCGGGGCGGTCCAGCCGGAGCGCCTCCAGATGGGGCGCGGCGCGCGCGGCGAAGCCCGGGCCCACCTGCTGCACGGAGCGTTCGATGGGGACGTACACCAGCCAGCGTCCGTCGTGGGAGACCGTGGGGCTGGTCAGGTTGCGCACGAGCAGCGGGCGCACGCTCCACTCGCGCTCCACCGCGACACGCGAGAGGCGCAGGTCTCCCTGGATGCTCGCGCGGCTGACCAGCGCGATGTGCGCGTTGTCGATCCACTCCGCCTGGAGCGCGCTCGTCTCTTCCTCCAGGCAGTGGCGCTCCTCGGCGGCCGGCAGGTCCCTCACGCACAACTGTCCGCCGGCCTGGGTCCGGAACGAGATGTAGAGCAGGCGCTTGCCATCGGGGCTGATGCGCGGCCACGTCACGTCCGCGCCTTCGTCGAAGAGGCGCCGCTCGCGGCCCTGCTCCAGGTCCTGGGTGTAGAGCTCGGTCGCGATGTTGCGGTTGGACACGAAGAGCAGCGTGTTGCCATCCGGCGCCAACTGACCCAGGAACTGGTCCCCCATGCCTACGGTGAGCCGCGAGAGCGTGCGCATGCCCCCGTCGGGCTCGTCATCCTGGGCCCCGGCCACGCCCGCCAGGAGCACGGACAGGAGCGCGAACCACCGGCCCCCGGGCGTCAGCACTTCTTCTCTCCCCAGGTGCCGTCCCCCGCTTCGACCCAGCCGCCGCAGACCACCCCTTCGGCGTGCGCCTGCTGCCAGTTCTTGCGCAGCGTTGCTTCCGGCACGCCCGGGCGCACCGAGTGCATCCACTGCCACAACTGCATCCGGCCCCGGTTCACCCGCTCCATCAGCGCCACGTCGTCGGAGGAAAGGCGCCCGGCCTGGCACTTGCGCCGGGTGTCCACCAGCAGCCCCTCGCGGCCCTCGCCCACGCAGTGGCGGCGCAGCAGGTCGTCCACGCGGTCCGCTGGCGTCCTGCCGAGGTTCTCGATGAGCGGCGTGGGCTGGATGCCCAGATCCTCCAGTTGGTTGGGCGTGAGCGGCACGGGCGTCGGGCTCATGCCCGCTCGGGCCAGCCGCTGCTCCACGTCCTTGAACGAACCCGCGGCCTGTTCCTCAAGCGCCGTCGCGCGGTCGACCATGACGATCTCCGGAGCGCGGATGCAGCCGGGAGCGGCCAGGGCGGCCAGGAGCAGCAACCCACGGTGTTTCATGGCGTGGCCTCTGGTGGAGTCAGGGAAAGGAGCATCCGGTCGACGAGCGGCCCCATGGGGATGCCGCGAATCTCATCGATGCTGATCAGCCTGGCCAGTCCGCCCATGGTGATGCGCAGGCTGCCAAAGCCGTGATTGAAGCTCACCCGCACGTGTTCCGGATAACCCAGTCCCAAGGCGTAGCGGACGCGGTTGGTGGCGGGGTCCACGTGGCGTGGATCCTCCAGGTCGAGCAGGTCGAGCAGGTGGCGGTTGCCGATGCGAAGGATCTCCGCGCGCCCGTTGACGCTGCGCTCGCGGGCGGAGATGACCACGGCGGCATTGCCGTCGAAGGGCTCGCCCCGGGACGACTTCACGCCCGTCGCGCGCACGTGGGCCTCCAGCGTGGAGTTCTTGCCCTGCCAGTCCAGCAGGCACTGGCCGGTGATGCGCCCGCCCCGGACGCCCATCTCCAACTGGCTCATGGACACCACGTTCTGGTGGATGGACAGGTTGCCGGCCAGGGGCGCGATGGTGAGCATGGGCGTGGTGATGCGGCCCACCGACACGAAGCTGCTGCCAGACATCAGGGGATGCTGGTCGGCGAAGCGGAGCATCGAGTAGGGATTGACGTCGCTGTCGTTCATCAGCCGCGCCTGGCCCTCGGAGAACTGCACGTTCTCCGCCAGCGGCACGCTGCCATCGAGCGTTTCGATGGCGATGCCCGACTCAGGCATCCGCAGGTTCACGTTCTGGAAGACCAGGTGGGAGAGGGTCCGGAAGCTCACGAGGTCGGGCGAAGCCACCCGGAAGTCGACGGAGACCTTGCCGCTGCTCTCGATGCGGCCGGGTTGCGCGATCCGGGCCAGGTCCTGCTCCAGGGCCCCCCGGAAGGCCAGACGGCGCCGGCCGTCGCTCAGGTCGAGCCGCCCCTGGATGTTGAGTTGGGTCCCGGTCCCCGGGTTGGACAGCTTCAGGTCGGGGACGTGGATGACGCCATGGGGTTGGTGGCGGAGGGTGAACGACGCCTCCAGGTCCTGGACGGGGAGGGGGTAGGGCAGCGCCGGCTTCTGTTCGAGGGTGCGGACCTTCACCTCGTGTCTGCCTTCAATCTCAGCCGCTTCCAGCTTGTCGGTGAAGGAGACGGTGGTCTCGCTCGACACGCCAGCGAGCGACAGCCGGCGGTCGTTCAGGTTCACGGAGAGCTTTTCCGCCGTCAGGTGGCTGTGCAGGCTGCGCCGGGACCCGTCGACGTGGGATTCGGCCTTCCAGTTCGCTTGGGGGAGGTTGATGGACAGGCCGTCCTGTCGCCAGCGCAGCCCCTGCCCGTCCACCACCGCGGTTCCCTCGAAGGCGATGGTGCGCAGTGGATCCGGGGTGAGGCGCGGGGTCCCGTCCGGGGCGATGCCCGCGAGCAGGCCGAACAGCGTGCCGTGGACCTCGCCGGTGAAGGCCATTCGCGAGGGCTCCAGTTCCTTGGGCACCCGGGCCCGGACCAGGAGGGGCGAGAGGGGACCGAGTGGCGGAAGGTCGCCCTTCACATCCACGCGAAGCCCCCGGGTCTTGCGGTCGAAGGCCAGCGCGGCGTCGACAGTGACCTTCAGCCCGGCCTGGCTGGTGAGTCCCAGTCGAAGCGATGGCTTGCGGCGATCCATGTCCACCGTGAGGCGTTGATGCTGGGCGCCCGCGTCGCTGTCGCCGATGCGCAGCCCTTCGACCTGGAGGTCCAGCTCGCCCTGATGCCGCCAGGAGTCGCCGTGGGAGCTCAGGACGAAGGTGGCGTCGCGCGCCGTCACATCGTCCCAGCCCGGACGCTGCAAGCGCAGCTCCGTCCGATGCTCCACCCGGGGCGAGGCGGAGAAGAGGGCCGTCAGCTTGCCTTTGGACGCCACGGCCACACCCAACTGCTTCCAGGGAAGATGCGCGGCGACTTCGTCCGGGAGGAAGGGCCGGGCGACGACGAGGTCCGGGGTCTGGACGTCGAGGGTGTAGGCGAGGTCGTCGGTGCCCTTGGTGGCATCCAGCGATGCGTGCAGCGTCCCGGCGTCGAGGTCCAGACGGGCTCGGGCTCGGCTGCGCTGGGGGTCTTCCCAACCGGGGAACACGTCCGATGCGTGGAGCTTCACGGTCACCGGGCCCTTCAGCAGCTCGCGTCCCTCCGCCGTGACGACCTGGAGCAACTCCACGGGCATGTCTGCCTTCAGCGTGAAGGGCGGCTTGCCGGCGAGCGGAGCCTGGAGCTGCAATCCCAGACGCTTCGCCACCACCTGGAGCCCGGAGGCGCGGGCCTCCAGGGCCTCCACCATTCCAGACAGGACGACATCTCCCGCGACCTGGAGGGGCGATGCGGGGTCAGGCCGCAACTGGTGACCCTTCAGCTCGCCGGAGGCCTTGGGGATGCGCAGCGCGGAGGGGCCCCGGATGTCCAATCCCTGGAGTGCGAAGCCGAGCTGGGCAGTGAGCCCCTGCTGCGGATCCGGGGTCGCCGTCAGGGAGATGCGTCCCCCGCCGAGCGACAGCCGGAGCGAGTCCTGGGCGTGCTGGAGCGCCGCGACCTCCACCTCCAGCCCGAGCCTGCCCTGCGCCCCCAGTTGGGGCATGGCGCTGAGCGTGACGTCCTGGGCATCCAGGTGCACCTTGCCGCGCTCGAGGGTGATGGGCCGCAGGTCCGGAGGGAGCGCTTGCAACAGCCGTCCCAGGTCCACGTCCGCCAGGGCCCGGTTCAAGACGGGCGGGAGGTTCGCCGCATCCGGAAGCACCAACTGCGCCTGCACTTCGGCGCTGTCGGTCAGCCGGGTGCGGTCCAGGTCGACGGTGATGTGTTGCTGTTCGCCGTTGAACTTCGCCGACACCGCGCCATGCAGCAGCGTGCGGACCGTGAACCGGGGATCGAAGGACTGCCGCGCGACGTCGAGGTCTACCCGGGCGCGTGCGGCGGAGGCACCCACTTCCGCGGAGAGGGCCAACTCCAGCTCGGCCTGCGCTGGGGGCACGGTGGGAGCTTCGCGGCCCAGCACGAGTGGCAGGGGCCTTCCGGGCTGGCCCAGCTCCGCGAAGAGCTTCCATTCCCCGTCGTGGCGTTTCGCTTCGACCATGGCCGCGAGTCCGCGCAGGGACCAGCGGTCGACCACGGCTCCGTTGTGGACGCGGACGTACCCCAGCGAGATGCCCGACAGCTCGATCTTCCCGAACGGTGGAGCGGAGGACAGGAAGTCAGCGGCCTGTCGGGAGGCTCCGAGGGGAGCTTCGAGCGGCGCCGGCTCCGGGGCTTCGGGCCCTGTCACCGCATCAAGGGAGGTGGGGCCCGCCTCATCGGCGACCTGGGTGAAGACCACGTCGCGCGCGACCACCCGTTCCACGCGGGGTGTCTGGCTCAGCAGGTCACCGGGAGACCAGTGCGCCTCCAGTGTTCCGACGCGCAGCAGTTCGGGAGCGGCGGCCTCGAAGGGCGGCGGAGTCCGCACCACCAGTCCTTCCAGGCGCAACCCCGAGAGCACCGCGACGCGGGCTGCCTGGTAGTCCACCCGCAGGCCACTGGCCGCTTCCACCTGGGAGACGATGCGTTGTTTCAGCCAGGGATGGTCCAGGTGGTGCAGCAGGACCGCCCCGGTGGCCAGGAGCAGCACGACGGTCGCGACGAGCACGAGCAGCGTGCCCGCGAGGATCCGCTTCAATCGCCGACGAGGCCGTACAGCTCCGGGGGATTCCATGGTGTTCCGTCGAGGCGAGCCGGCCACCCGTGTCCTACCATGTGGTGGAATCGGGCTTCAATCGGAGGTCCTCTCGGAAGACGGAGGGCAGGCAGGGCGGCACCGTGTGCCCCGTTTCTGCTTCAACCGAAGGCGGAGGGCGCCATTCCCGCCGGGGCGCCCGCCAGCGGTTTGGAGGGGTTACGCACGAAGCTGTGGACCTTGCTCCTCCGAAGTCGGTCCACGCCACCCACGTTCGGGGTCAAAGAGGGACGTGGCCAACTGTGGCTCAATGACGACTTGGGGCTCAACACCCCGCGAGCGAGGGTGCTCTGTGCTGGAGCCAGCGGGGCCGGCGGAAAGGGCATTGCGGGTGCCCCCAGATTGGCGCACGCCCGTCGGGGGGCTGGCAGCTACTGCTCCAGCCCCCTCAATCTGGTCGATACGTTCGGTACAGACGAAGACCTCCAGCCAGCCTCAGCGTTCCTGCGGCTCGATGGAGAGCCTTGCCGCCGGATCACCAAGAAGGACATAGGTGGAGAGATCGTGACGTGCCATCCACCAGTAGGCCCGGTCGAGGAGTTCCTGGGTCGGCTCGCATCCACCGGCCCTTGCGACTTCGTCCTGATGGTACAGCATGGATAGCCGCGTATCGATGGATGCGATGGAGTTGGTCAGTGAATGCAAGCCCACGCCGGCCCGGCGGCGCTTCATCAAGCTTCGCAGCACGTCGGTGAATCGCTCCGAGCGGTTGTTTCCTTCCACGTCGTGGTACGTGTAGGACCACGCGAGGTCCACGTGGCCTATCACCGCAAGGGGCCCGTGCGGATTGGCCAGCGCCGCCTGGGGCAACGCCGAGACGAAGGGCTGGCCATCCAGGGGGGCCGTGCTGAGGACGGCTTCTAGCTGCCTCCCCCCCTCGCGCAATTCCCGGAGCCTTTGGAGCCAAGGTGCATACGCGCTGCGCGCCGGAGTACCGACGCTGAAGCATGCGAAGTAGATCCAAATGCCCCCAGGTAAGAAGGGGCGATGGCTTACGTCGCTGGCTGTCAGGAGCTGTCCGTTGGCCAGGACCAACTCGCCCTGGTGCAGACGTTGCTCTTGCGCGGAGTGCCATCCGTCCATGGGACCTGCGCTCCCATGACTGAGCGACAGGAGCGCCGTGGGCTCGGGCCTGGCTGCGCTGGCGAGGAGTTCCTCCGAAGAGACGGTCGGGGCCGTGTCCACCTCCAACACCTCGCTGGCTGGAAAGGCACCACGCAGGTGGCTCTTTTCGCAGGCTTCCAGGCTCCGGCAGACCAAGCGTTCGTATCCATGCCGCGTGGCATCAGTACCGTCATGGCTGGCGAAGAAGAGCGTCCGGCCCCGCTTCGCGCGGGGAGGGTTCTGCTCAGCCTTCAACACCTTGTCGACATAGTGCTCGAAGTCAATGTCCCTGGGAAAGGTGAGCCGGCCGACGAATCGATCCACCGCCAGATACTGCTGGAAATCGAAGGATACCTCGTGTGCGTCACCCAGGATGAGTAGGTACCGAGGCTGGTCTTCAGGTGCTAGCTTCAAAAGCTTGCATCGAAACTCCTCGGTTTCCTGCCAGGTCATTGCCGGTGCGACAGGGAAGACCTGGACTTCTTCTGGTCTTATCTTCTGCTGCGCGGCCCGGTGGTCGATCAAACGAGTCACGCGCCGCCGCAGCTCCTGACCTCGGACCCCCTCGGGCACGACCAACGCCCAGCCTTGCGTGGCGAGGTCATTCAAGTTTCCTGAGAGATCGTAGAGGTGCTTGGATTTCGCCCCTTCGCGGGGCCGGGGTTCAGGGATGACGGACGCCAGCGGGAGTCCCTGAGGCAGTACCGGATGAGGACCGTTTTCGTGAGCGAGCAACAGATGGATGGACATAGCGTTCCTTCGGGCTCAACGCTTGATGGTCTGGCCATCACTCTTGAGTCCAGGGGGCGGGCCGTCCGAGGTAGGTGGTTTGTCCCCGCCCGTCTTGACCTCAAACGGAGGGGGGCCATGCGTCACCTGGGCACCCTCGCTCTTCACTTGCCGGAGGAAGCGACGCAACTGCTCCTTGCCCGTGCCCCTGAGTTCGAACACGTGTCGGGGATTCGGGTCGATGACCCCAGTGCCCTCGAAATGGTCCTCCTTCTGGTCCACGTAGACGTGGCGCCCTTCCTCCGGGCAACCTTCGAAAAAAGGCGTACCCGTCCAGCGCGCGAACTCTAGCGCTCGTGCTGCGTGCGTCATGTTGGCTCCTTGTAGGGGTGCTGCGTCAGGCGATCATTCGAAGAGGAGGACGCTGTCCACCCACGTCTCGGTCGGTTTCTGCTGGTGCCACGTCAGACGCTCGTTACGCAGGGCCACCGCGGGGGACTCGCCCATCCGGACCCTTGCTCGAACCGCGTTGAAGAACTCCGATGCCCCCTGGTCCGGAATTCGGAGGGTTGCGGCCAGGACGGCACGTGCCCCCGCTTCGATGATTGCGCTGGGGAGGCTCATGGGCTCGTGGAGGACGGGGGCAGCGTGGCCTCCATGGCATGCAGCGATGACCACCAAAGGCGCGCCCTTCAGCTTCGCCCGGCGTAGTCGCTGGGTTCGGAGTTCATCCGAACCGGCTTGCTCTCCCTGTCGGGCGAAGACGAGGAAGGACGCGTCCGAGACCGGACTCAGCAGTCCATGGGTCACCAGGTCGACCTCCGTTGCATCCGCCATTTCCTGGAGCACCCGGTCTGGCGTGGCCTGGGCTCCCTCAAGCAACCGGGGCTGTTCACCGGGGCCGAAGACGGGATTCCAGACAAGCGAAGCCAACTTGCGCTGGGGGGCGTACTCCACGCCCTGCACCACAAGGTGGATGGCCTTGCCCGGCGGAGGCTGTCTTGTCGAAAGCTGCGTCCGGTAACTCCAGGCGAAGGCCGCGGGCAGCATCGCGGGGAGCCCTTGCAGGGGCGGTCTGGCCAGCACCTGGATCGTCTCGCAGGGTGCTAGCGCCGTCAGGGCTTCGGGAGGGACAAGGTTCGGTGCGTCCTTCTTCACTCGCTGGGTCCTGCTCCCCTCGTAGTAACCCAGTGTGGCCCCATCCATGCCACGGGCCACCACAAGGCTCCGCTCGCTGTCCACCGTGAGCGCGAGCATGCACCGCGCAGGTATCTCCCCCCGCAACTCCTCGCCGAACAGCCGTGCCGCAGCCTGGAAGTTATGGGCTTTCGCCTCGTCCATGATGAGCGCGGTGAAACTGTAGGTCCTGGCGTGCCGGGCATCCTCGTCTTGTGCACCCGCTGCTTCGGCCTTCACGATGGCTTCACGGAGCTGCGCCTGCCCTCGAACCCGGTCCTTCTCCAACTGGAAACGGCCCAGATAGTGAAGGGCCAGTGCATGCTTCCCTGGGGACAACGGCCCTTCGGCGGCGACGGCCTCGCTCATCGTCTGAGCATCTTTCGGATCGGGCCGCTGCCTCGCAATGTCCGACAGGGCAGCGGCGCCATGCAGTGTCAGGGGCCGACCTGTGGCAAGCGCGCGGTCGATGGCCGCCCGCGCTCGGTCGAAGTCCAGGACGTGCAGTTCCAGGTGCGCCAGTTCCTGCTGGATGTAGTGCTCGCGGATCTTGTTGCCCTGTGACCGTTCGAGTGATTCGTGGAGGTAGGCACGCGCGAGGGGGGCGTCATCTCTAAGGCGGGCAGCCTTCGCCAGCATCTCCAGGAATTGGAGCTGCCTCTCGCGCAGATTACTCTCCCGTGCCTCCTTCCATCCCTTGAGGGCGTGCTGTTGGACGTCATCAGGCTGGAGAAGCTGCGAATACAGGTGGGCGAGATCCAACTCCAGGTCCATGCAGCGATAGGGAATGGGTGTGCCGTCACATCGTTCGCGGGCACGCTCCATCACCGACTGGGCTCCCCAGACATCTCCCCCGCGCAGCAAGGCTTCTCCCTGTTTCTGGAGGGCGAGGATTTCGAACCAGGGATCCTGGCTTGCCTGTGCGAGCTTCTTGAACGTCTCCAGATGATCGGGGACGGCTTCGGCGCGAAGGAGCGAGCCGAGGATGAGGTCCGGCTCGTCCGAATCCAGGATTCGGGTGAGGAACGCGGGCGTCCGGGCGTCGTGAGGAAAATTGCCCAGGAGGCTGACGTATTCGCGCACCAAGGGGCCACGGTGGGCGAAGTCGCGCTGGGCTGTGCGCTTCACGTATTGCTGAAGCACGTCACTGCCCGTGCCGACATCCAGGGATTTTGCAAGCGGCAGGAGTGCGCTGACCTCCTCGGAGGAGGGGCGCGACCGCACGGCCTCGTAAAAGTAGAGACGCAACAGCGACGACTTTGCCAGCGGTGAGCCTTCAGGAAGCTTACCGGTGGCCACGAGTGCGTTGCCCGCGTCGAGCAGGGCCCTGGAGTGGCCATCCGCAGAGGAGACGTCGGACCGCAATTGCTCCGCGCGCTGCTTGGCCTCCTGGGCCCAGCCTTGCTCCCCCCCCTGCGCTACCTCCTGGAAGTCGCGCGCGGCAAGTAATGGCAACTGGAGTGTTTCGAGGACGAGGGCCCGGTTCCAGCGGGCCTGAAGGAACGTGGGGTGCTCGGCGATGAGCGGGTCCAGGAGGCGCAGGGCCTCTGCGGTTTCGCCCAGGGCCAGCAGGGCCGCAGCGCGGTCGTTACGGGCTTCCGGCGAGGGGCTGTCCAATGCGTCGAGGGTGCCCAGGGCCTCTTTGGGGCGACCCCACGCGAGGTACATTGCGGCCTGTGCCGCTCTGTCTGCCTGGTCTCCCAGTTGGGAAAGTGCCTTGAGGGGTAGTTCCTCCTGATGGGCCGTTCCACCCATGAGTTGTGCCTGGGGCGGACGGTATCGGTCGGCGCGGGGGTGGCTGAGGCGGGGCGCGCCGCGTGTGCGGCCCGGCGTGTTCCAGGCGAGCTCGACGTCCGTGGACTCGTGGGGCCTTGCGCCGTGGAGGCTGAAGAGGAGGACGCAGGCGAGCGCGCACCCTGAGGCTCCGAGCGCGACGAGGTGCCAGCGCGGCGCGCGCCGGGGAGGTGTCCGACGAAGGGGTTTCACCCGGGAAGTGTGTTGCTCGCCCTGGCGGGCCATGTAGCGGGCTCCCAGTCGCTCCAGCACGAGGAGGTTCGAGAGCTGGATCTGGCAGCTTGTGCAGTCTGGAAGATGATCCCGGAAGGCGTCAGCCGCTGGAGGGGACAGCTCTCCGTCCACGAAGGGCACGATGTTGTCGCACAGGGTGGACATGTCAGTGATCTCCAGGGGCGAGGAATGGTGCCAGCATGCGCAGGAGCTTCTGGCGCGCATCACTCAGTCGCTTGCCCACGGCGCCAATGGGAATCCGCTGGGTCTCGGCGATCTCGTGGTATCGCTTGCCTTCAAGCCTCAGCTTGAGGGTGTCGCGCAAAGCCGGACTCAACCTCTTCATGCTTTCGGCGAAGGTCTCGTCCGAAATGCTCTCAGAGAGCCGCGTCGGGTCGGATGGCTGTCCCAAGGTCAACCTCTCCAGGGTCGGGTCCACGATGCCTTGCTTCTCGGACTTTCGCTTGCGGCAAAGGTCGATGAAGCGGTTCGCCATGATGGTGATGAGCCATCGCTCGCGTTCTTCGCGCGGCAGCGCGTGAGTCGCGAAGGCCTTGAGAAACCGTTCGGAGGCCTCCTGTACAAGGTCATCAGAATCCGTTGGATCCTTGCAGATGTTGAGGGCCTGCCTGAGCAGCCAAGGCCGGATCTCCCCAATAAAGGATTCGACCTGGGGGTCCACGCTCCTCCTCGTCGTGCTGGTTCGGTCGGCCATGGCGTCTCGTTCGACCAGTTCAACGTGAGGGGCGGACTTTATTACCTGGGGATTTTTCGCCCAGGGTTTTTGTGACGCGACGCGCCACGTCCAGGCAGGTCGGTAAGAAAAGCCCGTCCTTTTCGTTGTGGGGGAACAAGGCCTTTTCAGCCCGGGGAGTTCCCACCTTGAAGCCGGTCGGTCAGCCGCTGGAAATCATCCTGACGTTCACCTGCACCGAGAAGGTCGAGGCCTTCAGTCCCTTCCCCTGGAAGGAGAGGCAGTATTTGGTGGAGGTGGGGAAGGGTCGAAGCGCTCCTGTCAGCTTTGACTGGAGCAATCAGGAGATCCGCAATGCGCTGGAGTTCTGGGACAGACTTGAGCCTGGGTCAAAGGTGATGGAGGGCCTCGTTCGATGCCTGCAAGACTTCCTGAGGGGCTCGGATTGGCCTGCGGCAGAAAAGCAGATCGAAGATGCCCTGAAGGCGAGCCCACCGCGCCCTGTTCACCTCGTCATCCAAACGAAGAACGCGGAGGAGTTGAACTACCTCCCCTGGGAACTGTTGAGGCTGCGGGGATCGGAGAAGCGTCTGGTGGCGCTGGATGACTGCCATATCCAATATGAGTGCCTACCAAGTCCTCCCCGGGACCCTCTCCGTCCACTGACAGGTCGTATCCTGTTCGCCTATTCAAGTGCCGGGGGCGCCGTACCAGCCAGCGCCCACATCAATGCCATTCGCGACGCATGCGATGGGACACAGATACTCTTCGATCCGAAGCAGGATGTGCTCTCTGAAGTATCGCGCGCGAGCTTGGTGAGGAAGTTGGAGGAAAAGGACCGTCCCGTGACCGTCCTCCACCTGCTCTGCCATGGGACACGGGTGGGCGGTAGCGCGTATGGACTGTCATTCAGCTCGGTGGACTCTCCTGCGGAATCGGAGCATATCGACGCGCGCGAATTTCAGGACCTGATTTTCTCGGGACGCCGAGCTTCGTCCTTGCGGCTGGTCACGCTCTGTTCTTGCCAGGGAGGAGATTCGGGCGAACCCGCGAACCTCGTGGGGAGCATGGCCAGCATGCTTCACAGTCGAGAGATCCCCGCGGTTATTGCCTCACGAATGCCCTTGATGTGCGAGGGCTCCGTCATCCTCACGGAGGTCCTCTATGACGGGCTCCTCCAGCAACGCAAGAACCTGCGCACCGCTCTCTCCGAAGCGCGGAAAAAGCTTCGCACCCAGACGAAATACAGGGACTGGCTATCGCTCCAACTTTATGCGCGTGCCGGTGATGAGACGGCGCTCACCCCCTTCACCAAGCCTCCCCCTGTCTCGGGTCCCTCCTTCCGGAAGCTCATCCTCATCCGCCATGAGGCCTATTCCCGGGTTGCGGTGGATCCGGAACCCGCAGACGCGCCCGCGCTTTTCAATGACCGGCAGGCCCATGTGATCTCCATCGACCAGACGGCGTTGCTAGAGCAGCGCGAATGGAAGAATCTGCCGGAGGAAGTAGCGCGGCTCTCCGCGCCAGACGGAACTCTGCGGATGGCCTACTCGGAGCGAGACGCCGACGTAGGGTACTACGGCTTCCCCTATGTGCCGCTGGCGGCTCTGGCCGGGTTCCTGGCGAAGAGCCGTGATGTGCACGTCTTCGAATACGTATCGAACCGGTTCCAGTGGGAAGCCGGAAACGAGACGTTCCTGTCCACCCTGGAAAGCGACGTCCAGCCACGCGAGTCTGGAGATACCGCGCGATTGCGCCTTTCGGTCTCTGCACCCGTGAGCCTGGAGGACTGCAGACAAGTGTTGCCCGATCCTGAGGTGGCGCTTGACATGCACTTCTCACTGCAAATGCCCAAGCGGGGAAGTGTTCGTCAGGAAGAGCAACTCAAGCTCTACGTGCAAAAAATTCAGGACGCGCTGGACCAGTACATTTCCGGAAGTCCTCTTCGGCCCTTGCGGAGCATCCATGTCTTCGCCGCCGTTCCGGTGAGCGTGGCATTCCTCCTGGGAAAGGTACTGGCAGCGACATGGCTTCCCGAGTGCTTCATCTACAACTACGGACGAACCGAGCGGCCAGCCTACAAATGGCGACTGAGCCTTCAGGCTGCCGCCCAGGGCAAGCGTTCCGTCAAGATCTTCAAATAGACAAGGAGGCAGTCCCCGTCATGGCCAACGTCCAGAATCAGCTCATCGAGTTCGACAAGAAGATCCGTCTCGGCTGGAACACCGAGGGAAAGACGCTGAGGGAGAAGCGAGACATCATCCTGGAGAAACTCCGCACGGGGTTCGCAGAGATGCGCAAGGAGGGCAAGGAGGTACCGTCCTTCTCCGACTTCAACCAGGGTAGCTACCAGATGGACACGGGCATCTGGCCTGCGGACGGGGACTACGACATTGACGTGGGGCTTCGCTTCAATTGTTCCAAGGGGGACTACGAGAACCCCGCCGACCTGAAGATCCTGGTGGCTGATGTCTTGGAGGGCCACACGGTGCTGGGGACGAAGGTCAAAAAGTCCTGTGTCACCGTGATTTACCGGCTGGATGGAGAGCAGGCTTACCACGTCGACCTGGCCGTCTATGCCTATGAGGATCCCGACAGCAGCCAGAAGCGACTCTTCCTCGCGAAGGGCCAGCGTGGCTCCGACGAGGATAACCGGTGGTGGGAGGAGTCGGATCCCCAGGGGCTCACCACCTGGGTGGAGAACCGCTTCAAGGACGAACAGCGCGCGCAATTCCTACGGGTCATTCGGGCACTGAAGCGCTGGAAGACGGAGAAGTTCAAGACGGATGGAAGCAATGCTCCTTCCGGCATTGGACTTACAGTGGCGGCCGGGATGTGGTTCCAGCCCGAGGTCCACGTCGACGCCTACGCGGGGCGGACCAACGTTGACGACCTCAGGGCCATGAGGACCTTCGTCAAGAAGATGGTGGAGCAATTCCAGTGGATCGGCGTGAACGAGGAGGACAACTCACCGCTCTACCGACTCACCGTGCAGGTTCCCGTGGCGCCGGGGCTCGACATCTTCGAGCGGATGTCGGACGGGCAGATGACGACCTTCCGAGACAGGCTCGTCCAACTGCGAGACCGTTTGGAAGAAGTGACCAACGAGCCCGACACCGTGCGAGCGTGCCAGTTGATGCGTCAGCACTTCGGTGAGGAATTCCCCGTCCCTGACAAGAAGGACACTGGCAGCGGAGGAGGCCGGGCCATCGTCTCCAGTGGAATATCAGCGTGATCCAATGATAGCTCAATCCATATCGATGATGCACGAAGAGACACTCAGGCGCATCGACCTGGGCGGGGTGCTGAAGGACTGCCAAATCTGGTGGCTCCCAGCGGGAGCGCCGACGTCCGAACCGCGCGCTATTCATTGCACGCTCTCGGGGCGGATGGTCGTGGCAGGACACACGGTCCATCTTCAAGTTTCGCTTCCGACGGAGTTTCCCCGGTGTCTGCCTGAAATTGAGGTTCTCGAGATGTTTCCCCCCGTGGGGGAGCTTCCGCATCTGTCTGCGCAGGGGCAAGGCAAGGTGTGTTTTCCTCAGGATGCTAACCTGCTGGACGCCGACGAGCCCTACGCCATTGTCCTGGACGCACTGGCGTTTACCCGAAATCTGCTGGAGCGCATGCTTCCGGACTCCAAGCGCGCATCTGAGTTCGCGAGAGAAGCCTTTGTCTATTGGGGGCAAATGGCTCAGCGAGGTGTTGAATGTGTCGTCACCCTAGGAGAACATCCGGCACCAATTTGGGTCCTATCAAAAGGCGATGAACTTCGGGCTGTCGTGGATGATGTGGCCGAGTATGTCGCATCGCGCGCACCAGGCGGGATGGAGGGGCTGGAGTCGAAGTTCGCCCTTTACCTTCCGCTTGGTGCGGAGCGAGTAGCGTCAGGCTTCCATCCGAGAGAACTGGCGACTCTTGACGGCCTGCGCAAGCATGTGAGGGCCCTACCCGAAGAGGACCGAATCAGGCTCTCCCTTCTGCTGGGGCATGTGCAAGGGACTGAACTATTCGTTGTGGTAGGGCTGCGACGGCCTCAAGAAGAGCGGGCGCTCCTGGGCCTTCGAATTTTTGATATTCAGGGTGGGCATCCTTTGGAAGATGTCCAGGCATTGGCGCGTATTGAGCCCGTCCTCCTCCGCCGTAGAGACCATTCCTTCCTTGCTCCTCGGGGAGGAGCTGGAAAAGGCCTCCGGTCGCGACGCGTGCTGCTCGCGGGATGTGGTGCTGTTGGCGGGTATATCGCTTTCTCGCTGGCTCGAGCAGGCATTGGCGGCATCTCCCTCGTGGACCCAGACTTGTTGGCATTGGAGAATACGTATCGGCATGTCTGTGGGCTATCCTGGGCGGGGATTAGCAAGGTCGTAGGGCTTCAGTGGGAAATTGAACGCGCTATTCCTTATGTTTCGGTCAATGCATATCGAGGCCGGTTCGAAAGGCTGCTCGACAGCAACGCTTCGCTGCTGCTGGAGAACGACTTGGTTATCTCCGCGATGGGGCATCCGACCATGGACCTCGATCTGAATAAGCGCGTCTGGTCGGACACCAAACATCCTCCGGTCATTTTCACCTGGCTGGAGCCCTTGGGAGTAGGTGGCCACGCACTACTAACCCACCGCAGCAAGCCGGATGGCTTCCCGCGCGGGTGTCTGAAATGCCTCTACAGTCGTCCGGTGGAAGGGGGCGCGATCCAGAATCGTGCGGCATTCGCGAGCCCAGACGCTGTCTATACGCGCGACACGTTGGGGTGTGGAAGCCGCTATCTCCCCTTCGCGGACCTGGATGCGCAGCGTACTGCAGAACTGGCCACCCGGCTGGCCTTGCGAGCGCTGCGCGGCGAGGTCTCGGATGCGCCACTGCTGTCATGGAGGGGAGAGCGCAAGCCATTCGAGGACGAGGGTTTCTCCGTGACAGAGTTGTTCTCGAAGGCGCTTGATCCCTTCGGATACATTCGCGAGGACTGTCCGATATGCAGTGGGAAGTAAGCCCTGGCGCGGGGAGCGTGTTTCGGGCAGGGGACGGCGTGGTGAAGATCGACTCCGCGCCGCTCATGCGGATGCTGGAGTTACAGCAACTGGAGCCGCATCAACTGGAGGCCGGGGGCATCCTTCTGGGACGGCGCATCCTGAACAGCCCGGACGTTGTGATTGATGAAGTGACCTGCCCGCTGCCAGGAGACAGGCGCCGACCGCTGTCCTTCTACCGGGGGCGGGCCCGGCACCAGCAGGTCATTGACGAGCGGTGGAAAAATTCCGGGGGTACGTGTCTGTACCTGGGCGAATGGCACACCCATCCGGAGCCCATTCCGTCGCCCTCCCTGGTCGACCTAGGGGACTGGAATCGTCGCCTGCGCGAGGATCGGTTCGAGGGTTCGTCGCTCTTCTTTATCATCGTCGGGACTCACGGAATATGTGTCTGGGAAGGGCGCCGAGACTCTCGCGAAATCATCATTCTGTGTCAGAGGTGAATCATTCATGAGTGCCGATGAGTCAGGCGGGGTATATGGCGTCCAGGGGCATTTCGAGACATTCTATCGAGACCATGTTCGTCTGGGAATGGAGCTGAAGCAGGAACTCGCGAATCATCGGGATGCATGCCTCGGACTGCTCGAAAAGGGGCTTCGCAAGTTGGGCGAGAAGCGCCGCGGTCCGGCCGGCTATCCTGGGTATGTGCGGAAGCTCAATCAGGGAAGCTATGCGATGCATACCCTGAACCAGCATCGCAGGAAACAGTACGATATCGACGTCGCAGTGATCTTCAAAAAGGAAGACCTCCCGAACATTGCTCTGCGTGCGCGACAGCGCGTGGCCGAGGCTTTGCGTGCCTCGCTGAACAACTTCGCCACCAAGCCAATAGCGCGGACAAATGCCGTGACTGTCTGGTACACGCAGGGAGAGCACGTCGACCTTGCGGTCTATCGTGAGTCTCGGGACTCGAAGGGGAGGCCTGTCCTGGAGCATGCAAGTGCCCAATGGCGGCCCCGGGACCCCGAAGCCGTCAATGCATGGTTTGAACAGCGGAACCAAGGCCAGAGCCCGGTCGGCGGGCACGTTGGTCCTGGACAGTTTCAGAGAGTTGTCCGCTTGCTTAAGGCCTTCGCGCGCTCACGTGTGTCATGGGAACTGCCGGGAGGAATGATTCTTTCCGCCCTGGCCTCCGAGGTCTACCAGCCTGATCCAGAGCGTGATGACGCCGCTTTCTACAAGACCCTTGTCGTCTTGCAGGCACGTTTAAAGGAATCGCTGGAGGTCCGATCTCCTGTCGCCGTTGACGAGAGCTTGACTTCAAGACCGCAAACGCGTGCTCAGGTGGGGAGGCTCCTTGAGAAGCTGGACTTCGTCCTTCCTCAGTTGGAGGTCTTGAAGAGTTCCGTTTGTCTCGAAGCACGCGCACTTTCCGCCTGGGATCAGGTGTTCAACCACCCATACTGGAAGAAGCAGGCGGCGCAGGCCAGGATGATGGCGGCGCGCGAGTCCCCGGCCCCTTTGAAGTTCCGGATCAGTCATGCGAGTTCCATGGCTGGGCCCGTGACGCGTGTCTATAAGGACAAGACACTTGTTCCTACCGGGGGCTGGCTCCGCTGCTCACTGAAGAAGAGGTTCGAGTTCACCGCGCCCTTTCGAGTGCATTGGCTCGTTCGGAAGGCGGGGGTGGCTGCATCCGGTTGCGATGCGCCATGGCGAAGTCAGGATGGTGAGGGCAAGGATTTCTGGCATGAAGCAGGCCAGTCAGGTCGGTACTCCATCATTTGTTCAGTTATCAAGGATGGCCATGTGGTGGCCCGGGGCGTCAGGCATGTACGTGTGTCTGGAGGGTAGGACCCGTCGGAAGCATTCCCAGGGAATGCCGTGCTAGGTTCGTCCTGCCGCCGCATTCGCGAAAGGATCGCCTGCCATGCTGTCGCTGGTCGCCGCCGTCCTGCTGGCCTCACTGCCCACCTCTTCCTCGCTGTCCCTGGTGTCACCCGCGCCGTCCTTCGATGGACGCCCCCTGTCCGCGCGGCTGCTCGTGGCGCAGTCGCCCACGGGCTTGGAGCTGGAGCTCTTTCCCGCAGCGCCGTTTCAAGACAACGATGCTCGGGACAGCCAGGAGATGGGCACGGACGAAGGTCTGGATGCGCGCATCCAGGAACTGTCGCAGCGGGTAAGCCTGCTCCAGGGGGAGATCAACTCCATCCGTCTGGGCCGCCCCGCTGGCTACAAGGTGATGACCATCATCGGCTTCGTCCTCGCCCCGCTGCTGCTCATCGGGCTTCCCTTCATTGCCGCAGGTCTGGACACGTCGGGAGACACGGGGGCCGTGCTCATGGTCGCGGGTCTGATCTTCGCGGTGCCAGGCACGGTGGGCGTGGGACTCATCATCGGGGGCTTCAGCGGTGGCTCGCGGGCAGCCCAAGCCAAGAAGGGCCGGCGCGACGCTCTCATCGAAGAGCGCACCCTGCTGGAAGAGGAGCTGCGCGATCTCCAGGCCCGCCGCGAGAGTGTGCGCACCCTTCGGTGGCAGCCTCGGCCCGCTGTGCCCCTCCTTGCCGTGCGCTTCTGACGGCGGCGCGAAGGACCGCGATCCGCGTCCAGGCGTCCACACGCGGGAACCGCTTTACTCCGGACGCACGCACCCGTCCGCGTGCGCCGGGGGCGATAGCCGCCCCCGGCGTCTGCCTTCCCGGACGTTATTCGCTCAACCCCGGTGGGCAGGTGAAGCTAGGCGGCGCGGACCAGAGTTGGGCGAGGCCGGTCTGCTCGATGGCGGAGAAGAAGATGCGGTTGCCCGAGCGGACGAACGGCTCCTGCCTGGGATTCGAACCCCCCAGGACCACGACGTCCGACAACTGCCCGGTCGTCGCCACGGTGCCCCGGGTGAACCAGGGCATGGAGACCGCGTTGATGGATTGGTGGAACAAGACGACGCCCCCGCCGGTGGCGAACACGGGGGACTGGTTGTAGTCATCCAGGGCCAACGTGCGGGAGAGCTGGCGGGTCCCCGCGGCGGTTCCATTGTTCGTCCACAGCGAGACCTCCTGGCGCAGTCCGTCCGGGCCAATCAGGGCCACCGAGAAGTAGAGGCTGCCTCCGGAAACGGTCGTCCGCTGCACCTGCGGCAACGGGTCCCCCGGGTTCCGGGGCAGGGTGGTGATGAGCGTCTTGCCACCGCCGCCCAATGACAGACGGTCGATGCGCAGCCGGTTCGTCGGCGGCTCCGAGGACGCCAGGTAGACGAAGGAGCCCAGCGTCCCGAGCAACTGGACGGGCCTGCCGAACGCTTCCAGCCGGAACGTCCCCCCCGCCGTGCCATCCGTCTTCCAGACCTCGTGGTTCGGGCCGTCCTGGAAGATGAACAGGCCCGGGCTCCCTGCCAGGCTCACCTCCGTGATGCGCACCGCTCCCGCATCCACCTGCTTGAGGGCGCGCGTGCCCGCGCTCGTGCCATCGGTGCGCCACAACGTGGTGCTCCCGCCCTGGGAGCGGAAGAAGAGCAGGGCGTTGCCGACGTGCAGGGTCTGGCCCTGGGCAAGTCCGAGCACCCCGGGAAGCTGCGCGACCCGCTGCGTGCCCGCGCTCGTCCCATCCGAACGCCACAGCTCGGGCTGCCCTCCCGGCGGTACGTGGAAGAAGACCAGCCGGCCACTGATGTCGGTGAGGCTGAACAGCGTGGCGGGCCCGAGGTTGCTGTCGCGCGGGAAGGACCTGAGGAACCGGGTTCCACTGGACGTCCCGTCGCTCAACCAGAGCTGTTCCGTCGTCGTGCCCAGTTCGGCGAGCTGGAAGTAGAGCGTGTTGCCCACCGCGGCGGTGTCCCCGGGCGCGTAGATGCCCGTCGGAAACACCCTCACCTGGACGGTGCCCGCATCCGTGCCATCGCTGCGCCACAGGATGGTGCCGCCCCCGGGGGCGCCGGTGGTGAAGTAGAACGTCCCCTGCACATCCGTGGGATTGGCCAGGGTGGAGTTGATGGCCTTCACCCGTGACGCCACCCCGACGGGGCACGCCTGGGCCGTCACCTCACGGGCGTCCTCCACCCCCGGGGTGGTGGTGGGAAGCATCTCTCCCCCACATCCGGCCACCACCAGCCCCAGCCACCCCAGGGCACTCCAATTCCTGACATGCATTGTCTTCTCCTTCCGGCGCGAAGCGTCCGGAAGGTCGCGTGCAGGCAATTGACTTTCAAGGAGCACCCCGAGGGGGTGCGAGTGTTTTAGGACGCCGGGGTGTCCGCGCTCCCGGTACAGTGCCGGCCTGCCTTCCTCGCTGGAGAAGCGCGATGTCCCGAACCCTGCCGCGTCTTGCCATTGGCTGCTTCTTCGTCGCCGCGCTCATCGTGACCCCGTGGGTCTGGTCCTCCAGAACGGCGGAGATGCGCCCCACGGAGCAGGACCGTCGGTGGGTCACGGACCGGCTGGACGGCCGCTGGGAGGTGCGCTTCATGTCGGGGGGCAGCGCCACCTGGGACCTGACGGTGGAGCAGGTTGGTCCTCCCATGAGGACCTTCTGTGACGACGAGCTGTACTCGGCCTGGCGCTGGGTGAACTCCGCGCAGGCCTGCGGCACTTCCGGGACAGGAAAGGCCCGGCGGGCCTATTCGGTGATGGTGGCCGTGAAGTCTCGCTCGGAGACGAAGCAGCTCGATGGATGGTTGCGTGGCGTGTTCACCGCGCTCCAGCGCCCCGAGTCTCCCGATGACATCCACTTCACCGTCCAAGGCGGACTGGACGCCATCTTCCATGGGACGCTGGAGGCGGACGGCACGGTGATGCGGGGGCCCGCGCTGGACGGCCCCCTGTCGGGTCTGGGCACCTTCGAGGTTCGCAAGGTCGCGAACCTCCCGCCGCCAGCGGCGCTGGCGGTGCCTTCGCCGCGTTAGGTCTTCGCGAGCTTCTCGCCCACCGCGGACAGCAACTGGTCGAAGGACTCCTCGAACAGGCGGATGCCGTCGGTGGACAGTTGGTCCGTGACGCTCTTCATGGAGATGCCGGCGGTCTCCAACTGGCGCATCGTCGCCTCCGCGCCCGGCAGGTCCTCTTCCAGGCTCGGGCGCACCTTGCCGTGGTCCCGGAACGCATCAATCGTCGCGGGCGGCATGGTGTTCACCGTGTCCTTGCCGATGAGCTCCTCCACGTAGAGCACGTCGCGCAGCTTGGGGCTCTTGGTGCTGGTGCTTGCCCAGAGCACGCGCTGCACCTTCGCGCCCTTCTTCGCGAGCGCCTCCCACCGCGCGCCGCTGAAGACCTGCTTGAAGGTGCGGTAGGCGAGCTTCGCGTTGGCGATGGCCACCTTGCCGCTCAGGCCCTCCAGCGCCTTCTGCTGCTCGGGCGTGGCGCCCGCCTTCAGCTTCTTTTCAATCTCCTTGTCCACCGCGGCGTCGATGCGGCTGATGAAGAACGACGCCACGCTCGCGACGCGGCTCACGTCCCCGCCCGACGCGGCGAACTTCTCCAGGCCGGACACGTAGGCCTCGGCGATGGCCTTGTAGCGCTCCTGGCTGAAGAGCAGCGTCACGTTGACGTTGATGCCTTCGGCGGTGAGCTCCTCGAAGGCCGGCAGCCCCTGCACCGTGCCCGGCACCTTGATCATCACGTTGGGACGGGCGAGCGTCTTCCACAGCCGCCGCGCCTCCTCCAGCGTGCCCTCCGTGTTGAGCGCGAGCCGGGGTGACACCTCCAGCGACGCGTAGCCGTCCTGGCCCTTCGTCGCCTGATAGACCGGGGTCAGGATGTCGGCCGCGCCCTGGACGTCGCGCACCGCCAGCTTCTCGTACAGGTCGTTGCCGTTGATGCCCTTGCCCTTCGCCCCGTCGAAGAGGTCCTGGTAGTCCTCGCTGCCCGACACCGCCTTCTGGAAGATGGTGGGGTTGGAGGTGAGGCCCTTGAGCCCGTCCTCGTCGATGAACTTCTTCAGGGTGCCCTTCGTGATGTAGCTGCGCTGGAGATTGTCCACCCAGAGGGATTGGCCAAGCTCGGCAAGCTGTCGAAGCGGATTCATGGGGTTCTCTCCGGCGGGGCGCGAAGGCTCCCGGATGGCGTTCTCTGAAAATGACCACGTCCCGCCCCCCATGTCCGAGCAGGCGGGCAGGCACTCGCGGATTCTGCCTGGGTCCGGGGCCGGCAGGGTGGACCGCTTCTCCCAGGGCGGGTCAGTCAACACAGTACGGAGGGCACCGGTGTGCCCCCTATTTCCGGGAGCGAGACGATGGCGGACACCTTGGCGGACCTCGCGGCGCAGTTGCGCATCGACAGCATCCGCTGCACCACGGCGGCGGGTTCGGGCCATCCCAGCTCGTCCATGTCCGCCGCGGACATCCTGGCGGTGCTGTTCCAGAAGTACCTGCGCTTCGACTTCCAGCAGCCCAAGGCCCCCCACAACGACCGCTTCGTGCTCTCCAAGGGGCACGCCTGCCCGGTCCTCTACTCCGCGTTCAAGGCGGCGGGCGCCATCGACGACAAGGAACTGCTGACGCTGCGCCAGTTCGGCAGCCGCCTGGAGGGCCACCCCAACCCGCACGTGCTGCCGCTCGTGGACGTGGCCACCGGCTCCCTGGGGCAGGGCCTGGCCATTGGCGTGGGCATGGCGCTGACCGCCCGGTTGGACCAATTGCCCTTCCGCACCTACGTGATGATGGGCGACAGCGAGACCGCAGAAGGCTCCGTGTGGGAGGCGTTCGACAAGGCCGGTCACTACAAGCTCGACAACCTCTGCGCGCTCATCGACATGAACCGCCTGGGCCAGAGTACGCAGACGGAGCTGGGCTGGAACGCGGAGGCGTATCTCGCCCGGGCCCGGGCCTTCGGCTGGCACGCGGTGGCCGTGGACGGACATGACCTGGGCGCCATCGACCGCGCGTTCGCAGAAGCCCAGGGCAAGAAGGGCCAGCCCACCTGCCTCGTCTTCAAGACGGAGAAGGGCCACGGCTACTCGCTCATCGCCAACAAGGACGGCTGGCACGGCAAGCCACTTCCAGAGGACAAGGCGAAGGAGGCCATCCAGGAGCTGGGCGGCCTGCGCGATGTGCGCATCCAGGTGAAGAAGCCGGAGGCGAAGAAGCCCTCCGGCCAGGACGCGGCCGCGCCGCTGAAGCTGCCCACGTATGAGGTCGGCCAGAAGGAGGCCACGCGCAAGGCGTACGGCGACGCGCTCCTGGCGCTGGGCAACGCGCGCCCGGACGTGGTGGCGCTGGACGCGGAGGTCTCCAACTCCACGTACTCGCAGGAGTTCAAGAAGGCGCATCCCCAGCGCTACTTCGAGATGTACATCGCCGAGCAGAACATGGTGTCCACCGCGGTGGGCATGGCGGTGCTGGGCAAGCGCGCCTTCGTGAGCACCTTCGCGGCCTTCCTGTCGCGCGCGTACGATCAGATCCGCATGGCGGCCATCTCCAACGCCACGGTGCACCTGTGCGGCAGCCACGCGGGCGTCTCCATTGGCGAGGACGGCCCGTCACAGATGGCGCTGGAGGACCTGGCGATGATGCGCGCGGTGGGCGGCAGCACCGTGGTCTACCCGAGCGACGCGAACCAGACCGCGAAGCTGCTGGCGCAGTTGGTGGAGCGCAAGGGCATCACCTACCTGCGCAGCACGCGGGAGAAGACGCCGGTGCTGTACCCCGCGTCGGAGGAGTTCCCCATCGGCGGGAGCAAGGTGCTGCGGCAGTCCGACCAGGACGTGGCGACGGTGGTGGCCGCCGGCATCACGCTGCACGAAGCGCTCAAGGCGTACGAACTCCTGAAGCAGGACGGCGTCCTGGTGCGCGTCATCGACCTCTATTCGGTGAAGCCGGTGGACGTGAAGACGCTGCGCAAGGCCGCGCGCGAGGCGCAGGGCCGGCTCGTGGTGGTCGAGGACCACTGGGCCGAGGGCGGCCTGGGCGACGCGGTGCTGGAGGCCTTCACGGGGGAGCGCGAGCAACTGCCCACCGTGGTGCGCCTCGCGGTGAAGAAGCTGCCTGGCTCCGGCAAGCCGGCGGAGCTCCTGAGCGCGGCCGGCATCGACGCGGAGCACATCGTCGACAGCGTCACCTCGCTGGTGGAGGACTCGCCGCTGGACACGGAGGGCCGGGAGAAGCCGGAGGAGGGCACCTGGGGCCACACGAACGCGTGAGGCCTTGCGAGCCTGGGGCGCCCGGGGAAGGCGCCTCCAGGCCCGCGAACTATCAGGACTGTCCCGCCGCCAGGGCTTCCAGATGGGCGGCCACGCGCGTGCCGCCCATGGAGCGGGCGGCGGCCAGGACCGTGCTCCCGTCCGCGCTCCGGTGGTTCCGGTCCGCGCCGCGCTGGAGCAGCAGCTCCACCATCTCCAGCTTGTCGAACATGGCCGCGAACATCAGCGGCGTGCGCCCATCCGGGCCCGCGCCATCCACCCGCGCGCCCCGGTCCAGCAGCAGCGTGGCGATGGCGAGGTGGCCCTTGAAGGCCGCCCCGGCGAGCGGCGTCTGTCCGCCGTCGTTGGGCCGCTCCGGCTCCGCTCCACGCTCCAGCAGCAGCCGGGTGATCTCCGCATGGCCGAGGTAGCTGGCCAGCATCAGCAGCGAGTCCCCGCGCTCGTTGCGCACGCCCAGGGGCAGCCCGGCGTCGAGCAGTTGGCGCAACGCCTGGGTGTCCCCCGCGCGTAGGAAGGTGAAGGCGCTCCTCGCCTGCTCCTGCAGGGCGGCCTCGTCGAGGCCCGCTCCCGGCGGGGGGGCGGGGTGCTTCGGGTCGGTCGGGGTGCTCATGGGCGGGGGTCCTTCCTGGCT
>NZ_RAVZ01000699.1 GCF_003611635.1 Corallococcus terminator | reverse complement strand
GGACAGGAGGGTCGATGGAGGACATGCGGCGGCGCACCCTAGCGGAACCCGGGGCCCTTGCCATCGCCGTCCCGTCCAGGATGCCTGCCTGATTGGAATGCGAGGGGTGCCCCACGGGCTTAGAACCAGGAGAAGGGTGCCCCCAACCATGACCGCTCAAGAACGCGTGGAACGCGCCGCCAGTGCGCTAAAGGTCTTTCCGTTGCCGTCGGCGGTCCTGTTTCCCCACACCGTCATCCCCCTGCACATCTTCGAACCCCGCTACCGGGACATGGTCCGCGACGCGCTCGCCACCGACCGCGTCCTGGCGCTGGGCCAGTTGGAGGCCGGGTGGGAGGGCTCCTACGAGGGCCGGCCCACCCTGCAACCCATGCTTTGCGCGGGGGTCATCGTCTGGGACGAACAGGTGGAGGACGGGCGCTACAACATCCTCCTGCAGGGCGTCAGCCGGGTGCGTCTGGTGGAGGAGCTGCCCGCGGACAAGCTCTACCGTCAGGTGCGCGCCCAGGCGCTGCCGGACCTGCCCTACTCGGGGCCGGAAGAGGAGCAGTTGCGCCAGGCCGTCTTTGAGCTGGCCGGCCGGGTGCCGCCCTCGTTCGCGGAGAACCTGCTGCCGGTGGCCGCGCGCGCGGGCGGCGGAATGCTGGCGGACGTGGTCGCCTCCGCGGTGGTGCCAGACCCCGAGCGGCGGCAGGAGCTGCTGGGGGAACAGGACGTCCGGCGCCGGCTGGAACGGGTGCTGGAGGACCTGAGCGACCTGTTGGGCCAGTTGCAGCCGGTGCGCCCCAGCGGGCCCATGAACTAGGGGCTGGAAGAGGGCTTGCCCTGGCCACCCCTCCCGCGCATTGCTGGGCCCACAGGGGGCCTTCAGGGAGGGCTTCCAGGGAGAGCGACGCACCATGCGGCTCGTGAAGATTGGCATCGCCAGCGTCAACACCACCGTGGGCGCCTTCCAGCAGAACACCGACCGGGTGCTGGAGATGGCGCGGAAGATGGCGGCCGAGGACGTCACGCTGGGCGTCTTCCCCGAACAGGTCATCGCCGGCTACCCCGCGGAGGACCTGGTCCAGTGGCAGGGCTTCATCGACCACCAGTGGCCGGAGCTGGAGCGCTTCGCGAAGCAGACCGCGGCGCACGCCACGGTCTACATCGTGGGCGTGGCGGTGGCGCACCAGGGCGTGCGCCTCAACTGCGC
>NZ_RAVZ01000698.1 GCF_003611635.1 Corallococcus terminator | reverse complement strand
TCCATGAACTCGGACACGTCCTGGGGCTCGACCACGAGCACAAACGGCAGGACCGAGACACCTACGTCATCATCCGGTGGGAGAACATGGTGGCAGGCGGGGCGGCCCACTTCCAGCAGGACAACAACAACGACGATGACTATTTTGGCTATGACTACGGGTCCATCATGCACTACGGCCCGATGCAGGGCTCGAAGAACGGTCAGCCCACCATCGAGGCCCGGGGTGGGCAGTCCATCGGGCAGCGCAACGCGCTGAGCACGCTCGATGTGGTTACCGTGACGCGAATCCACTCGAGGACCATCACCCTTCGTGCCTCGACCGGCCACTACGTGGTGGCCGAGGGCGGCGGTGGCGCCATCGTGAACGCCAATCGCGTCGCCGTGGGACCCTGGGAGCGGTTCCAGTTGGTGGACCTGGACGGCAATGAGCTGAATTCCGGCGACCTTGTCCAACTCCAGACCATTAATGGCAACTTCGTCCAGGCCACGAATGGCGGCGGCTCGACGGTGGACTCCCTGTCCGTGGCGCCCGGCACCTGGCAGACATTCCGCATGTGGAAAATGACGGGCACGGGTCTTTCCACCATCGACTCCGGCGACGGCGTGGTCCTGGGCACACCCAGCTTCGGTTACCCCAAGTACTGGGAAGCGGTGACCGGCGGCGGCAGTGGAGTGACCGTCAACACCGACGCCGCCAACCTGGGCGCCGCGAACATCTTCACCGTCGCGTTCCCGTGAGCGAAGCATCCGCGCGATTCACGCCCGGACCTTCACCTTGAAATGACACCGGGGATTCGGCCCGCGACGCGCTGACCGAATCCCCAGTGGACCTGCCAGCGATGACCGCGTGGTACTCTCCCCGTGCTCGCGTCGGTGGCTCCGGACTGGCTCAACCGCTTCGAACCGCTTGGCATCGAGAACGGCGTCCTTGGCCTCGGCTGCACTTCAGACTTCCTTGAGGGAGCCCTCTCGGATTTGTACGGCGACACTATCCGGGGCGAGCTCGCGCGCCGCCAGCCATCCGCGGGCGCTCTCGACTTTGCCGTTCGGCGGATGGCTGTCGTCTAGGTCCGTTTGAAGCGCGTCGGACCTTCCTTGGCTGACCGGGTGCCGGCGATTGCTCCTTCTTGACGTGTGAGCCCCGCGTTGTCCGGGCGCCCGGCCAACGACTGCCGAAGCACTGCCCCCAAGGACCGTGAGTGCCCCAGGGC
>NZ_RAVZ01000697.1 GCF_003611635.1 Corallococcus terminator | reverse complement strand
CCTCCTCCGCCCCAGGATTTTCTGAGACACCTTTCTGGGGGATAGCCTCCCCCTCGTGAGGTGGATGTGAAGAAGCAGCAGAAGCAGGACAGGACGTCGGAGCGCGGCCGGTTCTCCGCGAAGCGGAAGAAGGAGGCGGTGCTCCGGTTGCTCAAGGGCGAGGAGCTCGACGTGCTCTCGCGGGAGCTGGGCGTCACGGCGGCGGTGTTGAGCGAGTGGCGGGAGAAGTTCCTGGCCGGAGCCGAGGCGAACCTCAAGAGCCGCGAGCCGGAGCCCGCGGACGACGAGGTGCTACGGCTCAAGGCCATGGTGGGTGAGCTGATGATGAAGAACGAGCTGCTCGCCGAGAAGGCCCGGCTGCTGGAGGGGAACGCGCCGGTTTTTCCCTGGAGGAAGTCGAGAGGATGAGCGCCAGCCTCTCGCCTTCCAGCGGCAAGCCGTACGGACTGGCGCTCGTGACAGCTACCTGGCGGTTGCCACGTGCCACCGTGTACCGGCACCGTGCCCGTCGCCAGGCCCTGCCCCTCCCGGCGGCCCGACGTGGCCCGAAGACAGCGCTCACGGACGAGGCGCTGCTGGAAGCCATCCGCGGCGTGCTGTCCGCCTCGCCCTTCCTGGGCGAGGGGCACCGCAAGGTATGGGCTCGGCTGCGCGCCCAGAGTGTGCGCACTTCGAAGGCTCGCTGCCTGCGGCTGATGCGTGAGGCGGGGTTGCTGGCACCGGGCAGGGCCCGCCGGGTGCTGGGACCGCGCAACCACGACGGCACGATTACCACCGACAAGCCCGACGTCATGTGGGGCACCGACGCCACCTGCACCGTGACAACGCTGGAGGGGCAGGCCACCGTCTTCATCGCCGTCGACCATGGCACCTCCGAGTGCGTTGGCATCCACGCCTCCAAGGTGGGCACCCGCTTCGAGGCCCTCGAGCCCATTCGCCAGGGCGTCAAGGCCCGCTTCGGTGCGTATGGCCGGGGCGTGGCAGCGGGGTTGTCCATCCGCCACGACAACGGCAGCCAGTACACCTCCGACGCCTTCCAGGACGAGCTGCGTTTCCTTGGGGCCAGGTCCAGCCCTTCCTTCGTCCGCAGTCCCGAGGGCAATGGCTGCGCCGAGCGCTTCATCCGCACCCTCAAGGAGCAACTGCTCTGGGTGCGCACCTTCGCCGCCGTGGAGGAACTCCGATTGGCCCTGCTGGAGTGGGCCCACCGGTACAACGAGCAC
>NZ_RAVZ01000696.1 GCF_003611635.1 Corallococcus terminator | reverse complement strand
TGGGCGTGATCCGCTTTCGTGGACAGGTTGACTATGCCGCTGCCCGTTCGAACTCGGCCGGCGCAGCGTAACCGATTGCCGAGTGCATGCGTTGCTGGTTGTAGAAGACCTCGATGTAGTCGAACAGCTTCACCTTCGCGTCGCTGGCGCTCTGGAAGGACTCACCCAGCTCGTTCTTGAGTGTGCTGAACCAGCTCTCCATGGCCGCGTTGTCGTAGCAGTTGCCCCGGCGGCTCATGCTGCAGCGCAGGCCGTGCTGCTCCAGGACACGCTGGTAGTCCTCGCTGGCGTAGGTGCAGCCCTGGTCGGAGTGATGGAGGAGCCCTTCTTCCGGACGCCGTCTGCGAAGCGCCATGTCCAGGGCCTTGAGCGTCAGGTGGCGGTCGTTCATCGCACTCAACGCCCAGCCCACGACGAAGCGGGAGTACAGGTCGATGATGGCCGCCAGGTAGAGCTTTCCCTCGGGTGTGGTGAGTTCCGTGGTGTCGCCCACCCAGCGCTGATTGGGGCCGTCCGCGGTGAAGCGCCGCTGCAGCAGGTTGGCGGCGACCGGCAGCCCAGGCTCGCTCACTGTCGTGCAGCGGTAGCGTCGGCGCGCCCGGCCCACTAAGTGCTCCGCTTGCATGAGGCGGATGACGCGCTTGCGACTGATGCGGACACCCTGGGTGCGCAAGGCCCGATGGACGCGAGGGCTGCCGTAGGTCCGGCGCCCCTGCTCGTGCGCCTCGCGGACCAGGACCTTCAGCCGCTCGTCGGCGCTGTGCCGGGGACTCGGAGGCCGACGCCTCCATGCATAGAAGCCTGAACGCGACACCTGCAGCAATCGGCACAGCAAGCTGATGGAGAAGTGCGCCTGCTCCGCACGGATGAACTCGAACTTCACCCGTTCTCCTTCGCGGTGTAGGCCACCCATTTTTTTAGCAGCGTTCGCTCCATCTCCAGCTCGCGCACCTGCTTGCGCAGCTTCGTGAGCTCTTGCCGCTCCGCGCTCGTCAGCGCCCCGGGCTTCCCCTTACCGCTATCCGCCCGAGCCTGCTCGACCCAGGTCCTCAACGCCGACAGCGTTAAGTCGAGGTCCCTGGCCACCTGGGAGACCGTCTTCCCTTCCTCCAGTACCAGCCGGACAGCCCCGGCCTTGAACTCTTCCGTGTAGCTGCGCCGGGGACGGCGCTCCTTCTTCACTTCCACCATGTCGGACACCGTATCCGCCTCTTCGTTGGTGTCCACTCAAGCGGATCATGCCCA
>NZ_RAVZ01000695.1 GCF_003611635.1 Corallococcus terminator | reverse complement strand
GTCCGGCGGGAAGGGCGTGCGGGTGCTCAGGTTGAGGGCCGCGGCCTCCGCGAGCAGCGTGGCGCCCTCCTCACGGGAGACCTCGGAGCCGAAGCGGTTCTGCTGCGCGTGCTTGAGCATGCGGCGCACCTCCCCCCGGCTCACCTCCGTGCGCGTCAGCTCCAGCACGCCCTGCTCATCCGACGCGATGACCTGGAGCAGCTCCACGCCGCCCCTCACCACGCGCGGGAGCAGCAGGCCGTACTGCCCCGTCGACGAGACGACCGTCACCAGCGTCGGCAGCGTCTCCGGGGCCGCCGCGGGCGCCGTCTCCCGGGGGGCCTCGGGCGGGGTGACGCCGCGCGAGCGCAGCCGGTACAGCGCCTTCTTCGCGGCCTTGGCCAGGGGCTTCACGGTGGAGGCAGCCAGGGCCTCCGGCAGCGCCACGTGCCCCGCCAGCACGGCGGCCTCCAACACCGCCCCCGCGAGGGGCTCCGGCAGCGCCTCCACGTCCACGGGGGATGCGGAGGCCACGTCTCCCGCGAGGCGCCGGGCCTGCTCGACGGCGGCGTCGGCGAAGTCGGACAGGGCGGTGCCGGCGCGCAGCGCGTCCAGCAGGGGGCGAGGCTCGGTGGGGGCAGGGCTCATGGGCGCGTTCTACTGCACGCGCTACCGCCGCCGCACCAGCCAGCTCCGTCCGGCCTGTCCCACGATGACCAGTTCTGACTGGAGCCGCCCCCCAAAGACGCGCGACGGGTGCGCCCCGCGCACGAGGTAGTGGTCGTACCAACCGCCCTGCGTCGCGTAGTCCATCTCCTGCGGACGCCACTCGGAGGGGAAGGTGGGCGGCACCGCGTCCCGGTAGCGCAGCGGCGAGTGCGGCGTGGTGGCGAAGGTGAAGTTGGGCACCCCCCCACGCTCGCGCGCCAGCACCGCCGCGCCATGCAGGAACACGGGGAAGCGCACCACGTGGGAGCCCGCGTCGAACACCAGCCCCATCACCTTCGGCCGGTTCCCGGTGACGTCCGCGAGCACGTCCCATTCGCGCGCCTCCTCGGCGAAGTCGCGGAAGCCGCGCCCCATCACGAAGGCCACGAGCAGCGCGCTCGCCGCCGCCGCGAGGCACAGGGGCCGCCGCCACTCCACGCGCGTGGCCGGCATGCTCGCCACCAGCAGCGCCGCGGCCAGGTGCGCGTAGCGCGTGTTGAGGTAGTAGACGTACCCCCGGATGTCGAAGGGCAGCAGGAAGAACAGCGCCAGCGCCAGCGCCCCCAGCCCCAACAGCCGCCAGCGC
>NZ_RAVZ01000694.1 GCF_003611635.1 Corallococcus terminator | reverse complement strand
CGCGGGTGGGCTTCACGATCCGCAAGGCGGGGCCTCCCGCTCCGGTGGCGGAGCCCGCGCAGGCGTAGCGAAGGCCGGGGCGTCCGCGGCGGGACCCGACCGTGGGCTCGCGAGTCCAGGCGTCGCGCGGGCTCGCCTCACCGCCAGTTCCCTGGCGGAGGGCCGTTCTTCACGGGATGCGGCTGGAAGGGACTTCATCAATCAGTCCCCTCCCCTCCATGCCGTCCGCGTTACGGCTTCGCGGGCGCGTCCGTCGCGGCGAACGTGAACGACGCGTCCGCCGGGGCGCCGTCCTTCACGGTGACTTCCGCCGTCTTCGCGCCCAGCGTCTCGTGCCACGCTTCCACCGTGTACGTGCCCGCCGGCAGGCCCGTCAGGGTGAAGGTGCCGTCATCCCCGGTGGTGGCGAAGTACGGGTTGGCGTTGCTCACCACGTACGCCGTCATCCACGGGTGCACGTCGCACTTGAGGCGCAGCACCTCCGCGTCCGCCGGCAGGGGCTTCTGCACCGGCGCGCCCGACGGCGGCTGCGCCACGTTGAACACGGGCTTCGTGCCCACCACGCCGCGCACGTTGTGCAGCGTTCCGTCGCTGTTCTTGAACACCACCTGCTGGCCCGCCATCGCGCCCTGCACGCGCGGCACGTACGTGCACTTGGACTGGTCCACCACCACGGGCGTCGACGGCGCCGCGGGCGCTCCCGCCACCGTGCCGCGCACGCGCACCAGCACGTTCTTGAGCTTGCCGTCCTTCACCAGCACGGACTGCTCCTTCTCCGGCCGGCCGTCACACGCGGGATCCACGCTGGGCGCCAGGTCCGCCATCACCGGCGCCGTGCCCGTGAAGGACACCGAGCCCATCACCACGCCGTTGCCCGCGGGGGCCGGAGCCACCGCCGCGCCCTCACCCGCGCCCGCGGCCGCCGCGGGGGGCAGCGGCTGCTGCGTGGGAGACGGCGCGCGGGAAGGGGCCTCGGCGACAGGCGCGGGCGCCTCTTCCTTCTTGCACGCGGGCAGGGCCAAGAGCCCCACGACGGCGACCATCGACAAGCCAGGCGAACGCAGCTTCATGAGGCAGTCTCCTCGCAGTGGATCCGTGTTGCGGTGCCCGCCGTCGTAGTGGAAGGCCCCGGGCAAGTCCAACCCCTGAAGCGGGCTACTCGCGGCGGCTCACGCTGAACGCGGCCAGCCCCACGAATACCGCCGCGAACGCCAGGAGCGCCGGCACCTCCCACCCCACCCCACCGCCGCCCGCCGAGCCCACCGCCAGCGACGCCTGCGCCCCGTAC
>NZ_RAVZ01000693.1 GCF_003611635.1 Corallococcus terminator | reverse complement strand
CCCACCCATCAGGTCCACCTGTGTCCGCCAGCCTTCTGTCCAGCCGGGCGGAAGTACCGTGGCCCGACGGAAGCGACTATGAAGCGCGGCCATGAGCCGCCCTGTCCGCATCTCTCCTTCGCTGTTGTCCTGTGATTTCAGCCGTCTGGCCGAAGAGGTCCGCGCCATCGAGGCCGCTGGAGCGGACTGGATTCACGTGGATGTCATGGATGGCAGGTTCGTCCCCAACCTCACGCTGGGGCCCGTGATTGTGGAGGCGATCAAACGGGTGGCGACGAAGCCGTTGGACGTCCACCTGATGATTGTCGAGCCGGAGAAGTACGTGGAGGCGTTCGTGAAGGCGGGCGCGGACGTGCTGACGGTGCACCAGGAGGCGAGCCCGCACCTGCACCGCACGCTTCAGCAGATCCGCAAGGCGGGGGCGAAGCCGGCGGTGGTGTTGAACCCGGGCACGTCGCTGGTGACGATCGAGGAGGTGCTGGGCGACGTGGACATGGTGCTGCTCATGAGCGTGAACCCGGGCTTCGGGGGCCAGTCGTTCATCGAGTCCACGGTGGACAAGGTCCGCCGGCTGCGCGCGATGCTGGACGCGCGGGGGCTGGACGTGGACATCGAGGTGGACGGCGGCATCAACGCCGAGACGGCGAAGCGCGTGGTGGACGCGGGGGCGACGGTGCTGGTCGCGGGCAGCTACGTGTTCGGAGCGAAGGACTACGCGAAGGCCATCCAGTCGCTGCGGCCCTGAGGAGGGGCCGGCGTCAGGCGGCGCGGGTGTGCGCGACGGCGGCGGCGAGCCGGGCGATGCGGGTCATGAAGGTGGGGTCGCACGGCTTCACTTCGTAGTCGTCCGCGCCCAGCTCGAAGCACACGTGGCGGGTGAACTGGTCCTCCACGCCGCTTAGGATGATGACCTTGCAGTCGCGGGTGGTGGGGTCCTTCTTGAGCTGGGCGAGCAGGTCCCGGCCGTCCTGGTGCTGGTTCAGATCCAGGATGATGACGGCGGGCTGATGGAGACGGGCCAGCTCCAGCACGCGCTCGGAGGTCGTGTCGGAGATGCACACGAGGCCGGAGCGCTTGGCCTCCCGCACGAGGGCGGAGACCAGGAGGGGTTCATCATCCGAGATGAGGACGGTCGGGGGCGTCATGGTCCTCTGTGGGGGAACAGGGGCAGAGCAACGTGTTACTCCTTGGAAGTACAGGAAGGCCTGGATCTTGTGAAGCGGGTGAACAATGTCCCGTCCTGAAGGGTAGGTAGGACAACAGTCGAGGGGGCGCGGGGGAAGGGACCGAGGG
>NZ_RAVZ01000692.1 GCF_003611635.1 Corallococcus terminator | reverse complement strand
CGTCCGGGGGCGGCGTGGGTGCGGGCTCGGTGACAACTGGCGGTGCCGGTGCCTCGACGGCCAGCGGTGCCGGGTGCCTTGGCCAGAGGATGGCGGCTCCCAGGCCCAGGAGCACCAGGGCTCCTCCTACCTTCCAGCCGCGCCCTTGAGAGCCGCGGAGGGCCTTGAGGGCCTCTAGGGTGTCGGGCGTAAAGGCATCAGAACCCGAGGACGGAGGGCCCTGAACTGCGCCGCGCTTCGTGGCCGTCGGCGCATGGGGCGCCACACGCAGCGGGATGCGTTTCAGTTTCTCACGCACCTCCTCCGCGGAACCGGGCCGGGCTGCAGGCTCCTTCGCCAGCAGGTGCAGCACCAACGCATCGAGCTCCGGCGGGATGCCCGGGACGCGCGACGAGGGCGCCGGCGCTGGCTGATCCATGTGCGCGAACATCACCTGGACGGAATCACCCTGGAACGGGCGTGTGCCGGTGAGCAGTTGGAACAGCATCACGCCCGCCGCGTAAAGATCCGTCTCCGGGCCCACGCTGCCGCCGCGAATCTGCTCGGGCGCCATGAACTCCGGCGTGCCGATGATGGAGCCATCCGAGGTGAGTGGGGTGTCGCGCGACTCCAATAGCTTGGCGATGCCGAAGTCGACCAGCTTGATGGTGGTCGGCGACTCCGGCGCCTCCACCACGAAGACATTCGCGGGCTTCAGGTCGCGGTGCACCACGCCCGCCCGGTGCGCGGCGCCCAGCGCGGCCAGCATCTGGTCCATGACCCAGACCACGCTCTCCAGGTCCATCCGGCTTGAAGCGCGGGCGAAGTCGGAGAGAGGCCGGCCCTGGAGCAACTCCATGATGACGTAGGGGCGCTCGTCCGGGAGGCTGCCAAAGCCGAAGATGTCGATGATGCCCGGGTGCCGGATGGCGTTGACGGACCGGGCCTCCACCAGCAGGCGCTGCACCAGCGGAGGGGACACGAGCTCCAGGCGCATGACCTTGATGGCCGCCTGTTTGCCAATGAGCGGGTGCTCCGCGCGGTACACCACGCCCATGCCGCCCGCGCCGATGCGCTCCTGGATGACGAACTCACCCACCTGCATGCCCAGCAGGGGGTCCTCGGCCGCGGACCGCGACTCCGGACGTGCGCTCTTCGCGGTATCGGGTCTTGCGGAGGGGGCGTTTTTCATGGGGCGGGCGGCGCGGACCATAACCACGCGGTCCTGAAGCTTTCAAACATCCCGAGGGTCACTTCTCATGGATCAGGATGATCCGTTGGACTGACCCGTACAGGGTCGCAGCCGACATCCAGCCAGGACAGCTC
>NZ_RAVZ01000691.1 GCF_003611635.1 Corallococcus terminator | reverse complement strand
GGGGTAGGGCGCTGGACCGCTCGGGCCGACGTGACCGGGCCCGCGGAGGAGTTGAGGCGCAGGGGCTCGCGCACGTACGCGGGCGGCGGGATGTCAGCGGGCTCGGGGGGACGCGGTGCGGCGGGCCGGGCCTCGGACGCCAGGGGCTCCTGGGCGACGGAGCGCGCGAGCTGCTCCACCATGTCCACCGACATCGACTCGTCCTCGGGAGGAGGAGGCGGCGGCGGGGTGTGGGTCCCGGCCTGCTGCGCGACGAGCGCCTCGCCCAACTGGACGAAGCGCGGCGGCAGCGGCTGGCGGTAGATGATGGAGATCCACTCGCGCACCCGCAGCTCGATGGCGACCCAGAGCTCCAGCGGCTTGCCCAGGAGGAAGCCGACTTCGTCGAGCTCCTTCTTCGGCACCGGGTAGGCGCACGCCACGTGCAGCGTCGTGCCATCCAGGGACAGCGGCACCACGCTCAGCCGCTCCGCGATTTTCGGAGGGATGAAGGTGGCGACCTCCTGGTTGGGCTCGAAGTCCACCAGGTTGACGGGCCGGAAGCCGGAGGCCTCGCCGAGCATCGCGAGGACGTCCTGTTCGGACATACCGCGCTCCATCAGCGCGGTGTCGAGGTGGCCACCCTGGGCTTGGTGTTGACGCAACAACTCCCCGGCCTGCTCCTGGCTCAGGAGGCCGCGCGAGACGAGGTGTTGGGCAAGACGGGAAGGCATGAAGGCCGCGGCATCTTACGGCCACAGCCGCAAGGCACAATGAGCCGGTTTCAGCTCGGTTGGACGACGAAGGTGGACGTCAGCTTGTCATGCAGGGTCTGGCCGCGTCGGTCGAACAGCGCCATCCAAAACCCGCCCAGGAAGAGAACGAAGGAAAGCCCGGCGAGCATCGCCCGGAAGATGGCCCGGCCCGGGGTGGGCGCCATGCCGTGGGTGTCCACCAGCCGCAGTCCCAGGAGCAACCGTCCCAGGGTGCGCCCATTCCAGAGGAAGGCCGCGACGGCGCAGTACACGGTGGCGAGCACCAGCACCAGTACCATGCCCGGCAGCAGCACGGTGTGCAGTGCGCGCAGCCAGGCAACGAAGGCATCCAGCCCCGTCAGTCCCGGCTGGGGACCCTTCACGCCCGCCACCGACGAGGCGAGGACGATGTAGGCCGCCGCCACGGCGCCAATGGCCGCGGTGTCGACGGTGAAGGAGAGCAGCCGCCGCCACAGCGACGCGGGGCGCGCGTGCACCTCTCCGGCGGCCGGAGCCGGCGCGGGGGGCTTCGACTTCGACTTCAAAGGGGCGGTGGGGGAGGGCACGGCTTCCATGCGGGAC
>NZ_RAVZ01000690.1 GCF_003611635.1 Corallococcus terminator | reverse complement strand
ATACAGGGGCGTCGGACCGCGAGCGGCCGGCGTGCTTTCCGCAGTCCTTCGCTTCACGTAGTCGATGACACGTGTCAACGGCCAGCTCTCGTCAATGACGACCAAGCAGACCTTGGCCGTATTCATGGTTGCGGTGGAGGCATCCTTCTTTGTTAGGTGCGCCCAAAGCTTCGCCAACTCCTCTGCGACGTCTCGCCCCAGCATTCGGGAGCTGTCTCGCGCGGCGCGCGGATCGTCCTTGACCTTTTCGCCTTCATCTTCCTTGACGAGGAATCGGGCGAGGTCTTGCCCGCGCAAGGCGGCATGAATCACCGGGGGCGCGTTGTCGTAAAGCGCAAGGAGGCGCCGAACTTTGCGCGCGTCGTCACCAACAAGCTTAGCAACGTCTGTCGCCTTCTTAAGCTGCTCAAGCTCCCGGATGTTTGCGAGGGCAGCGGCTGCATCCATCACATTGAGGTCGGTGCGTTTTTCATTCTCGGTATACGCATCCACGGCCATGCCTGTCTCGCCACCACCAACCCTGACGACTGCGGCGATTGTGGCAAACTTTCCCTTATCGCTCTCACTCGCGCGGGAGTAGGCCAGCAGCATGCCTCGCCAACGGGTCTCGCCAGCGATGATGATGAACCTCCCCCTGTATGGCGCGATGACAATTGGCTGGAGTTGCCCAATCTCCTCAAAGGATGTGGCGAGTTCCTCAATCTTCCTCGGGTCAATCCACTTCCTCGGCTGGTGGGGATTGGGGTCAAGGAGGCCAGTCTCTACATTCAGAAGTGCCCCATGCTTGATGCCCTCCTCAGGCGCATCAGGCGTGCGCGCACGAGCTGCTTCCGCGTGAAGAGCAGCATCCAGCGAACCAACGGCCGGCGTCGTCGCCTTAGCCACGGGGAACCTCCTTGCCCGACGTCGGTGCGCCTCGGCTCAACACCTCGTCAACCACTTTTGAGTATTCGAGCGCGGCCCGGTCCTTCGGCTTGCGAAGGATTACAGGCGCCCCTTGCCCTGACGCGTCTCGGGTAGCCGCACTTTCATGAATGTGCGTCGCGAAGAGCTTGTCTCCGAAAATCTTTGTCAGCAGCTCCAGGGCCTCGCGGGGCTTCTTCTCCCCCTCTGCGTAGAACGTCCCAAGGACTCCCATAACTCGCAGTTTCTCCTGACTGTCTTCACGCACTTCGTCCAGGTAACGCCTCAGAGACAAGGCACCTGCCATCGCCAGGGGAGCGAGTTCCACCGGGATAAGAATCTCGGGGCACGCTATCGCTGCATTCAAGGCGAGCATTCCAAGGTTCGGTGGGCAATCGGCAATGATGAAGTCGTATGGCTCACCAATC
>NZ_RAVZ01000068.1 GCF_003611635.1 Corallococcus terminator | reverse complement strand
CCGAAATCACCCTGGGCGGCGCGCGGCAACTCGCGGAGAAGGTGCGCAAGCTGGTGGAGCGGCAGCGCTTCGAGTTCGACAAGCAGGTCGTCCCCGTCACGCTGTCGGTGGGCGTGGCCACGCTGGATGCCGCCTTCGTGCGCGAGCTGCTCCTCCAGGGCCTGGAGCAGGCCCGGGACACGCGCCCCCCAGAGGTCCTGGTGCGCGAGCGCTTCCGCCCCTTCGTCGAGGACGAACTGGAGGCGGTCTTCGGCACCGAAGCCCTGCGCCTGCTCCCTCACCCTCCGGCGCGGCAGCCATTGCAGGCGGTGGGCGTGGCCCAGGCGCGGCGGGTGGTGCTCGCCATCGGGCCGGACGGAGGCTGGGTCCCCTTCGAAGCGGAGCTGCTGGAGGCCCACGGCTTCCAGCCCTTCTCCCTGGGCCCCCGCATCCTGCGCGTGGAGACGGCCGTCCCGGTGCTGCTGGGTCAGGTGACGCTGCTCAAGGCGCCGTAGGCCCCGGCTCCACCACGCCCTGGGGCTCGGGCGACGGCGGCAGTGGGTCATGCAGGGGATTCGCGGCCGCGCGCGGATGGCTCTTCTCCCACTCCGCCAGCGGAATGGGCTTGATGACCTTCAGCGCGGACACGTCCACGATGACGGGGCGCGGCTCGGTGCGCGTGTCGGGCGTGACGTTGAAGCCCAGGCGGTTGATTTCGTGCCCGTCCTCCGTCTCCAGCACCACGCGCCAGTCGCCCGGCTTCGGCGTGGTGCCCGGCTGCGCGTAGTAGCGGTAGCCGCCCTCGGTGCCGTTGCTGCTCACCGTGGCGAGGTAGCCGTTGCCCTGCTGCGTCCAGCCCTTCTGCGGATGGTCGAAGTACCAGCGCACGCGCACGCGGTAGCGCTCGAAGCCCTTGGGCGCGAAGATGCGGAAGAAGTACACGGGCTGCTCGCCGGGCCGCACGGTGAAGTCCTGGTCGCCGTGGTGCCACAGCGCCCAGACCTTCCACCACGGCCGCTCCTCCGACGTCAGGTGGTACACGCCCGGCGAGACGCGCTTCACCTGGTGGTAGATGCCGCTGTACTGCACCGCCAGGGGGACCGGCGGAATCACGCCCAGGAAGTAGCACGCGAGCAGCGCCGCCTGCGCGCCGAAGCCCGGCACCGCCACCGTGCGCAGGAGCGCCTTCTCATCCGGACGCCAGCGCTTCAGCAGGCGCAGCATGCCGTAGATGCTGCCGGAGCCCAGCGTCACGGACAGCGTGAAGATCCACCACCCCACCCGGCCCAGCAGCACCGGCAGCAGCGACGCGAAGTAGAGCGTCACGCACAGGCTGAAGAGGGCCACGCGGATGACGGGCCCCAACTGCCGGAAGCGCGGCAGCTCGTTGGCCACCAGCAGCGAGAACATGACCGCGAGGAAGAGCAGGGGCGTGATGCCCGACGAGCTCTTGAACAGGAACAGCGTGAAGGCGCTGAGCAGGCTGCCCAGGAGGAAGTGCAGCGCGTCCTCGCGGAAGCGCCAGACCTTCGCGAGCAGCTTCGGCGGCTCCGCGCCCTCCGCGTAGCGCTGCTCCAGCAGCAGGAGGCCCGCGAGCAACACCAGGTAGACGAAGTTCTGCGCCACCGTCTGCTTGTCGTCGATGGGGCTCAGCGTGAGGACGTCGTAGAGGAAGCCCGCGAAGAAGAAGAGGGCCATCTCCTGCTTCTCGTGCTTCGCGCGGAACGCCTGCACGCGGTCCACCAGCGTGGGCGTCTTGTCCGTGCTGACGAGGTCGTCCGGGTCCACGACGGCGGCCGACGTGGCGACGGCGACGTTCGCCGCGGGCGGTGGCACGTCCGCCGCCACCGGAACCCCGGGCACTTCGGTGGACTCGTCCTGCGGCTTGGAATCAGGAGGTGTGACGGTGAGCACGGCGGCGGAACCCCTCTAGGCGACCGCCGCCCATCCTAAGCGGGGGACGGGGTCCGGGTCTCCCCCGGGCCCGCACGCCCCCCTGCTTCGGGGTGATGCGCCTACTTGCCGCCGGCGGCGACCAGGGCCTGGAGCTCGTCGCGCTCGGCCAGCTCCGCCAGGATGTCCGAGCCGCCCACGAACTTCCCGTGGATGTAGACCTGCGGAATCGTGGGCCAGTTGGAGTAGTCCTTGATGCCCTGGCGCACCAGCGGGTCCGCCAGCACGTCCACCGTGTGCACCGGCCCCAGGGGCTGGAGAATCTGGAGCGCCCGCGCGGAGAAGCCGCACTGGGGGAACAGCGCGTTGCCCTTCATGAAGAGCACGATGGGGTGCGACTTCACCGTCTGGTCGAAATGGGCCTTGAGCGTCTCATCCATGGAACGTTGCTCCTTGCTTCAGCGGGGCCCGAGCTTCTTCCACTGTTCGGGCGAATAGGTCTTGAGCGCGAGCGCATGCAGCTCGCCGGACTTCAACCACGACTGCAGGGGCGCGTACACGAGCTGGTGCTGTTCCACCATCGTCTTGCCCGTGAACGCGGGGCTGACCACGCGCGCCTCGAAGTGGTCCCCCGTGCCGGTCGTATCGTTCAACTCCACCTCGGAGCCCGGCAGGGCCTCGAGGAGGTAACGGCGCAGCGTCTCGGCGTCGAGCATCAGTTCATTCCCTTTCCCATCACCAGCATGGCCGGGTCCACACCCAGGCCGCGCAGGGTGGCATCCCACAGCTTCGACGGTTCTGTCCCCAGCACCGCGTCCACCGTGGCGTCGGCATACAGCCAGGAGCCGGCGGCGATCTCGCTTTCCAACTGCCGGGGACCCCAGCCCGCGTACCCCAGGCAGAAGCGCACGCGCGGCTCGGTCCGTTGAAGCAGGGGGCCCAGCGCGTCCAGGGTGACGCTGAGAAAGAGGCCGGGCATGACGGCGTGCTTCTCCGTCACGGATGCGTCGTCGTGCAGGACGAAGCCCCGCTGGGGCTCCACCGGGCCGCCCACGTACACCGATTGCGACACGCGGTCGGTCGAGATCTCCATCGACTGACCGCGCGCCAGCTCACCGAGCGTCAGGGGCGCTCCCCGGTTCACGACGAGCCCCATGGAGCCCGTCTCCCCGTGTTCGATCATCAAGATGACCGACCGGTAGAAGTTCGGGTCTCCAAGCTGGGGCATGGCCAGCAGGAAGCCGGAAGCGAGGTTCTTCACACGGGGAGCATCGACCGTCCGGCCAGGGCGTGCAACCGGAACCCGCTCCCTCGCTGTTTCAGCGGCGCGGCGTCAGTGCCAACTGTGGTGCTTGGACTTGAGCGCCGTGGCCAGCTTCTCCGGATTCAGCGGCTTGCCGATGAACAGGTCCGCGCCCAGGCTCTTGCACTTGCGCGCGGTGGTCGCGTCGCTCATCGCGCTCACGCCGATGAGGACCGCCTGCGGGAAGCGCTCGCGCAGCTTGGACATGAGCGTGGTGCCGCTGCGGCCGGGCAGGAACACGTCCACGATGGCCGCGTCCATGCGCTTGTTGCGCACGGCGAACTCGGCCTCTTCCGCGCTGCCCACGGGCATGGCGTCGTAGCCCCACTGGCTCACCATCTCCACCAGCAGCTCGCGGTGGGCGGCGTCGTCCTCCACCACCAGCACGGAGTGGCGAACGGCTTCCTTCCGAAGTCCGTCGTCGCGCGGACGCTCTTCACGGGCAGGCGAGAGGGGGATTTCTTCCGTGGGGAGGGACATGGTGTTCACCAGGGGGCAAAGGGGTTCCGTTCGTAGGGAACCTTTGCGCCCATGTGCTGCATTCCTCACACTTGCCGACGGGGACCTCCCCCCAACGCCTGGGAAGCGAGCGAGGCGCCAAGCACCAGAAGGACGAGCAGCCCCCAGGCGGGAAGAACGACGCGGCCGCCACCCTCGTAGATGAGCGCCGCGTAGGAGGTGCCCAGGTAGCGGCCCAGGGACATGGGTTCCATCCGGGCGATGCCGAAGAAGCTCACCGTGGACTCGGTGAGGATGGCGCTGGGAAGGCGGCTCAAGAACACCGCCAGTACGAACGGTCGCAGCAGGGGCCACAGGTGCACGCGAAGCACGTGCACGCCCCCGCCACCCAGGGCGCGAGCGGCGGCCACGTACTCCTGGCCCTCCAGCGTGGCCAGGCGGTCCCGGAACATGCGCGCGGGGCCGGCCCAGCCCACCAGCGCCAGGGACGTCACCATCAAGCCAAAGGGCCCCAGGCCCCCACCCAGGCCCGCGTCCATCAGCGACTGGCCGGCGAGCTGGAGCACCATCACCACGAGCACGTCCGGCAGCGCGAACACGGCGTCCACCGCGCGCAGCAGCACCTGCTCCGTCACCCCGCCGGACAACCGCGCGAGCGCCGCGACGCCCAGCCCCAGCACGGTGGAGAACGCGCCCGCGGCCAGGCCCACGGCCAGGGACACCCACAAGCCTCCGAAGGCCAGCTCGCACACGCTGCGGTCGGGGCGGTTCAGGTCCCAGCCGAGCGGGCAGGTCTGTGCCAGGGATTCGGGGAACAGGCGGCCGGCCACGAGGCTCAGGACGCCCAGGCCCACGAGCAGGACAAGTCCCACCCAGGCGCGCAGGGGAACGCGTTTCATGCGCGGGCCTCCCGTGCGCGCGGATCCACGAGCACGCGCAGCAGCTCCACCGTGAGGCTCACGACGACGAGCACGGTGGCGAAGGTGGTGGTGGACACGACGACGACGGCGACCTGCTTGTTGAGGACGGCGAGCACGTAGAGCTGGCCGAAGTACGGCAGACCGAAGACGCGCTCCGCGGCGAACGAGCCCGCGAGCAGCGCGGTGGCCACGGGCGTCACCGCGTCCAGGAGCGCCGGCCACACATTGGGAAGGACATGGCGGCGCATCACGGTGCCAGGGTCCAGCCCCTTGCTGAGCGCGGTGCGCACGTAGTCGCGCGACAGCTCCGTCTCCAGCGCGTCGCCCACGAGCGTGCCCAGGAAGGTGCCGGGCCAGATGGCGATGACGACGGCCGCGCACAGCTCCGGCAGCAGGTGCCCACGCTCCACCACGGAAGGGGCGAGCAGCAGCGCGGGGATGAACACCGGGGTGCCAAAGGCGATGGCGGGAAGCGCATCGCCCAGCACGGCCCACCGTCCGCGCCGCCACCGCGTGCGAAGGAGCGCGAAGGCCACCGCCCACGCGAGCGCCAGGGGCAATGCGACAAGGCCCACGCCCACGCTGCCGGAGAGCTTCTGGAGGAGCTCATCCCCGGTGATGCCCTGCGCGCTGGTGCCCAACCGCTCCCCGGCGAAGAGCTTCTGCCAGGGGCGAAGGAAGCCGAGGGGTTCTCCGATGCCCAGGTCGCGCTGGTACGACGCCGCCAGCTCCGGAGACACCTGCCGCTTGGTGTCGCTCTCCGTGGTGAGCGGCAGCGCGGCCATCAGGTAGTACGAGGCCACCGCCACCACCGGCACGAGCACGAGCTGCCGCACGAGACGCGTCGCGATGAGGCGCATGCGCTAGGGCCCCTGCCCTTCCACGCGGGCCGAGGGCGCTTCATCCGGGCCCAGCCGCAGGGCGCGCAGCGCGAGGAAGTTGAACGGATCCACGTCCAACCCGTGCAGCCGCGCCCGCGCCCGGAAGTAGCGGTCCGGGTGGTACAGCGGCGCGATGACGGCCTGCTCGCCCACCAGCACCTCCTGGGCCTTCGCGTACAGCTCGCGCGCGTGCGCGGCATCCGCGTCGCCGTCCGCCGCTTCCAGCAGTTGCTCGAAGCGCTGCATCGGTTCACCACCGCCCTGCGTCTCCCAGCCGGTCTGGTGATTGCCCTGCCGTTCGAAGAGCGTGAAGAACGTATTCGGATGCGCGTAGTCCGCGCCCAGCCGGCGCAGGTACAGGTCATACGCCCGAGCCCCCTGTGGCGTACGCCGCGCCACCTCCGCGGAGAAGTCCGAACGCGAATCCACCACCACCTGCACCCCCACCCGCGCGAGCTGCGCCGCGATGCGCTCCGCCAGCGCCTCCTCCGGCACGAACGAATCCCCCGCCTTCACCACCAGCCGCAGCGGCCGGTCCAGGCCCTTCACCCCCGCCAGCTCCGCCTTCGCGCGCTCCGGTTCGTAGTGGGGCAGTCGCGCGGCCTGCTCGGGCGTGGCCGCGTCCGGAAGCTCCGGGGGCAGCAGCACGTTCGTCGCGCGCGCCGCCGGCAGCAGTCCCGCGAGCAGCGCCTCGCGGTCCAGCGCCCGCGCCAGCGCCTGGCGCACCTCGGGCCGATCCAGCGGCGGCCGCTCCGTGTTGAAGCCGAGGAAGTACGTGGACAGCAGGGGCTCGCGCTTCAGGTCCGCGGGCCGCATCCCCCGCAGCGCCGCCGCGCTGTCCACGAAGACGAAGTCCACGCGCCCGCGCTCATACAGCGCCGGGCCGATCTCCGACTTCATCAGCGTCAGCACCTGCGCCGGCTTCTCCCCCGGCCCCATGGGCGGAGGAAACGCGCTCAGCGGGTTGTACACGAGCCGCACGCGCTCCCCGGCGCGGTCCCAGCGCTCGACGCGATAGGGCCCCACCGCCAGCGGACGCCCATCGCGAGGCCGGTCGAAGTAGTCGCGCACCGCCTCGTCCGACTTCCCCTCCAGGTCCACCGACGGCGCGGGAAAGAACAGGTACACGTTCGCGAGCCGCGCCAGGAAGTAGCTCCGGGGCCGCGCCAGCGTCACCCGCAGCGTCCGCGCATCCACGGCCTCCACGCCCACGCGGGACAGCGCGGCCTGGACCTCCGCCGGCGGCGCCCCGCTTTCCAGGAGCGCGAGCACTGCTTCCGCGCCCTCCAGGTCCGCCATCTCCCCGCGCTCGCGGCCCACCAGCGCCCGGTGCCAGCCGAAGACGAAGTCGCGCGCGGTGACAGGTGAACCGTCGGACCAGTTCACATCCACGCGCAGGTGGAAGGTGTAGACCTCGCGCCCGGAAGCGTCTGCCACGCGCTCCCACCGTTCCGCGAGGCCGGGCCGCACGGAGTGGTCCGGGCCCAGCGTGGTGAGCCCCTTCTGCGTGGCGAGCATCACCGGGTAGTTCACCCAGCTCATCGGATCCGAATGGCTCCAGTCGAGCGTGGTGGGCATCGCCGGCACCACCACCTTCACGCCCGGCTCGGGCTGGAAGCCGCAGGGCCCGCAGGCCGCGACCATCACCAGCACCAGGGAGTACCCAATGATTCGAGCGCGAGGAGCCACCGCCCGCGTTGTACCCCGACCCGCCCGCAAAAAGAGAAGCCAGGAAGCCCACCGACGCAGGGTCGGCCGGCATCCTGGCTTCGGTACCACCCGCCTCAAGGCCCTTCACGGGCCCCGAGGCTCAGCCCCTCAGGTCGGGGCCGCCGTGGTCGTAGAGGCCACTTCCGCCACGGACAGGCCGCCCTTGAGGTTGTCGCCCGCGCCCTTGCGGCCGAACTCCTCCGGCTTCTCCAGGAGCAGCGCCTCGCGCAGCACGTCGTCCACGAACTCCACCGGGACGATGCGCAGTTGCTTGCGGATCTTCAGCGGGATGTCCTTCAGGTCCTTCTTGTTGGCCTTCGGGATGAGGACCGTCTTGATGCCCGCCCGGTGCGCCGCCAGCGTCTTCTCCTTCAGACCGCCGATGGGCAGCACGCGGCCGCGCAGCGTGATTTCACCCGTCATCGCCACGTCGCGGCGGACCGGGACGCGGGTGAGCGCGCTCACCAGGGCCGTGGCCATGGTGACGCCCGCGGACGGACCGTCCTTGGGAATGGCGCCTTCCGGCAGGTGGATGTGGATGTCGTAGTTCTCGAACACCTTGCGGTCGATGCCGAAGCGCTCCGCGCGGCTGCGCACGTAGGACATGGCCGCCTGCGCCGACTCCTGCATCACCTCGCCCAGCTTGCCCGTGATGATGAGCTTGCCCTTGCCCGGCATCGACGTGGCTTCCGTGGTGAGGATCTCACCGCCCAGCTCCGTCCACGCGAGGCCCGTGACGATGCCCACCTGGTCCTCGCTCTCCGCCATGCCGTAGCGGAAGCGGGGCGTGCCCAGGAACTTCATCGCCTGCTTGCGGTCCACCTCGATGAGGTCCCGCTTGCCGTTCTTCAGCACGTCGCGGGCGATCTTGCGGAACACGCCACCAATCTCACGCTCCAGCGAACGCACGCCCGACTCACGCGTGTACCGGTGCACGATGGTCTTCAGCGCGTCGTTGCTGATGTCGATCTTCAGGTCCGCCAGCCCGTTGGCCTCCTGCTCCTTCGGGATGAGGTAGCGCCGCGCGATGGAGAGCTTCTCCGGCTCGGTGTACCCCGCGATGCGAATCACCTCCATGCGGTCCTGCAGCGGACCGGGGATGTTGTGCATCGTGTTCGCGGTGCAGATGAACATCACCTTGGACAGGTCGTAGTCGAGGTCCAGGTAGTGGTCGTTGAAGTTGTGGTTCTGCTCCGGGTCCAGCACCTCCAGCAGCGCCGCGCTCGGGTCGCCACGGAAGTCCGTGGACATCTTGTCGATCTCATCCAGGAGGAACACGGGGTTGTTGCTGCCCGCCTTCTTCAGGGACTGGATGAGCTTGCCCGGCATCGCGCCGATGTACGTGCGGCGGTGGCCGCGGATTTCGGCCTCGTCGCGCACGCCGCCCAGGGACAGGCGCACGAACTTGCGGCCCGTGGCCCGCGCGATGCTGCGCGCCAGCGACGTCTTGCCCACGCCCGGGGGGCCGACGAAGCACAGCACGGGGCCCTTCAGCTTCTTCACCAACTGCTGCACGGCGAGGTACTCGAGGATGCGCTCCTTCGGCTTCTTCAAGCCGTAGTGGTCCTCGTTGAGCACGCGCTCCGCTTCGGTGACGTCCAGCCGGTCCTGGGTCTCGTCGTACCAGGGCAGGCTGATGATCCAGTCGATGTAGTTGCGGACGACCGTGGCCTCGGCGCTCATCGGACTCATCATCCGGAGCTTCTTCAGCTCCTTCTTGACCTTGAGCGTGGCCTCCTTGCTCATCCGCTTGTTCTTCAGCTTCTCTTCAATCTCCTGGATCTCGTTCTTGAACTCGTCGCGCTCACCCAGTTCCTTCTGAATGGCCTGCATCTGCTCATTCAGGTAGTACTCCTTCTGGGTCTTCTCCATCTGCTTCTTGACGCGCGTGCGGATCTTCTTCTCCACCTGGAGAATCTCGATCTCGCCCTGCATGAGTTCGTAGAGCTTCTCCAGCCGCTTCGCCGGGGACTCCGTCTCGAGCAGCGCCTGCTTGTCGTTCAGCTTCAGCGACAGGTGCGCGACGATGGTGTCCGCGAGACGCGCCGGGTCGTCGATGCTGGCGACCTGCATCAGCATCTCGGGCGGGATGCGCTTGTTGAGCTTCACGAAGGCTTCGAAGACGGAGTGGACGGAGCGCACCAGCGCCTCCAGCTCCACGCTCTTCTCCTGCGTCTCCTCGACCTCATCCACCTCGACCATGAAGAAGGCGTCGTTCGGGTGGAACTTCTTCACCTTGGCCCGGCGCACGCCCTCCACCAGCACCTTGAGGGTGCCGTCGGGGAGCGGGAGGAGCTGGATGATGTGACCGATGGTGCCGAAGTGGAAGATGTCGTCCGGCGAGGGGTCGTTGGTCTTCGCCTTCTTCTGGGCGGCCAGCAGGATGACGGCCTTGTCATCCGGACCCTTGTGGGCCATCGCGTCCTTGAGGGCCGCGATCGACTTCTCACGTCCGACGAACAGCGGCACCACCATGTGCGGGAACACGATGATGTCCCGAAGGGGCAAGAGCGGGATGGTGAGTCCCCGCTTCTGGGCTTCCTTCTTGTCGTCACGTCCGAAGAACATGTATCCGCCACCCGCTGGCCTGCCAGACGGGCAGGCCCTTCAAGAGTTGCCCACATGCCCGCCGAGCGCGCATGCAGGGTGAAACACCGCTCTATAACACGCCGGTCGCGGCCCCCGTTCCCGTCACAAGATGGGGGGTCCGCACCCTGCCTTCAAGGGAACACCGGGACCCGGGAGCATGTCCTCCCAGGGGTTTACCGGCCCTCGGTCGCCACCCCGCCCACCGGGCGAGCCACATCCAGGACCTGGAAGAGGAAGGCGTACATGTCCGCGCTGGACTCAATGGCCTTGGCCACCTGGTCCGCCCCACCGTGGCCCGCGTTCGCTTCGATTCGTAGCAACGTGGGCGCCGGATTGCCCTTCGCGTTCTGCACCAGCGCGACGAACTTGCGTGCGTGCATGGGGTCCACCCGGTCGTCGTGGTCCGACGACATCATCAGGAGCGCCGGGTACTTCACGTCCTGACGCACGTGGTGGTACGGCGAATAGGCGTACAGGGTCTTGAACTGGGCCGCGTCCTCCGCGGACCCGTACTCCGGCACCCACGTCCGCCCGCTGCCGAACAGGTGGTAGCGCACCATGTCCAGCAGGGGCACGCCGCACACCACCGCGCCGTACAGCTCCGGCCGCTGCGTCATCGCCGCGCCCACCAGCAGGCCACCATTGCTGCCGCCGTAGATGGCCAGCTTCTTGGCCTGCGTGTACTTCTCCTTCGCCAGGAACTCGGCCGCGCCGGCGAAGTCGTCGAACACGTTCTGCTTGTTCGCCCCCTTGCCCGCGTCATGCCACGCGGTGCCGTACTCGCCGCCGCCGCGCAGGTTGGCCACCGCGTAGATGCCGCCCGCGTCCAGCCACGGCAGGATGCTCGCGCGGAAGGTGGGCTGCATGTTCACGAAGAAGCCGCCGTAGCCGTACAGCAGCGTGGGCGCGTTTCCGTCCTTCTTCAGCCCCTTCTTGTAGACGAGGAACATGGGCACGCGCGTGCCGTCCTTGGACGGGTAGAACACCTGCTCCACCGTGTACGCGTCCGGGTCCATGGGCACTTCCACCTTCGCCCACAGGTCCACCTTCCCGCTCTTCACCGACGTCCGGTACACCTGACGGGGCGTGGTGAAGGAGCTGAAGGCGAAGTAGGCGTCGTCCTGGTCCTCCAGGCCCATCAGGTTGCTGGCGGCGCCCACGCCCGGCAGCGTCACCGTGCGCACGGGCTTGCCCTCCAGCGTGGCGATCCGCAGCTCCGTCGTCGCGTCCTTCAGGTACTCCAGCGCCAGGTGGCCGCCCACCAGGGAGACGCCCTCCAGGGACGCCTTCGGGTCCTCCGGCACCAGCTCCTTCCAGTTCGCGCGCTCCGACTTCTTCGGGTCCACGCCGAACACGCGCTGGCGCGGGGCACCCTCGTCGGTAACGACGTAGAAGCGGTCCTTCCAGGGGATGACGTTGTACTTGGCCCCCTTGCCCTTCACGAGCAGGCGCCAGTCCTTGTCCGCCGGGTGCTTCCAGTAGACGTCGTTCTCGCTCCAGCCGCGCAGCACGGAGGCGAAGAGGTACTTGCCGTCCCGCGACAGGTCGCCCTGGAGGAACGTCGTCGGGTCGCCGGTGCGCTCGTGCACCACCACGTCGTTCTTCGGATCCTGGCCCAGCACGTGGAACTTGAGCGTGGTGTAGCCCGGCCGCGCGTCCACGGGGATGGAGGCGTCCGTGGGCAGCCACTCGTAATAGAAGCCCTTGCCGTCCGGGGTCCAGTGGGGCGTCGCGTACTTGGCGCCCTCAATCACGTCCACCTTGGACCACTCACCGGAGGCCACGTCCATCACGTGGAGGACGGCCTCGTCCGCGGCGTTGGGCTTCTGCGCGAAGGCCACGCGCTTGCCGTCCCATGAGGGCGCCCACGTGCCCAGGGACACGGTGCCGTCCTTGCTCCACCCGTTCGGGTCGAGCAGCACCTTCTCCTGGCCGGACTCGCCTTCGCGCCAGTAGACGATGGCCTTCTCCTTGTCCTTGTGGGTGCGCATGAAGAAGTAGCGCTGGCCCCGCCGTGCGGGCGCGGACACCGAGTCCACGTAGAACAGGTCCTTGAAGCGCTTCGCCAGCGCGTCGCGGCCGGGCATGGTGTCGATGGCGGAACGGGCAAGGCCGTCCTGCGCCTTCATCCACGCCTGCACCTCGGGGGACTTCTCGTCCTCCAGCCAGCGGTACGGATCCGCCACCTGCTGGCCATGCAGCGTGTCCACCACCGCGTCGGAACGGGTCACCGGGTAGGCCATGCGAGAAGGGCCCTCCTGGGCCGGAGCGCTGTTGCCCGCAGACGACGCGGAAGCAGGAACCTCTTCGCGCGTGGCCTCCTTCGTGGAAGTGCAGGCCGAGAGCAACAGCAGGGCAGGCATGAGGAGCGTTCTCATGGGGCACAGCAGATACAAGAAGGCCCCGCGCCCGGCCCGGAAAAAATGCGGGCTCGGCCTCCCGCCTGCGTTCCCCTGAAACGACGAAGGGCGCGTCCCGGGCCGCGCTCCTGCTCGCGGTGTACCGTGACGCGCCCCGTCATGTCTCCGCGGCGGCGTTCAACCGCCGCGCGGGCTCAGGCGGATTCCTTCTTCGGCTCCGGTGTCTCCTTGTTGTCCTGGGAGTGGAGCACCACGGGCTCGCTCTTCTTGAGGATGACCTCCTCGGAGATGAGCACCTCGCGGGCCGTCTTGCGGGACGGGATTTCGTACATCACGTCCAGCATGGCGGTCTCCAGGATGGAGCGCAGGCCACGGGCGCCGGCCTTGCGGCGGATGGCCTCCGACGCGATGGCCTTGAGGGCGCCGTCGGTGAACTTCAGCGACACGCCGTCCAGTTCGAAGAGCTTGCGGTACTGCTTGGTGAGCGCGTTCTTGGGCTCGCCCAGGATGTTCACCAGCGCGACCTCGTCCAGTTCCTCCAGCGCGGTGATGATGGGCAGACGGCCGATGAACTCCGGAATCATGCCGAACTTGAGCAGGTCCTCCGGCTCCACCTGACGCAGCAGCTCACTCAGGTTGCGCTGCTTGCGCGACTGGATCTCCGCGCCGAAGCCCAGGCTGCGGCCACCCATGCGGCGCTCAATCACCTGCTCCAGGCCGCCGAACGCGCCGCCGCAGATGAAGAGGATGTTGGTGGTGTCCACCTGCAGGAACTCCTGCTGCGGGTGCTTGCGGCCGCCCTTGGGCGGGACGTTGGCCACCGTGCCTTCGATGATCTTCAGCAGGGCCTGCTGCACGCCCTCACCGCTCACGTCGCGGGTGATGGACGGGTTCTCCGACTTGCGGGCGATCTTGTCGATTTCGTCGATGTAGACGATGCCCCGCTGCGCGCGCTCGATGTCGTGGTCGGCGGCCTGCAGCAGGTTGACGATGATGTTCTCCACGTCCTCGCCCACGTAGCCGGCTTCCGTGAGGCACGTGGCGTCCGCGATGGTGAAGGGGACGTTGAGGATGCGCGCCAGGGTCTGCGCGAGCAGCGTCTTGCCGGAGCCCGTGGGGCCGAGCAGCAGGATGTTGCTCTTCTGCAGCTCCACGTCGTCCATGGCGACCTTGGACTCGATGCGCTTGTAGTGGTTGTGCACCGCCACCGACAGCGTCTTCTTCGCCCGCTCCTGGCCCACCACGTACTCGTCCAGCACGGCCTTGATTTCAGAGGGCCGGGGGATGCGCAGCTTGGTGTCCTTGGTCTCCTCGCGGTCGATCTCCTCCGCGATGATGTCGTTGCACAGCCCGATGCACTCGTCGCAGATGTAGACCGTCGGGCCCGCGATGAGCTTCTTGACCTCCTTCTGCGATTTTCCGCAGAACGAGCAGCAGAGGGTCTGGTTGTCTCGCTTCTCCACGTTCTTACCCGCCATGAAATCCCTCGCTGCCTGTAAGGCCCCAACCGACTTCGCGTCCGGTCCCCTGCCCAATCTAGTCAGCCCCCATCCGGGACGTCCACGCACCTTCCGGGTACTTAACAAGGAGAAAATAACCGCGACGCGGAAAGAAGAAGGCCGGAGGCGCGGGAAGACATTCCCAGCACCCCCGGCCGCCGGCCGAGTCCCTGTCACCCCGGACCGTTCTGTCTACTTCTTCTCTTCCACCTTCACGCCGGCGACCTTGCGGGGGTCCTGGATGGAATCCAGGATGCCGTAGGCCTTCGCCTCGGACGCGCTCATGAAGTAGTCGCGGTCCGTGTCCTTCTCCACACGCTCGATCGTCTGCCCGGTGTGCTTGACGATGAGCTCGTTGAGCTTCGCCTTCATCCGGAGGATTTCACGGGCCTGGATTTCGATGTCCGTCGCCTGCCCGCGGGCGCCGCCCAGGGGCTGGTGGATCATGATGCGGCTGGAGGGCAGGGAGTAGCGCTTGCCCTTCGCCCCGGCCAGGAGCAGCACCGCGCCCATGGAGGCCGCCTGGCCCACACAGATGGTGGACACCGGCGCCTTGACGTACTGCATCGTGTCGTAGATGGCGAGGCCCGCCGTGACGGAGCCACCCGGCGAGTTGATGTAGAGGTTGATGTCCTTGTCCGGGTCCTCGGACTCCAGGAACAGGAGCTGGGCGACGATGGCGTTGGCCACATCGTCGTCGATCTCCGTTCCCAGCATCACGATGCGGTCCTTCAGGAGCCGGCTGTAGATGTCGTACGAGCGCTCACCCCGGTGGGTCTGCTCGATGACGTAGGGGACGGGCATGAAGGGCATGTCGGATGAACCTCTAGAAGGAGCGCCTGAGCCTTACTGGGAGAAAAGCCTCAAGAATACTTCGCCCGACCCTTGAGGAATTCAATCGTCTTTTCCTCACGGAGTCGGAGAGACAACCCCAGCCGCTCATCCGGGCCCTTGAAGTACTTCTCCACCTGGGCGACGGGCTGGTTGGCCTCGATGGCGAGGTCCTCGATGCGCTTCTTCACGTCCTCGTCGGACGCCTGGATGTTCTGCTGCTGGGCAATGGCCTCGAACAGCAGCGTGCCCTTCACTTCCAGGACGGCCTTCTCGCGCATCTCCTCGCGCAGCCGGTTGAAGTCCAGGTTGAGCTGGCGCGGGTCGATGCCCTGGCGCTGCATCTGGCGGAAGGCGCCTTCCATCATGGAGTCGATGGCGCGCTCCACCATGGCGCGGGGAACCTCGAACGGGTTCTTCTCCAGCAGGGCCTTGATGAGCGCGTCACGCTCGTCCACCTGGGCCTGGTTCTTCTTGCCCTTCTCCAGGTCGGAGCGGATCTTCGCGCGCAGCTCGTCCATCGTCTGCGCGACGCCGGACTCCTTGGCGAAGGCGTCGTCCAGCTCCGGCACCACCGACTTCTTCAGCTCCTTGACGGTGATGTGGAAGGTCGCCGTCTTCCCGCGGATGTCCTCCACCTGGTAGTCCTGGCCGAAGGTGTACTCGACGTCCTTCGACTCACCGACCTTCACGCCCTCCAACTGGGGGATGTTGCCCTCGATGAGCTCGCCCGCCTGCACGCGCACGCCGATGCCGTCCGCCTTGCTGCCGGGGAACGGGTTGCCCCCCACCTTCGCCTCGAAGTCGATGGTGACCTGATCGCCGGAGGCCGCGACGTCGCGGTCGGTGATGGGCTCCACGCGGCCGACGTTCTGGCGCATCCGCTCGATCTGCTCGTTCACCGCCTCATCGGAGATGGAGGCGTCGATCTTCGTGAGCGACACGCCTTCGAAGTCCTTGGCCTCCACGCGCGGCTTCACCTCCACGCGGGCCTCGAAGTTGAAGGGGGCGTTGGGCTTGATGCCGGAGTTGGTGACCTGGGGCGAGGCGACGGCCTCCACCTTGTGCTCACGCACGGCCTCCAGATAGGCCTTCTGCACCACGCGCTGGATGACGTCGTCTTCCACCTGCTCGCGGTAGCGCTGCTCCAGGATGCGGCGGGGAACCTTGCCCTGGCGGAAACCCGGCAGCTTCACCTGACCGCTGAGCGCGGCATACGCGCGGTTGAGTTCCTCCGCCACGCGGGCGTTGTCGACCTCGATGGAGAGCTTCTTCTCGATGGGAGAAAGCTCTTCGACCTGGACCTTCATGCGGGCCTCGCTCGCCACCCACGGGTCTTGATGCCCGGGCGGCAACCGGAAAGTGGGACGTGCGGCTTTAGGGGATAGGCACGAACGGGTCAACGCGAAATGGGCGAGGAGGGACTCGAACCCTCACACCTTGCGGTACCAGATCCTAAGTCTGGCGCGTCTACCAGTTTCGCCACCCGCCCGGCGCGACAGGCAACTGTCCTACCGCGAAACTTCCGGGTGGGACAGGGCCCTTCCGGCGCATAGGACGCCGGAAAAGAAACAGGGCCCCTTCATTCCTGAAGGGGCCCTGCGAGTGAGAGCGGAGGGAATCGAACCCACAACCTATGGATTAAGAGTCCATTGCTCTGCCAATTGAGCTACGCTCCCGACTGCTTGGCCTCGACGCGTTGGCTGCGCGACGTCGATGGCGGCGGTGAATACCCGTCGCCACGCGCGCTGTCAAAACGTTTCTGCACCCCCCTTTGATTCTTCGCAAGGAGACCGGATGGCCGGCGTGCTGCCGACCAATCCTGGATCGCCGCGACGATGCGAAGGCGCTGCCCCACCTGCATGTTGATCCACGCCGCGATCCGCGCTTCAGGCCTGTAGCACCGGCCCGGGGGAGCCCCTGCCCGCACGGGTGGGCTGCGACGTCGCGGCGGCAACCAGGTGGGCGGGCGAGGGTCGCCCGTCCTTTTCGTGGAGCGGATGCAGGAGATGACAGTGATGGAAGCCAACGTGAAGGCGGATGGAACGACGTCGCTCCAGGGCGCGGCCTGGAACCGGGAGCGGGTGGACCTGGTGAAACGGACCATCTGCCCCCGGGGAATCAGCGAGGACGAGTTCGCCCTCTTCATCGAGCAGTGCAAGCGCAGCGGGTTGGATCCGCTCCTCAAGGAAGCCTTCTGCGTGGCGCGCCGGCAGAACGTGGGCAACCGCGAGCGGCCCAACTGGGTGACGAAGTACGAGTTCCAGCCCTCGGAGGCCGGCATGCTGGCCCGGGCGGAGCGCTTCCCGGACTTCAAGGGCATCCAGGCGAGCGCGGTGTTCGCCGAGGACGAAATCGTCGTGGACCAGGGCAAGGGCGAGGTGGTGCACCGCTTCAACCCGGCCAAGCGCAAGGGCGCGCTCGTGGGTGCCTGGTCGCGGGTGGTGCGCGAGGGGAAGCTGCCGGTGGTGGTGTGGCTGGACTTCGCCGGCTACGTCCAGCAGACGCCGCTGTGGGCGAAAATCCCCACGACGATGATCGAGAAGTGCGCCCGGGTGGCGGCGCTGCGCAAGGCGTACCCGGAGGCCTTCGGCGGCCTGTACGTGCGCGAGGAGATGCCGGCGGAGGAATTCGACGCCCACGGCCATGCTCACGACGAGCCCGTGCCCCCGGCGGGCTCCTACGAGGTGCTGGGCTCCAAGCCCGGCCCCATGAAGGCGTCCTTCCCCACCCTGGCTCCGGCGCCGGCCCCAGCGGAAGCCCGTCCCGCGGAGGTGGAGACGCAGCAGCTCTCCATCGACGTGCCCCTGGCTCCGGTGGCCCCCGCCGCCGTCCCCGTGGCGCCCGAACGCCCCAAGGCGAGCCCCGTGGTGGTGGCGTTCGGCCCGCACAAGGGGAAGACGACGGCGGAGCTGTCCGACGACGAGCTGAGCGAAACCATCGACCTGGCGCACGAGAAGCTGATGGAGCAGCCCCGGGCCCGCTGGGCGAAGGCGATGCGCGAGAACCTCACCGCGCTGGAAGCGGAGACGGAGCTGAGGTGCCGGGTGCCCACCGCGAAGGACGGCGCCGGGACGACTCCGGAGGCCTGAGCCCGCCAGGCGCATCCTCGGAATGAAGCGACGCCCGCGTCCCGGTCATGGGGGCGCGGGCGTTGTGCTGCCCGTGAAGGCAATCCCAGACAGTTTCGGGTGGCACATCCACGAGCGCGGAGCTGGAAGCGACCAGCGTCAGACGCGGCTTCGAGGGGGTTGAGACAGTGCGCCCAGAGGGACTTGAACCCCCAACCCTCGGCTTCGAAGGCCGATGCTCTATCCAGTTGAGCTATAGGCGCGGCGGGAAGCGAAAAAGAAGGGCGGACAACCGGGATCGAACCGGCAACCTCCGGAGTCACAGTCCGGCGCTCTAACCAGTTGAGCTATGTCCGCCGTCACTCACCCACATCACGGCTTTTGAAGCGGCGGTCTCCTACCGTGGAAACCGGGACCGTTCAAGGTCCAAATCAACAACCCTTCCAAGCAGGTTGGCGCCCCAGGCAGGACTCGAACCTGCGACCCCCGACTTAGAAGGTCGGTGCTCTATCCAGCTGAGCTACTGGAGCCTGCCGGAAAACCCTCACTGCACTGCTCAACGACGGCACTTCAAATCGGGGCGAGAGGATTCGAACCTCCGACCCCCTGCGCCCAAGGCAGGTGCGCTACCAGGCTGCGCTACGCCCCGAGAAGTGCCGCATTCTTCGCCCAACGCGGACGGACGCGCAAGCTTGCTGTTCCTGACGCCCGCCCGTCCGGTCAGAGCGCCAACAGATACGGCCGCATCAACTGGAAGGCCTTCGCCCGGTGCGACACCCGCGACTTCTCCTCCGGTGTCAGCTCCGCCATCGCGCGTCCCCCCTCCCCCGCCACCTGGAACACCGGGTCGTAGCCGAAGCCGTGCGTCCCCTTCGGCGCGTGCAGGATGAGGCCCTCGCAGCGGCCCACCTCCACCCGGGGCTCGCCCGAACCCACCACCAGGGCCAGGGCGCAGCGGAAGGACGCCGTGCGCTTCTGCTCCGGCACGCCGGCCAGCTCCGTCAGCAGCTTCTCGTACCGGGCCCGGTCGTCCCCAGGCGCATAGCGCGCGGAGAGCACGCCGGGACGCCCGCCCAACGCGTCCACGCACAGCCCCGAGTCGTCCGCGAGCGCCGGCAGCCCGGTGGCCAGCGAGTACTCCCGGGCCTTCTTCACCGCGTTCGACTCGAAGGTGTCGCCGTCCTCCACCGGCTCGGGCACGGGGGGCAGGTCCTTGAGGGACACCACTTCCACCGCGTCCCCCACCAGCATGCGCAGCTCGCGCAGCTTGCCGGCGTTGCCGGTGGCGAAGAGCAGCCGGGGCTTCATCCCAGCACCTTCGCCTGCGCGGCGGCGAGCTGCTGGATGGCGGCGAGGCCTCCGTCCAGCATCGCGTCCATCGCCTTGCGGTCGAAGAGCTTGTGCTCGGCGGTGCCCTGCACCTCCACGATGCGCCCGTCCGACGTCGCCACGAGGTTCAGGTCCACGTCCGCGGTGGAGTCCTCGTCGTAGTCCAGGTCCACGCGCACTTCGCCGTTCACCACGCCCACCGACACGGCGGCCAGCGGGGTCAGCTTCGCCAACATGCCCGGCTTGTTCAGCGAGCGCATCGCCAGCACCAGCGCCACGTACGCGCCGGTGATGGACGCGGTGCGCGTGCCGCCGTCCGCCTGGATGACGTCGCAGTCCAGCGTGAAGGTGCGAACGCCCAGCGAGGTCAGGTCCACGGAGGCGCGTAGGGCCCGGCCGATGAGCCGTTGGATCTCCATGGTGCGCCCGGTCTGCTTGCCCTTGGCGGCCTCGCGCGCGCCGCGGGTGTGCGTGGCGCGGGGGAGCATGCCGTACTCGGCCGTCACCCAGCCGGAGCCCTTGCCCATCAGGTGCGGCGGGACGCGGTCCTCCACCGAGCAGGTGACGAGCACCTTGGTGTGGCCGAACTCCACCTGCACGGAGCCCTCCGCGTAGCGGTTGACGTTGGGCGTGAGGGTGACCGGCCGGAGATCCAGCGCACCACGTTGGAAGGAACGCACGGGGAAAGCTCCTGACGCGAGGGAACGTGAGCCCCGCGCTTTATCAGGGCCCGGTGGATCCAGCCACCGGCGCGGAGGGGGTGTGGTCCCTGCGGCGCGTCTCCCGGAGGAACGCCTGCACCCCGTCCGAGATGGCCTCCGCCAGCGCCTCCTGGTACGAGGCCTTCCCCAGCCGGGCGCCCTCCTGAGGGTGGGAGATGAACCCCACCTCGATGAGCACCGCCGGAGCCTCCACGCCCGTGAGCACGAAGAACGGCGCCTGCTGCACGCCCCGGTCCGCCGCGCCGCTCTTCGACACCAGGCGCGGGTGGATGGCATAGGCCAGCCGGGACGCGTCCGAGTGCGCCTCCGTGCGCGCCAGGTCATCCAGGATGAAGGCCAGCGTGGAGTGTCCGCGTCCGGAGCGGGCCGTGGGCGCTTCCGCGTTCTCGCGGTCCGCCACCGCTCGCGCGGCCTCGCCAGAAGCGTTGGCGGAGAGGAAGTACGTCTCGATGCCCTCGGTGCGCTCGCGCAGCCGCTTCGTGGGCATGGAGTTGGCGTGGATGGAGAGGAAGAGGTCCGGCCGCTGGGTGTTGGTGAACTCCACCCGCTCCGACAGCGCCATCTGCGTGTCCTCCTCGCGGGTGAGGAACACCTCGCTGCCCGCCGCCTCCAGCTTGTCGCGCAGGCGCTGCGCAATCTGGAGGGCGATTTCCTTCTCCCAGAGTTCTCCAGGCCCCTTCGCGCCCTCCTTCGCCCCGCCGTGCCCCGGGTCGATGACGATGCGCGCGCCGCGCTCCGCCGCCTGGGACAGGGTCGGAAGGAGGCACAGCAGCGCGAGGAGACTCAAGGGGGAGGGGCGCGGCGACATTCGCCCCGGGATGCTACCGGAGGCCCGGGCCGGAGGCGAAATCCGCCCCCGAGCCGTCAACACTCCAGCCTTCGACTCAGCCCACCACGTCGATGCCCGGCCGGCCCGCCTGGACCTCGCCGATGAGGGCCGCGTCCACGCCCGCCTTCTCCAGCGCCTGCACCGCCTTGAGCGCATGGCGCGCGGGCACGCTGGCCAGCAGGCCGCCGTTGGTCTGCGCATCCGCCAGCAGCCACTGGATGTGCTCCGGCAGCCCTTCCGGGAAACGCACCTTCGGCTTCACGTGGGCCAGGTTCGTCTTCGTCCCGCCCGGCACCACGCCGTCCTCGGCCAGCGCCGGTACTCCGGCGATGAGCGGGATGCGCTCCAGGTCCAGCAGCGCCTTCGTCTTCGAGCCGGTCATCATCTCCAGGAGGTGACCCAGGAGGCCGAAGCCCGTCACGTCCGTGAGCGCATGCACCTTGAAGGCACCCGATGCGAACACCTCACCGGCCGCCTTGTTGAGGGTGGCCATCTGCGCCGTCACCTGCTTCACGAGCGACCTGGACGCGAGGCCCCGCTTGATGGCGGTGGTGGCGATGCCGGTGCCCAGGGGCTTGGTGAGGATGAGCACGTCGCCCGGCTTCGCCCCCGCGTTGGTGAGCACCTTCTTCGGGTGCACCACGCCGGTGACGGCCATGCCGTACTTGGGCTCCGGGTCGCGGATGCTGTGGCCGCCCAGGATGGGGATGCCCGCCTCGTCCGCCTTGGACTGGCCGCCCGCGAGGATCTTCTGAAGCACCTTGAGGGGCAGCTCCTCCGGGAAGCAGACGAGGTTCAGCGCGAACAGGGGCCTGGCGCCCATGGCCCAGATGTCCGACAGCGCGTTGGCTGCGGCGATGGCGCCGAACTGGAACGGGTCGTCCACGAGCGGCGGGAAGAAGTCCACCGTCTCCACCACCGCCATGCCCGGCGCCAACTGGTACACCGCCGCGTCGTCGCTGGTGGTGAAGCCCACCAGGGCCTGCGGGGGTGCGGCCGTCTTCAGCCCGCCCAACACCCGCGCCAGGTCCCCTGCCTTCAATTTCGCCGCGCAGCCCGCGCAGTGGCTCATCTCGGTGAGGCGCTTGGCCTTCACCGGTTTCTCGCCCGCCATCGTGTGTCCCCGCCCTACTCCGCGCGCACGTAGTCGCGCTTCATGAGCTGCACCACGGATTCGGCCGTGAGCACGTCGTCGCCGTCCGAGTGGTCCAGCACGCCGCCCAGCGAGCCGTGGTTGTGCACGAGCTGGAGCACGTCCATCAGCTCCGGCGTCAGCTCCTTGAGCGAAGGCGTCAGCGGCTGCGCGAGCCGGAGCGCCGTGGCCATGGGAGGCAGTTGCGGCTGCAGGCGCTTGAACTCGTCCAACTGCCGGAGCGCGTCCATGAGGAGCGCTTCGGTGGAGGAGTCCAGCTCCACCATGAACTCCTGGCTGTCCGCCGCACGCAGTTCGAAGTCACCCTCTTCCCAGGTGACGATGCGGTTGAAGCTCTTCTGCGGCCCCAGGTTGTGGTTGTCGTCGATGACCGCGTAGTACACGCGGCCCTGGCGCAGGTAGATGCGGCCCTCGTGGGCGTTGTTCACCACGAGCACGCCGTTCTTCTTCGACGTGTGGAAGAGCTGGAGCAGGTCCGGGAGGGGGATTTCCTCAATCTTCCCCGTCATGGAGCTGGCCTTGGTGGTCCGCGCGGCCTGGGCGGCGGCGGCCTCCTCCAGCTTCTGCTTCACCACGCTCTCGTCCACGGCGGCGCTCTCCGCGCCCTGGTGCACGAGCTTGAGGATGGAGGTGCCGATGAGGATGCGGTCTCCCTCCTTGAGCCGGGCCTGCTTCACCTTCTCGCCGTTGACGAAGGTGCCGTTGGTGGAGCCCAGGTCCTCGATGGTGATCTTCCCGTCGGAGAACAGGATCTTCGCGTGCTTGCGCGAGACCATGTCCTCCACGAGCACCATGTCCAACTCGCTCGACCGTCCGACGACGATCTGCTTGTCGGCCTTCAGCGGGAACTCACCGCCCTGGTACTTCCCGGAGATGAACTTGAGGGCAAACGACTGCGCCGTACCGCTCGGAGTGCTCACGGTGCCGCGACCTCGATGATGGAAGTTGCCATGGTGCTCAACCCGTCACTTCCGCCTTCCCCGGGCTCTTCACCAGGTTCAGGTACATCTGCGCGCTCTTGTTGCCGGGACTGCGCACGAGCACGTCTTCCCAGACCTTCACCGCCTCGTCACGACGTCCCGCCGAGTACAGTGCGATTCCATAATTGATCCGTCCAGGAATGTACGACGGATTCTGCGCGATGACCTGTTCGTACTCGGAGAGCGCGGCCGCGTTGTCCCCGGCATCCCGCAGGGCGTTGCCCAGCTTGAGGCGGATGTCCACGAACTCCGGGAAGTGCGCCAGCGCGCGGCGGTACTCTTCAATCGCCTTGGCCCACACGCCGCTGGAGGCGAACACGTCGCCGATGTCGGCGTACATGTTGGCCACCTTCTTCATGACGTAGGGGTCCAGCTCGCCGGGGGCGCCCTTCTGGCGGGACAAGGCGGCCTGATAGACCTCCTTCGCCTCCGCGTACTTCCCCATGTCGTTGTAGATGACCGCGAGGTTGAGGGCGGCCTCGGTGTACGCGGGGTTGAGCCGCAAGGCGGACTCAAAGGCGCGCTGCGCCCGGGCGAACTGGCCCTGGTCGTGGTAGATGATGCCGAGCATGTTGTAGACGTCGGCGAAGGTCGGATTCTGCTCGACCACCTTCGTCAGGTACTGCTCGGCCTGGGCGTACTGCTTCTTCTCGAAGGAGCCGCGCCCGAGGGTCAGTAGCTGCTTGAGGGCTTCTTCCATGACTCGGCCCCGCGCGGGCCCCTTCCTCCGCGGGTAGCCTACATGAGGCTGGGCGAAAACAAGAATTGATCGCCCTGGCGCACCAGCAAAAGCGGGCGCTCCCCCCGGGTGTCGACCGGGCGTGACGGAAGGTCTCCCTCCACCCGGTAGTGTTCCGTCACCACGGCCTCATCCCGCTCCAGCCGCACGTACCACGCCACCACCGTCAGCCGCCGCTTGCGCAAGGGGGCCATCTCCTCCCACGTCCGCCCCACCCCGCCGTCGCCGCCCGGGGCCGTCAGCCGCGTCAGGACGTCCGGCAGCCCCTGCTCCAGGGCCCGCCGACGCGCCTCCAGCGCGGCCACCACCGCCACCAGCCGGGGCGCCTCCGAAGGCGTGGGCTTCCACCGCCGGGACTCGCGCGAGAAGGGCACGAGCTCCACGCCCGCGGTGCTGACGATGGTGGCCCCCAGCTTCCCCTCGAAATCCAGCGTCGCGGCGGCTTCCGCCCGGGTCCCGTCCGGCTCCACCGACACGGAGATGCGGGCGTACTGGAGTTTCCGGGAGACCAGCGGCAGCGCGGAGCCAGGCACGGACAGCGACACGCCGTCGTGTTCGGCCTCCTTGAGGGTGGTGACGATTTCGGCCTCGGGTCCGGCCGCGAAGCCCAGGAGGCGCGGGCCCAGGAACACGAGGGCGACGAGGCCAGCCAGGCCCGCGATGAAGAGCCCCCCCAGCCGTCCCCAGTCCTCCAGCCGCCTCACGTCCCCAGCATCTTCTGGGCGCGCTGGGCGGCGGGGGTGCCCGGCAGGCGTTTGATGACCTCGCGCAGGGTGTCCTGGGCGCGCTGGGGCTCGTTGAGCTTCACGTACGCGTTGTGCAGGTCGAAGAGGGCCTCTTCTTCCAGCGGCGTGCCCGGGTAGTCCTTGAGCAGCCCCTCCAGGCGCTGGGCCACGGCCTTCCAGCGCTCGCGCTTGGCGTAGAAGGACGCGACGTAGAGCTCATGGCGCGCCAGCCGCTGGCGGGCGTCGTCCGCGTGCACCTTGGCGTCCTTCGCGTACTGCGAATCCGGGTACTGGCGCAGGAAGACGTTCATCGCCCGGAGCGCGTCGTACATGGGCTTCTGCTCCTTCTCGAAGGAAGGCGGCAGGGCGAAGAACTCCGAGGGGAACTCCTCCACGTAGGACAGGGCCCCGCGGTAGGCGGCGTAGTCCACCTTGGGGTGCGTGGGGTGCAGCTTGATGAAGGAGTCGAACTTCTCGCGCGCCTCCGGGTACATCTCCCGGGCGAAGTCCAGGTCGCCCAGCTTCAGCTCCGCCTCGCGGGCCGCCTCCAGGTACGGGTACTTCGCGCGGACGTGGTCGTAGTACCTCTCCGCCTTGAGGAAGTCCTTGTCCTCCATGGCGACGTCGCCCAGCGCCAGGTTCTCGACGGCCTGGGAGGCGTAGTTGGGCTCGCCGGCGGGCCCCTGGGACAGGGCCGCGCAGCCAGAGAGCAAGAGGACGGTCACACACAGGACGACTGAGCGCATCACGCCTCCAAGCTATTCGTCCTGCCCGGAGGGGTCCAGCGAAGGTTCACCCACCAGTCGGGTGACGACATCCGGGGAGAACCCACGGCTGAGCAGGAGCCTCCCCGCGCGGGCCTGCTCCTTCGCATCCAGCGGGCGGCCGGTCAGGCGCCGCTTCTCCAGCACCTGCCGGGCGGCCTCCAGCGCGTCGAAGCCCACCGCGTCCTTCGCGGAGGCCAGCGCCTGCCGGGCCACGGTGCCTTCCAGGCCGTGGGCCTGGAGCCGCTGGAGGATGGCGCGGGGGCCCAGCTTGCCCCTGCCCAGGAGGGATGTGGCACGGTCGCGGGCGAACTTCGCGTCGTCCAGGTAGCCCCACTGGGCAAGCCGGGCGAGCACCTCGTCGCGCACGGGGCCGGGGTAGCCCTTGCGCTCCAGGGCGAGCGTCAGTTCGTGGCGGCTGCGGGCGCGCACCGAGAGCAGACGCAGGCAGGCGTCGGTGGCGCGCTGGACAGCCTCCGGACCTTCGGGCTCCTCAACCATCGCGGAGTCCCTACCATGTGGTAACAGGCCCCGCCATGCACCCCGTTCTCGCCCGCTTCCTCACCGCCGATGCCGCCAAGGAGACGCTTCGCAAGGAGAAGGCGGGTGAACCGCTGACTCCGGAGGAGCAGCACTTCGTGGCCGCCGCCGACGCGAACCCCAAGCAGCGCGCGATGCTGCAGGGCGTGAGCGGCCGCGCGCTGTCGTCCGACGCCCAGGCCTCCCTGGTGCTGCTGGCCGCGCACGCCGCCGCGCGCGCGCTGCCGGAGGACCCGGCGCTTGCGTCCGCCACGCAGAAGGCGCGCGAGGCCCTCAAGGAAGAGGGCGCGAGCGACGAGGAGACGGATGCGTTCCTCGCGTCCATCCTCCTGGAGGAGGCGTTCGGGTACGAGCAGGAGGTGGACTCCTTCGACACGGACTACGTGAAGGAGTCCCTGGGCGAGGTGCCTGCCCTGGCCGCGCTGTCCAAGGACTCCGTGGACGCGCTGTTCCTCGCGTTCATCAAGGCGTCGGAAAACGACGCGGACCGCAAGGCCCGCGAGCACATGGCCCGGGCCCTGTTCGAAGTCGCGTGGTCCGAAGGGCCCACGTCCATCAACCCGGAGCACCTGGAGACGCTGCTCGACAACGAGGTCGTGCAGGAGTCCGACGAGGTGCAGGACGCGCGCGTGCGCGCCACCGTGTCGCTCCTGCAGACCCTGGGGCACCAGGGGCTGGTGGGCCCGCTGCGTCTCACCCGGCTGCGTGCGCAGTTGGGGGATGACGACGCCTGAGCAGGGTGCTCCGCTTCGCGCGGAGCGGATGACGCTGGCGCCCGGGCGGTCTCCCCTCCCCTGTCGGGGATTCGAAGCGCCGCCCGGCGCTCAAGCCGTCAGAAGCGTTCGATCTGGAAGTCGTCGTCGCCGCCGGCCGCCGGGGCGGGCGCGGGTGCCGGGACGGGCGTGGGAGGACGGGCCGCCTGCGGAGGCATGGGCCGGCCCTGGACCACACCGGGCTGAGGCGCCCCCGGAGGACGCGGGGCGGCCACACCGGGCGGCGGCGTCATCGGACGGGCGGCCATGGGCGGCGCACCGGCGGGACGCTGGGCCTGCGGAGGCGGCGCCGCGGGAGCCTGCGCCGCGGCGGGCGCGCCCTTCTGCGCGAAGGACGCCGAGCCCGGGATGGGACGCTCCTCGCCGGCCTTGGCGTCGAAGTTGTCCCACTTCGAGTCGGACGTGCCGCTGATGCCGGAGAAGCGCAGCGCGAAGTCGTCCGGGTTGCTGGCCTGACGGTGGGCCTCGTCGTAGGTGACGAGCCCGTTGCGCACCAGCCCCATCAACGACTGGTCGAAGGTCTGCATCCCGTAGGAGTCCGTGCCCTGCGCGATGGCGTCGTGGATCTCCTTCGTGCGGTCCTTGTCCTCGATGAGTTCACGCACGCGCGTGGTGACGCGCAGCACCTCCACCGCGGCCACACGGCCCTTGCCGTCCGCGCGCGGAACGAGTCGCTGGCTCACCACGCCGCGCAGCACGCTGGAGAGCTGAAGGCGCACCTGCTTCTGCTGGTGCGGGGGGAAGGCGGACACGATGCGGTTGACGGTCTCCGTCGCGTCCAGCGTGTGCAGCGTGGACATCACGAGGTGGCCCGTCTCCGCGGCGTGGAGCGCCGTTTCGATGGTCTCGTGGTCGCGCATTTCGCCCACCAGGATGACGTCCGGGTCCTGTCGCAGCGCGCTCTTGAGGGCCTGCGAGAAGCTCATCGTGTCCACACCCACTTCGCGCTGGTTCACGATGGAGCGCTTGTCGCGGATGAGGAACTCGATGGGGTCCTCGATGGTCATGATGTGGTTGGTCTCGTTGGAGTTGATGAAGTCGATCATCGCCGCCAACGTCGTGGACTTGCCGGAGCCCGTGGTGCCCGTCACCAGCACCAGGCCGCGCTCCTCGCCGCACACCTTCTCCAGCACCGGAGGCAGCAGCAGATCCTTCATCGTCATCACCTTGAAGGGGATGACACGCAACACCGCGCCCACCGTGCCGCGCTGCTGGAAGACGTTCACGCGGAAGCGGCCCAGGCCGGGGACTCCGTACGCCAGGTCCACCTCGTTGCTGACCTTGAACTTCTCCTTCTGGAACTCGTTCATGATGCCGAACGCCATGCGCGCCACCTCCTCCGGAGGCAGGCGGCGGCCGTCCTTGAGCGGCACCAGCGAACCGTCCACGCGGAACATGGGCGGCAGGCCCGCCTTCAGGTGGATGTCGGAGGCACCGCCGCGCAGGGCGATCTGCAGGATTTCGTTGAGTTCCATGGGAGGGCCCGGATGCTAGCAGAACGCCCGCGCCCGTCGCGACGGGGCAGCAGGTGAGCCCGCAAAGCACAACGGCGGAGGTCCCTGAAAGAGGACCCCCGCCGTGGAGCGGCTCCAACGAGCCGGCAAGCGGATTAACGCTTGGAGAACTGGAACCGACGACGGGCGCCGGGCTGGCCGTACTTCTTACGCTCGACCGCGCGAGCATCGCGGGTGAGGAAGCCGGCCTTCTTCAGCGCCGGACGGAACTCCGGGTTGAAGGCGCACAGCGCGCGCGCGATGCCGTGACGGATGGCACCGGCCTGACCAGAGAGGCCGCCGCCGCGCACGTTGACCGTGACGTCGAGCTTGCCCTTCTGCTCCAGGATCTCCAGCGGCTGGTTGAGCACCATCTTCGACGTCTCACGGCCGAAGTACTCATTGATGTCGCGGCCGTTGATGACCACGAGGCCATTGCCAGGACGCAGCCACACGCGAGCGGTGGCCTCCTTGCGGCGGCCGGTGGCGTAGAAACCGAGTTCGGGATTGATCGCCATGGCTGTTCCTTACGCCTCGACCTTGTACGCCACCGGCTTCTGGGCGGTGTGCGGATGGGTATCACCGGCATACACCTTGAGCTTGGTCATCATCTGACGGCCCAGGGCGCTGCGCGGAAGCATGCGACGCACCGCATTGAGGATCACGTCCTCGGGGTGCTTGGCGCGGAGCTTCTGCAGGTTGGTGATCTTCAGGGCGCCCGGGAAACCGGCGTACGGGTGCCGGTAGTAGAGCTTGTCGGTCTCCTTCGTGCCCGTCACCTTCACCTTGTCGGCGTTGATGACGATCACGTGGTCGCCCGTGTCGATGGACGGGGTGTACGTCGGCTTGTGCTTGCCCTTCAGCAGGGTAGCAATCTGACTGGCGGCGCGGCCAAGCACCTTGTCGGACACGTCAATGACGTGCCACTGGCGCTTGATGTCCGCGGCCTTGGCGCTGTAGGTCTTCTGCGACATTTCGTGCACTCCAAACTTCGGCGCGGCACCCAGGTGCATGCCAGGGGCCGCGTGCTCGTGCGAAACCAACCGCGGGTCCTCCGCCAAAAACTCCGACAGAAGCCCGGAAAGGCCGAACCTCCTAGCGGGACCCTGGGATCAAGTCAAGGTCGGGCGTACATGGCCTGGAAATCCGGCCGCCTAGGGCACCCGACCGGGCGTCCCCGGGCCAGGACCGCCGCCAGGAGGCCCCGGCGGAGGCTTCTTGAACCGCTCCTTCAGGTTGGCGAAGAAGTTCTTCTCCTTCTCATCCGGAGGCCCCTGACGCGGCGCGTCCATGTCGACGTTCTCGAAGGCGTCCGGGGGCAGGTCCTCCAGGAAGCGCGAGGGCGTGCGGGGCACTTCCTTGCCGCGCTTCACGCGCACCGTGGATCGCGTGAGGTACAGCAGCTCCTTGGCGCGGGTGATGCCCACGTAGCAGAGCCGGCGCTCCTCCTCGAGGTTCTGCGCCTCGCCCTGCATGCCGCCGTGGGGCATCAGGTCCTCCTCCATGCCCAGGAAGAAGACCAGCCGGTACTCCAGGCCCTTGGAGGCGTGCAGCGACATGAGCGTCACGCGGCGGTTCTGGCCGGGGACCTCTTCCTCCTCCTGGCGCGTGTCCAGGCTGAGGCGGTTCAGGTACGTGAGGAGGCTGGCCTTGGGGCCCTCGCGCTTCTCGAACTTCTCCAGCGACGCGAGCACGTGGTCCACGCTCTTGAGCTTCTTGTCCGCGGCGGTGCCGGAGACGGCCTTGGCGCGCGTGGCTTCCCGGAAGCCGATCTCCTCCAGCAGCTTCTGCGTCGCCTCCGACAGGCGCGGGGCGTGGAGGAAGGCGTCGCGGTAGCGCTCCACCATCTCCACGAACTCCAGCACCTTGCCGCCCGCGCCGGCCGGCAGGTCCTCATAGGTGTCCGCGCGGCGCATGGACGTCCACAGCGTCACGCCCTCCGCTCGTGAATGCGCGTGCAGGCGCTCCATCGTCACGTCGCCAATGCCGCGCGCCGGCACGTTGACGATGCGCATGAGGCTGATTTCGTCCAGCCGGTTGGCCAGCACCTTGAAGTACGCGATGACGTCCTTCACCTCGCTGCGGTCGAAGAACTCGCTGCCACCCACCACCTCGTAGGCGATGTTCTTCTCGCGCAGCATCTCCTCCACCGGACGCGACTGGCCGTTGGTGCGGTAGAGCACCGCGATGTCGTCCGCGGGGATGCCCTGGGAGATGTGCTTCTGGATTTCGTGCGCGACGAAGCGGGCCTCCTCCTCGTCGTTGGGACAGGCCACGACCTTGACCAGCTCTCCGCCCCGGCGGTCGGTCCACATGCGCTTGTCCTTGCGCTCGGGGTTCTTCGCGATGACGGCGTTGGCCGCGTCCAGCACCCGCTGCGAGGAGCGGTAGTTCTGCTCCAGCCGCACCTCCTTGCCTCCCGGGAAGTGCTTCTCGAAGTCGAGGATGTTGCGCACCTCCGCGCCCCGCCACGAATAGATGCACTGGTCGTCGTCACCCACCGCGCACACGTTGCGCGCCTCGCCCGCGAGCAGCTTGAGCAGGTCCAACTGGGCGTGGTTGGTGTCCTGGAACTCGTCCACCAGCAGGTAGCGGAAGCGCTGCGTGTACTTGCGGTGCAGGTCCGGGTGTTCACGCAACAGGCGCGCGGGCAGCACCAGCAGGTCGTCGAAGTCCACCGAGCCCTGCGCCTTGAGCGCGAGCTGGTAGTCCGCGAACACCATCGCGGTGATGAGGTCGTAGTCGTCCCCCATCCCTTCGCCCTTGGGCTGCGGCACCTCTCCGGAGTTCTTCGCCTTGGAGATGAGGTTGAGGACCTTGCGCACATCGAAGGCGCGGTCGTCGATGCGCTTCTCGCGCATGGCGCGGCGGATGATGGACAACTGGTCGCCCATGTCCGCGATGGCGAACTTCTTGGGCCAGCCCAGCCGGTGGATGTCCTCGCGCAGCACCTCCGCGCCGAACGCGTGGAAGGTGCAGACGAGGACGCCCTGGGCGCGCGGGCCGGCCATGTGGATGAGCCGCTCCTTCATCTCCGTGGCGGCTTTGTTCGTGAAGGTGACGGCCAGGATGTTGCGGGCCAGCAGGTGGCCCGGCCGCTCGTTGAGCAGGTGGACGATGCGGTGGGTGATGACCCGCGTCTTGCCGCTGCCGGCGCCGGCCAGCACGAGCAGGGGACCCTCGGTCGTCAGCACCGCCTCACGCTGTGGAGGATTGAGCTTCGAAAGGTCCATTGCGCGCAGGCCGGGGATACCCTTTGATTCGTTCGTGCGCGACTATTTCCTACGGCTGGCCACCGCGACGCTCGCGCTCGGCGTGGGCGGCGGATGCCTTGACGACGAACGCACGACTTCTCCCACCCCGCGCGATGTGGTGACCACCGCCGCACCGTGCGTGTACTTCAAGGACCTGGCGCCCTTCCTCCCCGACACGCTGGAGGGCTTCACGGTGGGCTCCACCGGGGGCTCCACGGGCAAGTACGGCGACGTGTCCGTGTCGGAGGCGGAGCGCACCTACACTCGCGGCGAGGACCGGGAGGTGAAGGTGCGCATCGTGGACACCACCCTGGGGCTCAAGCTGGGGCAGGCCATCCGCGAGGCGGCGCAGAAGGCGCGGGGCCGGGCGGCGAGCGACCCGACGGCGCCCATCCAGTGGAAGGAGGCCGTGGGCTTCGTGCGCTATGACGCCGAAGAAGGCATGGCGGAGGCGAACCTCCTGGTGGGTGAGCGCTTCGTGGTGGCCGTCACCAGCCGTGGCTTCCCCAGCACCGTGGAGGTGCGGCGGGTGGCACGCGGCATCGATCTCGCCGGGCTCGCCCGGCTGCAGTGATTCCAGTTCAAGGAGCGTCCGTGGCGGTGAAGGAGAAGGGGTCCCGACCCCAGACGGCCCAGGAGTTGTTGGAGCAGGAGAAGATGGCGCGCCTGGGCGTTTCGTCCCTGGGCAAGCGCGAGTTCATGGACCAGTTCCAGAAGCTGTCCAAGAGCTACGCGGTGGATCCGGGCAACCCCGGCTCCTATGCGTGCGAGGGCTGTCAGCGCTGCGCCAACTGCATGTTCTGCAAGGACTGCGATAGCTGCCACCAGTGCACGCACTGCACGCGCTGCGAGCTGTGCACCAGTTGTTCGCACTGCGTGGAGTGCAAGAACTGCCACGCGTGCGCGTACTGCGTGCAGAGCGAGAACTGCTCCAACAGCGCGTACGTGGTGCTGAGCAAGAACCTGCAGGACTGCAACTACTGCTTCGGCTGCGTGGGCCTGTCCAAGAAGGACTTCCACATCCTCAACGTGGGCTTCTCCCGCACCGAGTACTTCAAGGTCGTGGGCAGGCTGCGCAAGGAGCTGGCCATCCCGTAGCCCCTCGCGCGCCTTCCGCTTCGGCCTACAAGGCGCGCACGTAGAGGGCCTTGAGGTACTCCGTCTCCGCGAGGCCCGCGAGCACCGGGTGGTCCAGGCCGGCGCCCCGGCGCTCCAGGATCTGCACCGGGCGCTTCGCGTCCACGGCGGCGTCCAGCACCATGGACTCGAAGCCCTCGCGATCCAGCTTCCCCGAGCACGAGCACGTCACCAAGAGGCCGTCCGGCTTGAGGCAGCGCAGGGCGCGCAGGTTCAGCTCATGGTAGGCGCGCAGCGCGGTGGCCAGGCCCTCGCGGCGCTTGGCGAGCCCCGGCGGGTCCAGGACGATGGTGTCGAAGCGGCGGCCCTCCTGGTCGAAGCGTCGCAGCACGTCGAACGCGTTGGCGTTCTCCACCTTCACGTTGGCGCGGCCGTTGGCGTCCGCGTTCGCCTTCGCGCGGGCCGCGGCCTTCGCGTCCTGCTCCACCGCGAGCACCGACGTGCAGTGCTTCGCGAGCGCGAGCGCGAACCCGCCGTGGTAGCTGAAGCAGTCCAGCGCATCGCCCCGGCCCAGCTCACCCGCGCGCAGGTGGTTGTCCACCTGGTCCAGGAACGCGCCCGTCTTCATGTCGCCCGTCAGGTCGACATCGAAGCGGTTGTCGCCCTCGTGGTAGCTGAAGCGCGCGTCGCCTTCGCCGTGCAGCAGGCGCACCTCGCGCGGCAGGCTTTCGAAGTCGCGGCCGGAGGCGTCGTCGCGGCACACCACGTGGGTGGCGCCCGTCAGCTTCACCAGCGCGCGGGCGAGCATCTCCTTGCGCGCGTCCATGCCCTCGGAGAGCGTCTGGATCGTGAGGCCCGGGCCGTAGCGGTCCACGAAGAAGCCGGGCAGCAGGTCCGCCTCTCCGTGCACGAGCCGCAGGCCGTCGCGGCCGGGGAGCACCGCGCG
>NZ_RAVZ01000689.1 GCF_003611635.1 Corallococcus terminator | reverse complement strand
GCGGCTGAGCAGCAAGTGCTGAAGGCGACGCCGCACCATGGGCAGCGTCCATTGCACTCGCTTCCGGGGGAAAAAGCGCTCGACGCAGCGCGAGGAAGCCGTGGGCCACCATGCAGAGGGTGGCGTGGTGATGAAAGCCTCTCCAGCCGCGTCCCTCGTAATGGTCCAGTCCCACCTCGCCTTTCATCTCCTGGTAGTCGCGCTCGACTCGCCAGCGCAGCTTCCACAGCCGCACCAGCGTCTTGAGGGGCGTGTCCGCCGGCAGCGAGCAGTAGGCCAGCTTCGTCGGAGTCTTTAGCCCTTCAGGCCATTGCGCCAGCAGCCACACCTCTTCCGAGGGCGCCGCACGCCTCGCGTGCCGCTCCGCCGTGCGCACCCGCACCGCGGCGAAGCGAGAGGACTGCTCGCCCAGGCTGCCTTCACGCCAACGCACCGTCTTCCATTCCTCCGGGGGCAACTGGCGCACCAGCTCTTCGAGGGACCAGGGCTCCACGCCTTCGGCCACGTAGCCTTTGCGAGGGCGCCCTCGGCGGCCTTCTACCCTGGGCGCAAGCGCGGGCATGGCGCCCGGAGGCCAGGCCGTGTGCGTGCCCGTCACGCCCACCAGGAAGTGCAGTCCACGCTCCCGCACGCCGTCGCGGAACTCCCGGGCGCTGCCATAGCCCGCATCCGCCAGCACCACGTGCCGCCGGACGCCCCACGCCAGTGCGTCATCCAACTGGCCCAGCGCGATTTGCCATTTCGTCTGGAACTTCACCGGCGCGGGCACCCCCACCGCCTTGCGACGCGTGCGGCTCTTCGCCCACGCCTCCGGCAGGTACACCTGCAACGCCACGCAGCCGCTGCCTCGTTCTCCCGCCAAATGCAGGCTCACGGCCACCTGGCAATTCTCGGTGCGCCCCAGTGTCCCCGAGTACTGCCGCGTCACGCCCACCGAGTGCTCGCCCTTCTTGGGGAAGCCCGTGTCGTCCACCACGTACGCTTCCACCTCGGGCAACTGCTGCTCCAACTTCAGCGCCAGCCGGCCCCTCATTTGCGCGTCGCTCCACTCGGACACCGACACGCACTGGTGCAGCCGCTGCCGCATCGCTTCCACCTGCGAAGCGTCCTTCACCAGCCGCGCCGCCATCGGCTCCGTGCTCTTGCGCTCCCCCTCCAGCAGCAGCCCCGTCAGGTACCACTCCATCGCCCGCCGCCGCTCACTGCGACCCATCCCCTCCACCATCGACTCCAGGTACTCGCGCAGCTCTCTGTCCAGCTTGCGCATCTGTGCAGGGGTCATGACCTCGACGTAGATCATGCCCCTCGACTCGACGCAACTGACTGAGTAGTACTA
>NZ_RAVZ01000688.1 GCF_003611635.1 Corallococcus terminator | reverse complement strand
GGGCAGCTACGCGGCGCACGGCTCCGGGGAGATCGTCGTGGGCTTCTCCACCGCGAACATCATCCCCAGGCGCACGCAGAAGATGGTCTACAAGATGAAGATCCTCCTGGATCAGCGTCTGGACCCCCTCTACGAGGCGGTGATGGAGGCCACCGAGGAGGCCATCCTCAACGCCATGTGCATGGCCACGCCGATGACGGGCGTGAACGACAACTATTCCCCCGCGCTGCCCCTGGACGAGGTCCGCCGCTTCGTGGACGCCTGCCGGCCCATCTTCGCCTCGGTGAAGAAGCGCCCCCACCAGACGAGCGCGCCGGTCTCCAAGGAGCGCCCCAGCGACGAGGACCGGGAGGGGGAGGTGACGGTGTCGTCCGCCCTGCCCACCAACGTGCGCGGCGCGGAGGGCATCCCATTTCCCACCCGTCCGGCCCCGAACGAGCCCGACAGCGACCCGGAAGGCCCTTCCGGGCCGGAATCCGGAGGAAATGTCCCCCCCGGCGCCGACCCCGAGGGTTCCTCTTCCGGGGGCCGGTAGGCTTCTGATAGGTAAGACCCCCTTTACTCCATTCCGGAGCCCCAGGAGCCACCCACATGGCCAACAGCAAGAGCAAGCACCGCCGCGTGCAGATGAAGATCCGTCAGCACCACAAGAAGCGGGTCAAGAAGCAGAAGGCCGCCGCGAAGGCCGCCGCCGCCGAAGGCAAGAAGAAGTAGTCATCGCCCTGGGCGCCGCTCCCGGCGGCCCTGGCTCACCGCCGGGTCGCCGTGAAGGGGCGTGTCACAGTGCAACGCTGGCTGAGGTTGCCCTGGATCCGTGAGTAGTTGCCGGTGAAGTTCCCCGTCAGGCTTCCTCCGACTCCGCTGTCCGCCGCCCCTCCGGTGAAGGACGCGTTGAGGCTCAGGAAGGTCGTCAGCCCGCCATCGCTGCTGGGCGGCGGCGTCCCCGTCAGGCTCAGGCTCCCCGTCTCCTGCACCTTCCCCTTGAGGGCCACCCCGTCCAATGAGCCGGTGAGGGTGCCGCCGTCGCGGTTGAGCATCAGGTCCTTGCCGTTCGGAAGGGGGGGCACGTTCAGGTTGACGCACTCGGGCGGAAGGCCTGCGTCATTCGGGAAGGTCAGGGGGTAGCTGCCCTCCACCGGGGCGCAGTTCTCCGCGCAGTCCAGCGGGGTGGCTTCGTCGCCGCAGGCGGGCGCGAGCATGAGGAAGGTGCTGCTCACCACGGCCGTTGTGACGGCCGCCAGGGGGAGGAAACGTCCAGTAGTCATGGGTCGGAATCTCCAGAGGGGTAGGGCGGGCTTCCAGGTGGGAAATGCCGTTCCTACGTTGCGTGCAGTGGTTCTGGGG
>NZ_RAVZ01000687.1 GCF_003611635.1 Corallococcus terminator | reverse complement strand
GCTTCCCGCCGTCGCCCCGCCGCCCCGTCAACAACCAGGGCCCGCTGCGCGTCCTGTTGCTGGAGAACATCCACGCCTCCGCCCAGGAGATGCTGGCGGCGGAAGGCTTCCAGGTGGAGCGCACGTCCTCCGCGCTCAAGCCGGAGGAGCTGGCGGAGCGCCTGAGGGGCGTGCACCTCTTGGGCATCCGCAGCAAGACGACGGTGCCGGAGGAGTCGCTCAAGTACGCGGAGGACCTGCTGGCGATTGGCGCCTTCTGCATCGGCACCAACCAGGTGGACCTGCTCTCCTCCAGCGTGCACGGCGTGCCGGTGTTCAACGCGCCGTTCAGCAACACGCGCAGCGTGGCGGAGATGGTGCTGGCGGAGGTGGTGGTGCTGACGCGCCAGCTCTTCGACCGCAGCCGGGAGGTGCACGCCGGGCAGTGGCGCAAGGTGGCCACGGGCAGCCACGAGGTGCGCGGCAAGACGCTGGGCATCATCGGCTATGGGCACATCGGCTCGCAGTTGGGCGTGCTGGCGGAGTCGCTGGGCATGCGCGTGCTCTACTACGACGTGATGACGAAGCTGCCCCTGGGCAACTCGCGCTCCGTGCCCACGCTGAACGGGCTCCTGGCGGAGTCGGACTTCGTGACGCTGCACGTGCCGGCGCTGTCCTCCACGCACATGATGATGGGCGCCGAGCAGTTCCAGGCGATGAAGCCGGGCGCGTGCCTCATCAACGCCAGCCGGGGCACGGTGGTGGACATCCCGGCGCTGGCGCGGGCGCTGCGCTCCAAGCACCTGGGCGGCGCGGCGGTGGACGTGTACCCGGAGGAGCCGGAGGGCAACTCGGACGGCTTCGTCACGGAGCTGCAGGGGATTCCCAACGTGCTGCTGACGCCGCACATCGGCGGCTCCACAGAGGAGGCGCAGGCGTCCATTGGCAAGGAGGTGGCCACGTCGCTGCTCAAGTTCGTCAAGGGCGGCGCGACGACGGGCGCGGTGAACTTCCCCAACGTGGAGGCGCCCATCAACCCGGGCACCCACCGCATCATCAACGTGCACCGCAACACGCCGGGCGTGCTGCGTGACATCAACCGCATCGTGTCCGACTTCAACGCCAACATCCACGCGCAGGTGCTGAGCACCGACGCCAACGTGGGCTACCTGGTGATGGACCTGGACCAGGACGTGTCCCAGCAGGTGTGCGAAGCCATCGCCGGGCTGGAGACGGACATCAAGACGCGCATCGTGTCCTAGAGCGCCGATCAGGTTTCCGCCCGAGGAAAGTCGAATACTTACGAGCGCGATCGACGTGGGCTGTCGCCGCGTGATCAGGTCGCCACCTCTCGGAGGTGGCTCATGGAGCGCTGGAAGCCGACT
>NZ_RAVZ01000686.1 GCF_003611635.1 Corallococcus terminator | reverse complement strand
CGGTGGGGTTGGTGCGGGTGGCCCGGAGGGTGCGGCGCAGGCGCGACAGGTGCTGGCGCAGGACATCCGCGGAGTTGGGGCGCGTCTCCGGGTCCTTGGTGAGCATCTGCAGGATGAAGGCGTCCACGGCGGGCGGCAGGTCGGAGACGAACTCCGACGGCCGGGGCGGGCGCGCCTCCACGTGCTTCATCAGGAGGTCCACGGGCGAGCTGCCGATGAAGGGCAGCCGGCCGGTGATGATCTCGAAGGTGACGACGCCCATGGCGTACAGGTCCGTCATGGGACCCACGGACTGGCCTCGGGCCTGCTCCGGCGCCATGTACTCCGGCGTGCCGACGACCATGTCGGTGCGCGTCTGCGCGGTGCGGCCAGTGGGGCCTTCGCCGCGCTTGGCGAGTCCGAAGTCCAGCAGCTTCACGTAGCGCGTGCCGTCCGGCTGGCGCACGAGGAAGATGTTGCTGGGCTTCAGGTCGCGGTGCACGACGCCCGCGCCGTGCGCGGCGCCCAGGGCGGCGAGCACTTCTTCCAGGAGCGCCAGCGCCTCACCGACGGGGATGCGACCCTTCTCCGCGAGGATGGCGTCGAGCGGCTGACCGTCCAGGTACTCCATGACGATGTACTGACGACCGTCGGGGAGCTGGCCGAAGCCGAAGATGTCGATGATGCCGCGGTGCCGGATGGCGTTGACGGCGCGTGCCTCCGCGAGGAGGCGGGCCACCTGTTCGGAGGAGTGCGCCAGCTCCGGGCGCAGCACCTTCACCGCGACGCGCTTGCCGATGAGGGGCTGGATGCCGTCGTACACGAGCCCCATGCCGCCCACGCCGATGCGGGAGCGCAGCTCGTACTCGCCCAGCTTCAGGCCGATGAGGGGGTCGGTGATGGCGGTGGCTTCGTTACCCAGGTGCTCCACGATGACCTTCGGTTCCGGCGGAGTCGGTTGGAACGACGACAGCACGACGGTGCCATCACGAGGGCACACCGCCGTGTCGGACGGAACGGTGAGGCCACAGGTTTCGCAGATCAGCTCGGAAGACATCTCCACCACGGGGGAGCGTAACAGGTGAAATCCCGGGAAGCGAAGCAGAGGCCGGGAGCACGGAGGGCGAGCGGACAGGCACTCGCCCTGGGGTCCGACGTTCACGCCCGCTGCTGTTGGGCAGCGGGCGGTGCGGGTGCGTCAGGGCGTCATTCCACCATCGGGGATGGTGCAGCCGACAACTACACGAGAAACACCCATCGCCCCCTCATGGCCTGCCTCGCTAGGCCCTCCCGCGCCTCCTGACCGCTCGGGAAGGACAAGGGTGCCTCCGTCGATACTGATGCCTGCGTTCGCGCACCACATGTTGATCGTCGGTCCCCCCGCGCCCCCACCGCCC
>NZ_RAVZ01000685.1 GCF_003611635.1 Corallococcus terminator | reverse complement strand
CCCTTGCAGAGCTGCATCGTCGAAGCGAGGGTTGCTCCTGCCTGCCCGGCGCCGACAGGTACGTCTGGAAAGGTTGCATCCAGGGAATTGGCCATGATGGACGTCGCCAGCATGAGAAGGATGGCCGACACCACCTGCCATGAGGCATAGCCGCAGAGGGCGGTAAACCACCGCTGGGCAATGCCTCCCCCTGTCGCGACTGTCACCGACAGCGCGATGGGCCCGAGGACGTAGAAGAGGGCCGTCATGATTTGGCCCATCTGCACCATCACCCAGTGCGCGATGATGGCCAGCAGCATGATGAGGGTGAGGCCCGTTGAGAACAGGAGCCCGCCAATCTCGGCAGTCACACCACCAAGCTGCTCCGACACCCAGGCCGCTGGCCGCGACGTCGTGGGCTTGTCGGGGTCGGCGATGATGGAGCGCGCGGTTTCGATGTTCGCCGTGCGCATCCGCTCCACCATGCCTCGCAGCGATTGGTGGTAGCGCGCGAAGGCCTCGTCGGCATTCAGCGTCTTCGCCGCGCCGCGGGCTGTCAGAATCACCGAGCCGAAGACGGTCTCGTAATTCGTCAGCAAGGCGATGATGAGGAGGAAGCGAAGGACGACCCCCATGAAGTCCCCCTGCTTCCCACTGCCCATGCCGAACCACGCGACGAGGAGCCCGAGAATCAGGGACGGGAAGAGGAAGCTCCACGCCAGGCCCTGCGTCTTGCCGAGCAGCTCGGCGACGGCGACGTTGCGCACGTCCCCGGCGAGTGCCACGGCGGGAGACAGGAGGCACAGGAGGGACAGAAGACGCGTCGAGGAGCGCATGCTACTCACCCGCCATGTTGAAGCCCTTGTCCGTCAGGACAGCGGGCGCGGTGGGGGCGAAGAGGTCCGCTGCGTGCTGAATCACGGCCTCCCGCTGGTGGATGGACTGCAAGGCCCGCTTTTGCTCCTCGGTGCGCGCGGCAAGCTCCAGCGCCTGGAGCGTGTTGCCCTGGGCGAGCTGGTCCGAGATGGCCGCCTGCTGCTCGAGGTTCGCGATTTCGGCGGCGGCGGCGGCGGCCTGACAGGCGGAGAGGTCACGGCCACTGGTGCACTTGCGCATCAGCTCTCGCGCGGTGATGCGCAGCACTTCGTTCCTGCCGACCTGCCCCTGGGCGGCAACAAGCGTCACCGCTGCCTGCTCATCCGCGACGCGGGAGCGCACATCCGACGCTGCCGCTGCCCCGTAGGTGTTCTCCAGCGCTGCCCTGGCCGAGGCCAGCGTCTGGGCCGCCTGCACCTCGGCGCACTGCCCCGCCGAAAGGCACAGGCGAACCGTCTGGGCGAGTTCGCCATTGGAGTGAAACCACGCTTCGCCTCCAGCAGCCGCCTCGTTGCGCAAGTA
>NZ_RAVZ01000684.1 GCF_003611635.1 Corallococcus terminator | reverse complement strand
GCGGGCCAGGGCGGCCTCCACGCGGCGGATGAAGAAGGCGTCGTCCACCTTCTCTTCCGCGGGGCTCTTGCGCGTGAGCAGGCGGATGGCGAGCGGGGAGCGGCGGGCATAGAGCGCCTGCCCGATGGGGTTGCCCTGGGGGTCCACCACCGCGACCACCGCGCCGGGCGTGTCGGTGGCGGGGGGCTCCATCAGCTCCGTGCGGTACAGCCAGGGGGTGCCTCGACGCAGCGTCTTGGCGCCCTTCAAGCTGACACGGGCAGTGGGTAGGGAAGGCATGTGGGGGCTCACTCCAGGCCGCGTGCGGCCAGTTCCTCGTCGTCCTCCCCTCGCAGATGCCCGATTTCATGCAGCAGTGTCACGCGAATCTGTTCGCGCAGCTCCTCGGGCGAGCGCACGGCCCGGGCCAGGTTGCGCCGGTAGAGGGCCACGGAGCGGCACGGCGTCTCCGTTCCGTCGCAGGGTTCGCCCAGGGACGGGCCCCGGAACAGGCCCAGGATGGTGGGCGACAGGGGCGGCTGGTTGGCGAGCAGGTCATCCTCCGAGGGAATCTCCTCGGTGGCCACCGGCACGCCCTCCAGGTCCTTGCGCATGTCCTCCGGCAGGTCCGCCAGGGCCTTCGTCACCTGGGCCCGGAACTCGTCCGGCGTCGGCAGGGGCGGCGGGGGGAAGTCCTGGGGCTCCAGCGTGCGGGCCCGGTCGAAGTGCGCCTGGGCCTGCGTCCAGCGGCCCTCGCGCTCAAGCAGCAATCCCAGGTGCTGGTGCGCGTGCGCCGCGCGCTCCTTGTCCGTCAGGAGCGAGGCGAAGGCCGCCTTCGCCTCGCGGAAGCGGCACAGTTCGAAGAGGGCCAGGGCCTTCTCGTACTTCGCCTCCAGGTTGCCCGGCTCGCGGGCCAGCACGATGGCCGCGCGCTCCAGCGCCTGATCCGCCTGCCCCAGGTCGTTGAAGGCCATGGCCGCCACCAGCGCCAGGGACGGGATGAGCTCCGGGGGCGTGGAGGGTTGGGACAGGCCCCGTTCCGCATAGAGCGCGCCCAGTTCGTCCCGTTCGCGCGTGGAGGGCATCTGCACCGCGTACAGGTGCGCGGCGCCCAGGAGCGCGTCCGGGTCTCCCGGATCGATGGCCAG
>NZ_RAVZ01000683.1 GCF_003611635.1 Corallococcus terminator | reverse complement strand
GGACATGACGGCGCGGGGAGCGCCCAGGGCGGGGAACTTGCCCTCACCTGCATCGTAGGTGCCAACCGCGTTGAAGGCGAAGGGCCACGTCGCCGAGAGACGGACCGAGTCGAGGACCCGGGATTCCAGCTTCCGCCGGTGGTTGTAGGAGAAGTAACGGCCGCCGTCTCCATCACCGCAGAACCCAGTCCCGCGCAACCCGGTGCCGTAGTGGTAGGCGTAGAGGTGCTGGTACTTGCCCCCTGTGACATCGAGCGCGGGCAGCCCGTTGCGCGTGCGCGGCACCACCACGTACAGGACGACCTCACCCGGACTGCCAGCGCTGGCGGCGGGCACCCGCCATGCCGTCCGCGAGGCGATGATGTAGCCGGAGGGTGCCCGGTTGGCCTCCTGCTCATTGCCCGTCGAAAGCGGCGCGAGGTAGGCGAGCGTGTCCCAGTTCACGCCGGAGCTGACAAGGGACGTGCTGGTCACCTTCGGGAGACACGCCCACCGCTGGGGGCTTCCGAGGACGTGCGTGGCGGAGACGCCTCCGGAGGTGTCGCAGGGGTACGCGAGCGAAGGGTCAGCCTTCGGCACGCAGTTGAGGGCCATCTCCCCCGTTGAGTCCCAGGCGTACGAGTACGGAAACGAGAGTCCATCCACGTTGCGGATGATGTCCGCGTCAGTCTCCAGCACCTGCCCCCACGACTCCGTCAGTGACCAGCCGGCAGCGCCCGTGGGCACGAGATTCACCGCCATGGGCACCGAGTAGGGATTCCTGATGACGAAGCGGGAAACTCGCATCGGCAGCCCTCCCGCGAAGGCCGCGTTCGCAGGCTCCCAGAGGTCGTCGTAGCCAAGGGCCTGGACGCGGTAGGCGTAGGGCGACTTGGGGTCCCTCGCCGTCGGGTAGTTGCTCTCCTCGCTGATGCTCAGCGTCGGCGTCACGAGGTGAAGCACCAACGTGGCCTGAGTGGATGTCCCAACGTTCCCAGCCGCATCCGTGGCCGTCACGCGGATGCCGAGGGTTACGGGCGAAGTCACCGCCTTGCGCAGCCCGGGAACCGTGTCCGAGGTGATGGGGAGCGCGTAGTTCTCGCGGATGGCGTCCGGAGTGCGGGAGAGAAGAGGTCCCGAACTCGTGGTGGGGCTCCCACAGCCAGTGCAGGTGATGGAGTAGGAGACGTCAAGGAGGGGCGCATCGTCGCCCGTTCGAGACACCGAATAGGCCAGCCACGGCGTGTTCGTGCTGTTGGTCGCAGCGAGTTCCTGGCCAGAAATTGCGCCAGGTGAAAGGCGCGTCGAAGCCTTGAAAAGCACGCTGCCATTCCCCACAGGCGAAGCCGGCCCGAAGCCGTCGTATTCCGCCGGCACCTTCGGCCTGCCGGGAGTTACTTCCTGATGGGTGATGTTCTGCTCCGACCTGTAGGAA
>NZ_RAVZ01000682.1 GCF_003611635.1 Corallococcus terminator | reverse complement strand
GCTCATATGTGTGGGGGCCGGGGCGGGGGACACCTTCGGCGGCGGAACTGTGGCCCGGCTCCTCAGGGGTGGGCAACGGAGAATTCCAGGTGCTTCATTCCGGGCCCTGGGTCGCTTCCTGTGCGTCCGCCCCCGTTCGAGTCCGGATGAACTCCCGGATATGGGCGATGAGCGCATCCCGACGGTGGGCCAGGAAGCTGGACGCATCGCCCTGACGCAGGGCGACCAGGGCTTCGGGCGACAGGGCATGGCTGGGGAATACGGCGGGCGGCAGCGCTCCCGTGCGCACCAGTCCCAGCAATGTCACGCCCGGTGCGAGCACGGGGTGGAAGAGCTGGTTGGCCAGTGTGAGCAGCATCGAATCCCCGGCCCCCGGGGACGTGGACAGGCCCGGAGGCGACGTGGGGAACAGCGGCAGGAATGCGACCGCGCCCTGTGCCTCCAAGAGCGGGCCGGGCTCCAGGACGGCGCCGGTGAGCAGGTGCCTCGGATGCAGCGCCAGCAGCGCGTTGGCCTCCACCCGGTCCGCCACCGACGCGAGCCCCGCCATGCCGGGCTGCGAATAACGCTCCCATCCGCGCTCGGGCGGTGGGCCCACGCGGGCCAGCAACGCGCGCACGGTCGCGTCCGCGTCCCCGGTGAGGAGGGCGAGGCTCGCGCGGGCCTCGTCGTCGGGAAACGAACGCTCCGTGTCGAAGAGGGCGCGCTGCCACAGCCAGTGGGACAACCGGGCGCGCACGGCGGCCGGAGGCTGGGGATGCAGGTGGAAGAAGCGGCTCAGCAGCGGCAGCACGTCCGGCCGCGGCAGGAGGCTCAGGTGGGCAATGGCCGCGTCCTGGCGAAGGAATCCAATGGCGTGGCGGACCGCGCGCGCTGTCTGTCCTAATGCCTGCGTCCAGTCATCCTCCGCGCCAAACTCCTCGCGGAAGTCCCGCGTGAAGTCCCTGCCACTCACCGCGAGCAGCAGTGAAAGCAACGCTTCGTCCTCCAACCGACCGAAATCACGGGTGGACAGGTGTTCGCCCAGGGCCTCCAGGCTCTGGCAGGACGCGTCGGGTTGCCAGGGAGGAGTGGGTGCCATGGGACTTCCTGCGTAGCGGAGACTTGAGAACACTCACATCGTTCGGGAGTCGCAATGCTCACTTCACGCCTTGACGGTGCGAGGAATTTCTTTAAAGAATGCACGCACGTCCTCTTCTTCTTGGAAGATGGCGTATGTACCGGGCCTCGCGTTCCCCAACCGCGGAACCGGTGCGTGACGTCCCAGTTGAGCCCCGCGCGCCGCGTTCCCCCTCTCGGCGCGCGGTGGCCCCTGGGACTTCCGGCCTCCGCCTTCCTCTCAAGTACGTTCGAGGATTTGCGTGTCCACCTCTGGTTTCGTCCTGCCTGTCTCGCTGGCCCTGCGACTGCTGACCTCCGCTGCGCCCGCCCCCCAGTC
>NZ_RAVZ01000681.1 GCF_003611635.1 Corallococcus terminator | reverse complement strand
ATCCCACACACAGCCTCACGCCCCATCCCCTCACTGCCCAAGCCACCACACTCCACCCCCTTCAGAACCGCGTCTCCACTTCCAGCGCGAACAGGTGCCGGGGCGCATCCGGCGGTGTCCGGGCACCGCGCGCATCCTTCAAGTCGCTCACCCACGCGTACCGTGCCCGCGTCGTCACCGCGTCTCCCGCGGCCCAGCTCGCATCGAACGTCGCGCGGAAGGACTGCTCCAGTCGGTTCCGCGTCGCGCGGTCCTCGTCCTTCCACACCGCCCGGCCCCGCAGCCGCACCGCCTCGCACGGCCGGACCTGCGCCTCCGCCACCGCGTGCGCGTCCTCGCGCACGCCCCCATTCACCGGATCATCCACGCGTGCATGCGCGTACTGCGCGGCCACGGACACGGCATCGTGAAGCTCCGCCTTCACACGGGCGGTCACGCGCAGCAGTGACCCCGAGCAGGGCTCCTCTCCCGTCCCGTCGAAGCAATCCCCCGCCACGCCGACGTCCTTGTCCCGGTACTCGCCCCACAGCGATGGCTGGAACCACGCATGCGCCCTCCAATCCACTCGCGCGGAGGCCCGCAGGTTCACCGTGCCGGCACTGCCTGGCGCCGTGCCGTCGGAGGGCAGCGTCCACGTGTCCACCTCGCCCCGCAGCCGCCATGCGTCCAGCCGATGCAGGTAGCGCACGCGCGCGCCCACCTCGTTCCGGGCCCGCGAGCCCTCCAGCTCATCCGGCCCGGACACCGCGCCCGTGTACGGATTGGCGAAGCCGCGTCCGTAGGCTCGCAACGACACCTCCAGCTCCTTCGACGGATCCGCCACCACCGTGCGCTGGAGCACGCCGAACCCACCACCTCCGCCCGGCGCCGCATCAAAGCTGCGCGCCGCCTCCACGAAGAGGTCCACCGGCCCGTGCCCCCACGCACCGTCGAATCCCACCGCGCCAAAGCCGCCTCCCACCGGGTAGCCCGCGGTGGAGCGGAAATCGAGCACCGCGCCCTCCACGCTCCACACCGGCCGCGCGCCCCACGCGGTCGCTCCCACCTGGGCCCGTGGACTCCAAGCGAGCGTCGCGTGACCTCCGCCCGCCCACTCATGGAACACGCCGGGCAGCGTCCGGGACACCACGCGCCCCGCCTTCGTCCCCGTCACCGCGAGCCACACCGCCGGCGCCTTGCACCCGTCCCGCTCTCCCTCGCACGAAGAGCGCTCCGCCAGCGCATGCGAGAGGAGCGAGCGCGACTGATACGAACCGAACCCCGTCACCGACACCTCCGCGTCCGTCCCCACCGCGCCCCGCACCGTCCCCACCACGCCCCGGAAGCCCTCCTCCCATTGGAAGTCCGGCGTGACGTCCGTGGCGCGCTCCTCGGGCGTGCATGCACCCTCGCCCAGGAAGCACCACCGCTCCACGTCTCCGGGCGCTCGCACGGCGTCATCGGG
>NZ_RAVZ01000680.1 GCF_003611635.1 Corallococcus terminator | reverse complement strand
TCCTACAGTTGCAGTTTGAATCGCGCCTTTCGTGCGCGGTAGTGGCACTGCATGGCCACAGCTTGGTGGTGGCGTCGCCAGCGACTCCAGGCCAGGACATGCGCAAGCGGAGCCACCACACGCCGCAGGAGCGCCACCAGAAGCCCTCGCACTTCCTGGACGGAGTAGCGGACGAGGGCCGTCAGTGAAGGCCGCGCCGGGCGAGAAATGCGCGCATGGGATTTCTTCGCACCGGCAGGCCGAGGGCTTTTGGGGGCAGGCCCTCCTGGAGTGGCAGGTTGGCCATGACACGTGCGGCGGCGAGGAAGACGTGGGCCACCAGGCACAGCGTCATGTGCCGGTGCCACGCCGTCCAGGTGCGCACCTCGTAGTCGGCCAGGCCCACTTCGCCCTTGGCGGACTCGAAGTCCTCCTCCACCGCCCACCGACTGCCGGCCGCCTGCACCAGCGACATCAGGGAGGCATTGCGTCGGGCGTGGGCCACGTAGAAGGCCACTTTCCCGTCCGCAAGGCTTCTGCGAAACAGCAGCCACCGTGACAGGCCCAGGTGCCGGTTGAGCCGCATGCGTGCCCAGTCGTAGAGGCGCGGGCCCTTGGTGCCCACGCCCGCGGACAGACGCACCCAGGCGTCCGGCGGAACTTCCTTCACCATATCGCCCGGCTTCACCTGGTAGAAGCCGCGCCAGACGTGCGTGTTGGAGGCCACCGCCAGCACGTAGGGCTGGTGCAAGTCTTCGAGGAAACGGCGCAGCGTGGAGTCGCGCCCGTAGACTTCATCTCCCACCACCCACGCGGGCTTCAGCCCCGCGCCCAGCGCCCGTTGCAGCATGCCTTGCGCGAGGGCCGGCTTGGATTCGAAGCCCACCTCGTCCGGAATCCCTCCCGCTTCGCGGCGCGCGGCGTCCTCCGCCCACGGCTCCGGTAGGTACAACTCCCGGTCCACCAGCGCATGCCCACGAGGCGTCACGTACGAGAGGAAGACGCCCACCTGCGCGTTCTCCACCTTACCCGCCGTGCCCGTGTACTGGCGTGCCACGCCCACGGACTTCTCTCCCTTCTTCAGGAAGCCCGTCTCGTCGACCGCGAGAATTCCGCCTTCACCCAGCGCCCTGCGTGCGTACTCCAGCACGTCGTCGCGCACCGCATCCGCGTCCCACTTCGCACGCAGCAGCAGGTGCTGGAAGGCATAGGGCGCTCGATGCCCCGCATCCTCCGAAAGGCCCCACACATTCTTGCGCTGCGCTCGCCCCAGAAGTGCCTTCACGTATTCGACTGCAGTGGCATGCGCCTCGCGCCTGCGGAAGTGCGGCTGCAGCCAGGCGCCTACCGCTTCCAGCTCTGTCACGAGACGGCCAACCAGCCGGACTTCCGGTACCTGGGCTTCTGTGGTTGATGGCTGCTGCATGGGAAGTCTCGCTCCGCCCCCTCCTGTTTCTTCAACAGGAGGCCGACTGCGGTCTCTTCCGAACTGCAACTGTAGGACTA
>NZ_RAVZ01000067.1 GCF_003611635.1 Corallococcus terminator | reverse complement strand
CCGTGGCGTTGGCGGGCGTCTTTGCCTGGGCGGTGGAGGCCGGCTTCTCGCGCGTGGCGTCACCCCGCTCGAACTCCGAGCGCTTCGTGGGGGGGGGACGGGCGGTTGCCACCATCGACGCGGGACATGACGAAACTCCAGGGCGGGGGGGGCCGACGCGGTGCTCGCGTCAGGATGCGCACCTACATCGGTTATCGCACCAGCCCACCCCCATGTTGCGTAGCCCCGGAGTCCACACGCCCTGTCCGGCTGCCCGCTCGCCGCGTCAAAGCCGTGGATCAATCCCGGATCATTTCGTTTTGAGCGCTTTCTAAAAAGGCCAACCCCTTGTTCTCACTGGCCTTCCGCTCTGGACGGAACCTCGGTGGACCGCCGCGCCGCGTCATCCAGAAGTCGAGAACAATTCTTCCAGACCGGCCGGCAGATCGCATTGCCAGGCCGGATAATTGTGTCCGCCATTGTAGGTCCGGGACGTGACGCGGTGTCCGGCCGCATGGAGGACGGGCAGGAGGCGCTGGTTGCCGTCCAGCAGGCCCTCGAAGTGGCCGCAGTCCATCCAGACGTGGAGCGGCGGCTGGGCCGGTCGCCGCGCCAGGTCGAAGACGACCATGTCGGTGCCCTCGATGGAGAAGGCGCCGGACTGGGACAGCACGCGGCCGAAGGTGCGCGGCAGGCGCTGGGCCGCGAAGAGCGCCATCAGGCCTCCCAGGGAGGAGCCCAGCACCGCGTGCACGCCCGGCGTGCGCTGCTCGTCCACCAGGGACAGCTTCTCGCGCGCCAGGGGCAGCACGCGGCGCTCCAGGAAGGCGACGGTGGCCTCGCTGCAGGCGTACTCGGCGGTGCGCGCTTCTCCTCCGTTGGACACGAAGGCCATCGCCACCGGACGCATGCGGTTCAGTGCGATCAGGTTGTCCACCAGCGTGGGCAGTTGGACGCGCTCCAGGTAGTCGTCGCCGTCCAGCACCACCATCAGCGGCACGGGCCCCGGCACCGGCGGCGCGTAGAGGGCCACCGCGCGCTTGCTGCCCACGGCCCACTCGTGCGTGTCCACTTGATGGCGCGTCACGCGGCCCCGGGGCACGCCGCGCACGCGCTGGTTCAGCGTCGTGGGCTGTCCCTTCGGCATCCAGAAGCAGTGGTTGAAGCCGCCGAAGCCGTTGTCGGAGCGGCGCTCGTTGAACGCGTCGCGCACGCGGCGGCCCTTCGCGTCCTGGAGTGCGTACTCGACGTAGGCATCCTCCGGCAGCGCCAGCGACCGCGCCCACAGGCCCTTGCCCACGCGCTCCAGCGGCAGGGGCGTCCCCTGCCAGTCCTGGAAGTCCCCCTGGAGGAAGACGCGGCTTGCGCCCTTCCACACGAAGGTGGCGGTGTCTCCATCGATGAGCGGCGTGCCCTCGCGGCGCGCGCGTGCTTCCAGCGTCTGCGTGTCCATGCGTGACGTGCACTGTACGCACCGCGATGGAGCGAGGGGGCTCCACGTCGGCCGCGCATCGTCGCGTGGCGGATCCGCGTCCACCCGCGGACATCGCGTCGGCATGCGGGAGCGAGGCGACGGGGCTGGAGGCGTGTCCGCCAGCAGGTCGCGCGGCGCCTCGTCCAGGTCGGTGCAGGAGCCCCGGAGGTCTTCAGGCCCCCTCGTGGGGCAGCAGCTCGCGCAGCGCCCCGCCCAGGTCAGGGTGGCGGAACTGGAAGCCTGCCTCCAGCGCGCGCCGGGGCATCACCCGCTGGCCCTCCAGCGCCACGCGCGCCATCTCCCCGAAGCGCGCCTTGAGGACGAAGCCCGGCACCTGCAACACCGCTGGCCGCCCCAGCACCGCGCCCAGCGTGTGCGCGAACGTCGCGTTGGTGACGGGCTCCGGCGACGTGGCGTTCACCGCGCCTTCCAACGTCGGGTGCTCCAGCGCGAAGCGCATCAGCGCGAGCAGGTCCTCGCGGTGCACCCAGCTCACGTACTGGTGCCCGTGGCCCACCCGTCCACCCGCGCCCATGCGGAACACCGGCAGCATCCGGTGCAGCACGCCGCCCGCCGGGTGCAGCACCACGCCGATGCGCAGCCGCACCGTGCGCACGCCTGCCTCCGCCGCGCGCAGTGCCTCCGCCTCCCAGCCCTGGCACACGTGGGCGAGGAAGTCGTCGCCGGGCGCGTCCTCTTCCGTCAGCGTCTGCCCTTCGCGCGCGCCGCCGTAGAAGCCCACCGCCGAGGCGCAGACGAAGTGCCGCACCGAGCCTGCCTGCTTCATCGCTTCCACCAGCACGCGCGTCCCCTCCACCCGGCTTGCGTGGATGCGCTGCTTGGCCTCGTGGGTCCACCGCTGGTCCACCGGCTCCCCGGCCAGGTGCACCACGCCCTCCGCGCCAGCCAGCGCGTCCGGTGACAGCGGCGTGCTCCCGTCGAAGAAGGAGCCCGTCACCCCGGAGGGCAGCCTGGACAGGGCGTGTTCAACGTTGCGGCTGAGCACGTGCACGGTGTGGCCCGCATCCAACAAACCCTGGACAAGCCCTGGGCCCAGGAAGCCGCTGGCGCCCGTGCACGCCACCTTCACGGCTGGGCCTCCGTCACCGCTTCCGTCGTGAGGTCCTGGCCCACCAGTCCGCTCAGCGCGACGAAGAAGCGCGCCCGGTCCTCCGGCTTCATGCGGCCCGAGTGTCGGAAGACCAACGACCCTTCCGCGTCCAACAGCATCACATTGGACGTCTTGGTGGGCAGCTTCCAGGGGGCCTGTCCCAGGGTGCCCTCCAGGTCGACCAGGATGGGGACTCCGGCCTTCTTCTCCTCGTCCCTTACGTACGACAGGGCAATCTCCCTCGCGGGGAAGAAGTCGTACTTTTCCAAATTGGCGACCGCGACCACCCAGGCACTTTGAAGGAGGCCCCGCTCGCGCCCGCGAGCGAACAACTCCTCCTTCAGGGGCGCGTTGAGGGCCGTGGAGTCTTTGTCCTCGTAGAACAAGATGACGGGTTTGCCTCGCCATCGTGACAGGCGCACGCGCTCGCCTTTGGAGGTGCTCAGGGTCGCATCCACCGGCTCCGGAGTCGGAGGCGCGCCACTCGCGCTCCCCGCCGCCAGGGTCACCGTCAACGCACTCGTGATCCACGCTTTCATTGGGAGCCTCCCGTGTACAAGGTTCTCACAAACCTTAGACATAGCCTTGACAATCGCTGGACGCAAACGCTACCTCTAGCTGGAAAGGCTGCTGCCGTGCTCCCGACTTCGGAGATCCGCTGTATGGCCATCTCGCTTCCCAACGTGCAGCAGGCTCCCTCGGATGTGGCGCCTCCGGAGCAGGCCTGGCTGCAGCTCGTGCAGGCACGGGTGGAGGCGGCGCTCGGGTTGCTGTTCGAACTGCCGGACGAGGCCTCGCTGGACCCCCGCTGGTCGCGCGCCATGGAGCAGGCGCGGGACTACGCGCTGCGGCCCGCCAAGCGGCTGCGGCCGGCGTTGGTGCTCGCGGGGCATGGGCTGGCGCGGGAGAGCACGGCGGTGCCTCCGGGCCTGTGGGGCTTCGCGGCCGGGTTGGAGCTGCTGCACACGTTCCTGCTCATCCACGACGACGTGGCGGACCAGGCGGCGCTGCGGCGGGGTGGGCCGGTGCTGCACCGGATGCTGGCCCCGGGACGGCAGGGCGAGGACCTGGCCATCGTCGTGGGGGACCACCTCTTCGCGCGCTCGCTGGAGGCGATGCTGGAGTCGGAGCTGCCGGGCGTCACTCGCGTGGTGCAGTACTACCTGGGCGTGTGCCGGCACACGGCCGCGGGGCAGTACCTGGACCTGGACCTGTCGCGCATGCCGCTGTCGGAGGTGACGCTCTTCCAGACGCTGCGCGTGGCCCACCTCAAGACGGCGCGCTACGGCTTCAGCGCCCCGCTGGTGTGCGGCGCGATGCTGGGCGGCGCGGATGAAACGCTCAAGAAAGGCCTGGAGCAGGTGGGCCGTTCGGTGGGGCTCGCCTACCAGCTTCGCGACGACCTCATCGGCCTGTTTGGTGACGCGTCGGTGGCGGGCAAGGCGTGCGACGGTGACTTCACGCAGGGCAAGCGCACCTTCCCGTTGATGGCGGCCTACGTGCGCGCCACGCCCGCGGGCCGCGAAGAGCTGGAGCGGTTGTGGGCGCTGCCGGTGGAGCAGAAGGACGCGGAGGCGCTGGCCCGGGCCCGTGCGCTGGTGGAGTCGTTCGGAGGCCGTGTCGCGTGTGAGCGCGCGGTGGAGCGGGCGTCGCGTTCGGCGCGTCGGGGCCTGCAGGCACTGCCCAACTCCCATGGCATGAGGGACCTGCTGGATGCCCTCATCGCCCGTCTCGCGCGCCGCGCTTCCTGAGGACACGTCCATGAGCACACAAGGCAAGCGGGTGGTGGTGGTGGGCGCGGGGGTGGGCGGACTGGCCGCCGCGGCGAGGCTCGCGCGGCAGGGCTTCGACGTCCAGGTCTTCGAGAAGACGCGCGGCCCGGGTGGGCGGTGCAACCAGCTCCAGGTGGACGGGTTCACGTGGGACATCGGGCCCACCATCGTGCTGATGCCGGAGGTGTTCGAGGAGACCTTCCGCGCGCTCGGCCGTCGCATCGAGGACTACCTGACGTTGATGCGCTGTGACCCCAACTACCGGGTGCACTTCCGGGACGGGTCCGACGTCACCTTCACCTCCGAGCTGTGCACCATGGGCCGCGAGCTGGAGCGCGTGGAGCCCGGCAGCTTCCAGCGCTACCTGTCCTTCCTGGCGCAGGGCCGCACCCAGTACCGCATCAGCCTGGACCACTTCGTCGGCCGCAACTTCGACGGCATCACCGACTACTTCGCCCCCAGCGTGCTGGCGAAGATCTTCAAGGCCCGCGCGCACCGCCGCATGTACGCGGACGTCAGCCGCTTCTTCGAGGACGACCGCCTGCGCGCGGCGATGACGTTCCAGACCATGTACCTGGGCGTGTCCCCCTTCGAATCCCCGGCCGTGTACGGCCTGCTGCCCTTCACCGAGCTGGGCGTGGGCATCTGGTTTCCCAAGGGCGGCCTGTATGCCATTCCCCTTGCGCTGGAGCGGCTGGCGCGCGAGGAGGGCGTGCGCCTGCACTACGGCGCGCCGGTGGAGCGCATCCTCACCGAAAGGGGCCGCACCACGGGCGTGCGCCTTGTCGGCGGGGAGGTGGTGCCCGCGGACGCGGTGCTGTGCAACGCGGACCTGCCGTATGCGTACGAGAAGCTGCTCGACCCGAAGGACGCGCCGTTCAAGCGCGACAAGAAGCTGCGCTTCACCTCCAGTGGCTACATGCTCTACCTGGGCATGAAGAAGAAGGTCCCGGAGCTCTTGCACCACAACGTGATGTTCGGCCGCGACTACGCGGGCTCCTTCGAGGACATCTTCAAACGCTTCCGCGTGCCGGAGGACCCCAGCTTCTACGTCAACGTGCCCTCGCACACGGACCCGTCGCTGGCGCCGGAGGGCAAGGATTCGCTCTACGTGCTCGTGCCGGTGCCGCATCAGCACGCGAACCTGGACTGGAAGACGGAAGGGCCGAAGGTGCGCGCGAAGGTGTTCCAGCGCCTGGGCGAGCTGGGCTTCCCCAACCTGGAGGCGGACATCGAGGTGGAGCGCGTGTTCACCCCGGACGACTGGGCGGGCACGTACAACCTGGCGCGTGGCAGCGCGTTCGGGCTGGCGCAGAACTTCTTCCAGGTGGGCCCCTTCCGTCCTGCCAACGTGGATCCGAAGGTGAAGAACCTCTTCTTCGTGGGCGCCTCCACCCAGCCGGGCACGGGCCTGCCCACGGTACTCATCTCCGCGCGGCTCGTCACCGAGCGGCTCGTCACCTGGGCCCGCAAGGAAGGCGTGACGCTGTCGCCGCGCACGGAGACGCCAGCTCCCGTGGAGGTGGCGGCATGAGCGTCACCGAATCCCCGACGCTCATCGCGCAGGGCTACCGGCGCGCGCGCGTCGTCACGCGCCACCACGCGAAGAGCTTCTTCTTCGCCTCGTACCTGCTCTTCGGACAGCGCAAGAAGGCGGCCTTCGCGCTGTATGCCTTCTGCCGGCGCCTGGACGACCTGGTGGACGCGGGCGAGAGCGCGCTGGAGGGCTCGCCCCTGGACCTGCCCACGCGGCTGGCCCGGGCGCGCGAGCGCGTGGCGGAGGTGTACCTGCCCCTGCCGGAGCTGGCCTCGAAGGAGCTGGGGCCTCCGGCCTCGCGGCAGCCCGCAGCCGACGCGCCGTCGCCGTGGGAGCCCAGCGAGTTCGCGGCGCTGCGCCACACCATCCACCTCTACAGAATCCCGGAGCAGCCCTTCCAGGACCTCATCTCCGGCATGGAGATGGACCTGACGAAGCGCCGCTATGAGACCTGGGACGAGCTGGAGCTGTACTGCTACCGGGTTGCAGGTGTTGTCGGGTTGATGCTGACGCCGGTGCTGGGCTGCGAGGACGAACGCGCGGTGGAGCCCGCGGCGGACCTGGGCCGCGCCATGCAGCTCACCAACATCCTGCGCGACGTGCGCGAGGACCTGCAGCGCGACCGGGTGTACCTGCCCGCGGAGGAGCTGCGCGCCTTCGGGCTCACCGAGGACGACCTGCGCCGGGGCCAGGTGGATGCGCGGTGGCGCGACTTCATGCGCTTTCAAATCCAGCGCTCGCGGGCGTACTACGCGCGAGCGGCGGGCGGCGTGAAGTACCTCACCGGCTTCGGAAGCCAGCGCATGGTGCGGCTGATGGGCGGCATCTACGGCGACATCCTGCGCGACATCGAAGCGCGGGACTACGACGTGTTCAGCGCGCGGGCCCACACCACGAAGGGCCGCAAGCTGGCGCTGGCGACGGCCGCGTTCGTGCGCCCCCGCGCGGTGCTGCGGGAGGCCGACACGGCCATGCCGCTGTTGGCGCCGTCCGCGCCGCTGCTGTCCACGGGCACGGGAGGTCCGGGATGAAGACCTCGCGCGTGGCGGTGATTGGCGGCGGCATTGGCGGGCTGACCGCGGCGGGGCTCCTGGCGAAGGAGGGCCACGCGGTGACGCTGTTCGAGGGCAGCCCGTCCCTGGGCGGCAAGGCGCAGGCCGTCACGGTGCAGGGGCTGACGCTGGACACGGGGCCCACGCTGCTGACGCTGCCGGCGCTGGTGCGGGGCACCTTCGAGAAGCTGGACGCGCTGGACCTGCTGCCCCCGTTCACGGAGTTGGAGCCGCAGTGCGCCTACCGCTTCACGGACGGGTGCGGCTTCACCGCGTACAAGGACCTGGAGCGGATGGCGGACAGCGCCGCCGAGCTGCGCCCCGGTGAGCGCAAGGGCGTGCACTCGTTCTACGCGGAGGCCGCGGCCATCTGGCGCGCGGCGGGCGAGCCCTACCTGGAGGCCCCCTTCGAAGGCATGCCCGGCTTCATGGCGCGCGTGGCCCGTCGGGGCATCGGCGCGATGCTGGCGGGGATGCAGTTGGACACGCTGCACACGCTGGCGACGAAGCACTTCCAGACGCAGCACCTGCGGCAGTACGTGGGCCGCTTCGCCACCTACGCGGGCGGCTCTCCCTACGCGTCCAGCGCGGCGTTCGCGCTCATCCCGCACATCGAACATGCGTACGGCGTGCACCACGTGAAGGGCGGCATCGGCGCGCTGGTGGCGGCCCTGGGGGATGCGGTGCGGCGGCAGGGCGCCACGGTGCATCTGGACACGCGCGCCCGCTTCGAGCGGACCTCCGAGGGCTACCGCGTGGGCCCAGGCCAGGAGCTGTTCGACAGCGTGGTGGTGAACGCGGATCCGCTGGCGTCGCTGCGCCGCGACTCCGAGCCCCTGTCGCTGTCCGGCTTCGTGCTGCTGCTGGAGGTGGAGGGACGGCCGGCCCTGCCGCACCACACGGTGCTCTTCGGCGGGGACTACCGGCGCGAGTTCGAGGAACTCTTCGCGGGTCAGCTCGCGACGGACCCCACGGTGTATTTCTGCAACCCGTCCGCCACCGACCCGAGCATGGCGCCGCTGGGCCGCACGGGCCTGTTCGTGATGGTGAACGCGCCGGCCATGCCGGTGGGCGCCTCGCAGGCCGAACAGGCGGAGCGCGACTGGGAATCGATGGCGGAGCGCGTGCGCACGCAGATGTTCGACAAGCTCTTCCAGCATTACCCTGCCCTGAAGGGGAAGACGCGCGTGGTGGGCCAGCGCACGCCGGTGGACCTGGCGGCGCAGGGTGCGCCCGGGGGTTCCATCTACGGCTTCCTGCCGCACGGCCGCTTCGGTCCGTTCCGTCGTCCGCGCATCCGGGGCGGCACGCCGGGCCTGTTCTTCGCGGGCGGCGGTACGCACCCGGGCGGCGGGGTGCCGCTGGTGATGTTGTCGGGCCGGTTCGCCGCGGAGATGGCCTCCGCCCACCTACGGGGGAGCGCATGACGTCCATGCTCGCGCACCCACTGCTGCCAGAAGTCCCCGCGCTGCCCGCGCTGCCCGATGCGGCGGGGGCCTACCGCTGGTTCTACGCGGACGTCACCGCGGGGGACTACAGCGCGGTGTGCATCTTCATGCTGGGCTCGCTCTTCTCGCCGCGCTACTCGGTGGCGGCGCGGCGCGGGGGCCTTCCGCAGGAGCACAGCGCGGTGAACTTCGCGCTCTACCACCGGGGTGTGCGCAGGTTGTGGGTGCTCAGTGAGTACCCGCGCGCGCAGGTGGAAGGGCCCGGAAGACTGCGCATCGGTCGCTCCACGCTCAACCATGCCCAGGACGGCACGGTGCGCATGGACGTGGACGACGGGACGGCACCGTGGGGCCGCCCGGTGCGCGCCAGCCTGACGCTCCGGCCGCTGACACCCCGGGGCATGGAAATGCAGCTCATGCCGGGGCTGCCACACTACTGGCAGGTGCTGGCTCCGCGTTCGGAGGCCCGGCTGGAGGTGTCCACGATGGACGTGGCGGCCGAAGGCATGGGCTACCACGACACCAACCACGGCCAGGAGTTGCTGGGCGACCGGCTGTCCGGGTGGCACTGGGCGCGCACGCATCACAAGACCCACACGGTGGTGGACTACCACCTGCCGGATGGCGTGGCGCCGCTGCGCCTGATGGCGGGACCGTCCGGCGTGGTGTGCGAGCGCGGCCCGCACCCCGAGGCCCGGCCCACGAACATCACCGGCTGGGGACTGCGCGTCCCTTCGCATCTGCACGCGGGCAACGAGGTGGTGGGCGCGCCGCGCCTCCTGGAGTCGTCGCCCTTCTACGCGCGGCTGGAGTCGCGTCGGGGTGCGCTGGACACGATGGGTGAGGTGGCGGACTTCCGCCGCTTCCATTCGCCCTTCATCCGCTGGATGGCGCACTTCCGCACGCGCGTGGAGCGGGCGGTATGAGCGCACTCGCTTTCATCGCGCTCGGGTGGGCAGGGATGGCCGGAGGCTTCAGCGCGGTGGCGCTCGCGCGGCTCCTGCGCCGTGCGCCCACCCCGGCCACGCAAGTCCTTCCGTCCGTGCTGCTGCTGCGCCCGGTGGATGCGCCCACGCCGCAGGAACTGGAGAATCTGGCGCGCCCCATCGACTACGCGGGCGTGCTGGAGCAGGTGGTGCTGTCGCCCTACCGCCCCCGGCTGGCCGAAGGCGTCCGGTGGTTGCCGAGCGACCCCGTCTGTCCCAACCGCAAGGTGGGGCACCTGCTCTACGCGCTGGACACGTTGGACACGCGCGGGCGGGTGGTGCTCGCGGTGGACGCGGACGTGGCGGTGACGGGGGCGCTGGTGGAGGGCCTGGCGTCCTCGCTGGTGGCGGGCGCTGCGCTGAGCACCGCCGCCCCCACGCCCGTGGGCGCGATGGATGCGGCAGGGCGTGCGATGGCGGGGCTGCTGCGCTACACGCACCACAGCTTTCGCGCGCTGCATGCGATGAGCGCGGGCGCGCAGGCCGTGTGTGGCAAGGCGCTCGGGTTGTCCGCGAGGGCGGTGGAGGAGCTGCGTGGCTTGTCGGACCACATCGGCGAGGACCTGGAGCTGGCGAAGCGCCTGCACGCGCGGGGGCTGGACGTGGCGCTGAGCCCCGCGCCCGCCTGGGTACCCATGGCGTCCGAAACCTCCTGGCGCGCGCCATTGGAGCGCTTCACGCGCTGGATGCAGGTGCTTGCGAGCCACCGGCCGGGCCTGTACCCCACGGTGCCGCTGCTCTTCACGCCCACGCTTCCCCTGCTGCTGCTGGCCGCGGCCCTGGGCGAGCCTTCGGTGTGGCTGGCGGTAGGGGCCCTGGTCGCCGTGCGCACGCTCCTGTCGCTGCGGCTCTCCGCGCTGAGCCACGTGCCCGGCGAGGAGGCGCGAGGCCATGCGCTGACGGACTGGCTGCTGGGGGAGGTGCTGTTGCTGACGGCCTTCGGGGCTTCGCTGAAGCGGCAGGGAACGGTGACGTGGCGCGGACACACGTACGCGCTTCACGCGGGAGGGCGCATGGTGCGGGTGGCGTCGCAGTGGAGTGGAGGCCCGGGATGACCTACGCGCGCTTCCTGGGGTTGTTCGTGGTGCTGCCCATCCTCTTCCTGGTCGTGCGCTACCGCCGCACGCTGTCGTGGAAGGGCCTGGCGCCCATGGGCGTGCTGCTCGTGGTCGTCTACGCGGCCACGTCTCCGTGGGACAACATGGCGGTGAAGTGGGGTCTGTGGGGCTTCGACCCGGAGCGCATCTGGGGCGTGAAGCTGGGCTACCTGCCGCTGGAGGAGTACCTCTTCTTCGGCCTCCAGACGCTGCTCGTGGGCCTGTGGGCCCGGGCCCGGCTGGAGCGCGTGCTGGCGAAGAAGCCGGAGGCGCGGGCGTCCGAGAAGCACCGTCTCGTCCACGTCGAGCGGCCCCTGGGCCCGCGCGAGGTGTCGCCATGATGGAGACGCGCTGGGCGTATCTCATCCACCTGCTGGGGTGGACGCTGCCCGTGATTGGCATCCAGTTGGCGCTGCTGGTGAATCACTACAAGTCTCGCTCCGGCGAGGTGCTGCGCGCGGTGCTGCCGCCAGCGCTCGTCGTGGGCGTGTACCTGTCCATCGCGGACCACCTGGCCATCTCCACCGGCATCTGGAACTTCGGGGCGGGTCGCCATCTGGGCGTGTACGTGGGCGTGGTGCCGCTGGAGGAGGTGCTCTTCTTCCTGATTACGAGCGTGCTGGTGTCGCTGGGGCTCGCGCTGTTCACGGCGCTGCTGCGTCTCAATGAGGCGCGGACGTCGTGATCCACGCGGCCAAGGGTGGGCCCTTCGGGTGGGCGGTGGACCGGTACATCGGGTGGAAGGTCCGCTCGACGTTCCGGGGCCTGTGGGTGCGCGGCGAACTGCCCGCGGACGGCGTGGGCCGGCTCATCTACCTGAACCACTGCAACTGGTGGGATGGCTTCGTGCTGCACCAGCTCTGCCAGGTGGCGGGCTGGGATGGCTATTGCCTGATGGACGAGGAGAACCTTCGCCGCTATCCCTTCCACACGAAGATGGGCGCGTTCAGCATCCGCAAGCAGGACGCGATGTCGTCCCTGTCCTCGCTCCGGTACGCGAAGGAATTGTTGCGTCGGCCGAGCGCCGCCGTGTGTGTCTTTCCGGAGGGGGAGCACCGGCCCTTCGGCGCCTTCCCGCTGAAGCTGGAGCGGGGCGTGGAGCTGCTCGCGAAGGCAGCGAAGGCGGAGTGCGTGCCCATCGCCATCCGCTATGCCTTCTTCGAGCACGAGCGGCCGGACGTGTTGTTGGAGGTCGGCACGCCCCATGAGGCCGGCCCGTTGTCTCGCTTCCAGAGCGGGCTGGAGTCGGTGGTGCGCACGGTGTCGCAGGCGACGGACCTGGAGGGCTTCACGCGCAAGCTGACGGGCGCGCGGGGCGTGGCGGAGCGCTGGGACACCGCGAGGGGTCTGGGCCGATGAGCCTTCGCATCCGCACCATCGCCCGGCTTACCGGCATCCGTGAGGCCACGCTGCGCGCCTGGGAGCGCCGCTATGGCTTTCCGCGTCCGGAGCGCAGCGAGAACAACTACCGCGTCTATTCACGCGACGAAGTGGAGGCCGTGCGCCGGGTGGCGAAGTTGATGGAGGGCGGCCTGTCGGTGAGCGAGGCCATCGCCCAGGTGCGCGCCTCGCCCGCGCAGTCCGCCCGGCAGGACTCGCGGCTGATGGAGCGCTTCTGGGCGGCGGTGATGGTGCTGGACGCGGACGCGGCGGACGCGGTGCTGGAGGAGGCCGGGGAGCACCTGGACGCCACGACCTTCTGCGACACGTTCTTGATTCCCGTGCTCCGGGAGATGGCGTCGCGCCTGGATGTGGCGCGCGAACACCTGGCCTCCGCGCTGGTGCGGCAGCGGCTGCGCCTGTTGCTCGCGAGCATGGTGAGCGTGAGCGACGGGCCCCGGGGACTCCTGGCCTGCCCGGCGGGAGACCACCATGAGGGAGGGCTGCTCGCGCTGGGTGTGCACCTGAAGGCGCGGGGCTGGCGGGTGACGTTGCTGGGGGCGGACACGCCCGCGGAGGCGTTGCACGGGGCCTGCGTGCAGGTGCGGCCGGACGTGGTGGCGTTGTCGTTCGTGCGGCGTCGGGAAGCGCAGGAGTTCCTCACGGTGTTGTCGGAGTCATTGCAGGCCTGCGCTTCGGTGCCGATGGTGGTAGGCGGTCCGGGGGCGCGAGAGCACCTGAAGACCCTCTTCACCCTGGGCGCTCAGTACGCGGAGTCCGCGGAGGAGCTGATCGCCATCTGGCAGCAGGTGAGGAACGCCCAGAACCGACCGTGACGGAAGCACCATGGCTGAGCGCACCTATCGCATCCACATCGCCGCGGAGCTGTCAGGGGTCCGCGTGGAACTCATCCGGGCCTGGGAGCGCCGCTACGGGGTGCTCGTCCCGGAGCGCACGCCAGCGGGTTACCGCGTCTACACCGACCGCGACGTCGCGCTGCTCAAGCGGCTCAAGGCGCTGACGGACGAAGGCGTGGCCATCAGCGAGGCCGCGAAACTGCTGCCCCAGTTGATGGCGGAGCTGGACACCGTGCCGGAGCCGCCGGTCCGGGAGGAACGGGCCGGTGGTGCCGGGGGAGCGCAGCCCACGTCGTGGCGCGCGGCGGTGATGGCTGCGGCGGAGGCGTATGACCAGCCGCGCGTCTCCCGCATCCTGGACCAGGTGTTGTCGGCCCTGCCGCCCCTGCGCGCGTTCGAGGACGTGCTCGTGCCGGTGCAGCGCGAGGTGGGCGAGCGCTGGCACGCGGGGACGTTGTCGGTGGCGCAGGAGCACCTGGTGACGCAGGTGGTGCGCGAGCGGCTGGTGAGCCTGCTGCACGGCGCGCCCGAGGGAGGTCGCAAGCACGCGGTGCTGGCCTGTTTCCCGGAGGAGGAGCACGAACTGGGCCTCCTGGGGGCGGCGCTGCGGCTGCGGTACGCGGGCGTGCGGGTGACGCTGCTGGGGCAGCGCGTGCCGGCGGAGGGCCTGGGAGAGACGGTGGCGAGGGCCCGTCCGGACGTGGTGGGCCTGTCGGCGGTGACGAACCGGGGTGCCACGGTGTTCGAGGACGTGCTCCGGCGCTTGCGTGAGGCATTGCCGAAGGAGCTGCCCGTCTGGGTGGGCGGCCCCGCGGCCCAGGCGCACGCGGACGTGTGCGAGCGCCTGGGCGTGAGGCTGTTCATGCACGAGGACGACTGGACGCGCCTTTCGGGCTGAAGGCCTGTGTCAGCCCGCCAGCGCTTCGATGGCCTTCGCCTGGGCGTCGATGAAGCGCCCATAGTCCTCGTCCACCTGATCCGAATAGGTGCAGGCGAACTCCGCGACGGCTACATCGAAGTGCTCGCTGCTGCCCAGATATCCGGCGATGAGGGCGGCATCCCCGGTGCGCGCATGGGCTCGCGCGAGCGTCGAGCCGCACGCGTCCGCGTAGTCCAGGAACACCGGGGCATCCATCTTCTCCGCGTCCAGCGCGCCCTTCATGTCGCGCAACTGGCGCACATAGAAGGCACCCATGCCCTCCACTTCCGTCCAACCCAGGAAGAGGTCGGAGAAGGCCTGCATGCGTCGCTGGCCCACCACCACGCGCTCCCCCGCGCTGCCGAACTCACTGGGGCCCAGGTAGGGCTCCAGCACGGAGGCCTTCGCCTCCTTCAACTGCAACACCAGGGGATCCTTTCCGCCGTTGCCTTCGCAGAGCACGACGTAGGCCTGCAATCCCACGCTGCCTACGCCCACGACCTTGAAGCCCCACTCCTTGCGCTGGTAGCGCAGACACAGGTCGCGCACCGCGCCGTCCAGCGACGCGAGGTAGCCCACCGTGAGCTCCTTGATGCGCCGCTCCAGCTCCTCGGAGGACACATCCATCTTCACCGCCGACAGGGGGAAGAGGAGGGGAGGCTGGTAGGCCAGGTGGCGCTGGCCGTTGCGCTCCACGGTGAGCTTCTCCACCGCGTGCGCACTGGTGCGGCGCTTCGCCTTCTCCACGGCTTCTGCGGCGAGCTTCGCGGTGTCCTCGGACTCGGCGCGCCGCAGCTCCTTCGCGTCCACGTGCAACGACCACACGTCCAGCAGGCTCCGCGTCGTCAGCTCGCGCATCATCAGGCGGTAGGACTCCACCGCCTTGCGCGCGGCCTTCCTGCCGCAGCGGCCGCCCAGGCCGTTCTGTTTCGCGGCCACGACGAAGCTGGCGGCCAGACGCTTCACATCCCATTCGAAGGGGCCGGGGAGCGTCTCGTCGAAGTCGTTGAGGTCGAAGATGAGGTTGCGCTCGGGCGTGCCGAACAGGCCGAAGTTGCTCAGGTGCGCGTCGCCGCAGATCTGGCTGCGCAGGCCGCTGTGGGGCGTGTGCGCCAGGTCGCGCGCCATGGCGAAGGGTGTGCCGCGCAGGAAGGCGAAGGGGGATTCGGACATGCGCTCGTGCCGCACGGGCACCAGCCAGGGCAGCCGGGTGGCGTCGGATTCCTTCAACTGCGCCAGCGGGTCGCGGCCCCGGAACGGCTTCCACGCAGCGTGGCTGCTGCGCGGGCAGCGCTTGCGCAGGGCCCGGCCGGAGTCCATGCGTTCGTCCACGCTCCGGAAGTCCACCTCGTGCAGCCGTGAGGGTTTGAGCTTCTTCGGGGGGCGACGAACGCGCTGCTGCTTCTGGGTGGACACGAGGGGAACCTTCGCGGCTCCCAACTCCGATGTGCCGTCCGCATCCATGGGGTGTGTGACTCCTCGGCGCGAAGGTGGTGGCGCCGGGGTCGGACGGGAAGCGTCTTGCGCTGGAAAATCATCCCGGCCGGAGGGCGGACGGGCACGGAGTGTTCACCCCTGGGCGAGCGTCACGGGTGATGTGAGCCCCCAGCATTCGCAGCGCTGCTGAGGACGCCAGAAGCCTCAGGCTTCTTCGTCAGGCAGGAGCGTGAGCAGAAGCTCGTCGTCGGGGCTCAGCGGGCGCCATCCAGGTGGAGGCGGATGGGAGAGAAGTCCCATCATGATCCGTCTTGCGCGTGCTTGATGGTCTTCAGGGGTGTAGGCAATCCAGCCACTGAGTGCCTTGGCGACCGCGAAGCGGTTCGCGTCGTCCAGTACGGCGGGCCATCCATGGGGGAGGTCCTGGGACAACATGCGCACGAGCACATCGCGCTCGAAGCGCGTGACCTGCTTTCGCTGTTCCGCTTCGGCGAGCAGTCCGCTCAACACCTGGACCCCTGCGATGTCATCCCTGCCCAGCTCTTCGGCCAGCGCCACCAGTGATGCGGTGGGACGGGCCTTGGCAAAAGCGGTGAGCGAAGCGAACCCCCGCTCGCGGACCCGTTCATGCAGGCGAACCTTCCAGTTGCCCTGCCAGGAACGGCCGTCGGTCATCGTCGTCCTCCCCGAATGAAGTTCATCGGAATGTCGGCCGCCTGCATATGCGCCGCGACGATGTTCAAGATCTCGTTTCGCGTCAACATCCTGCCGACTGCGGATTCTGCGTCTCGAAGTCGACCCATGATCATCCTGTTCCACTCGCCAGCCCACATTCGACCCAGGCGCCAGTCGCCTCCACCGTGAATCGCCTCGTGGTGTGACTTCTCCATCCTGACGCAGAACTGATCGATATCCATGGCGCCCTTGAAGCCGCGCTTCTCGAACCACTCCCGGTGTTCCCGCGGCAGGACATGGTGCTTCGGCGCATCGGACATGCCGGCTCCGGCCCTGCCGGTCTCGTGCATGCCGCGGACCTCGGGACTGTCGCCCAGCGCGTCGCGTACACCCTGGGGCAACTCCCGGTTCGGCTGCGCCATCATCACCTGACCGGCGTGGATGCGGATGGCGGAGCTGACGGCGGGCACGGAGATGACGCCCGCCTGCACCAGCCTGCGCATCCTCTCCACCCACTCAGCGGAGACGACCACGCGCGTGCCCGTCATCACGCCGCCGGAGCCCATCACGAGTCCCACGCCAAGCATGGCGGGCGCCGCGGGGGGAAGCCTGGGAAGTGACATCCTCAGGGTGGAAACCAGGGTGAGCATCTCCATGAACTGCGCCACCGCGATGACCTTCCCCGCGCGCTCCGATGCCACCCGTGCGCCCTCCTGGATGGACTGGAACTCGTGGGTGAGCTGCGCCATCAGCACGGGAAGCGCACGGGCGGTGGCCTCCACCTGCTCGGGCTCCAGCGAAGCGAGCGCCGTCATGGAGGGTTCGATCAACTTCTGCACGCGGTCCATGTCCACGAACAGGCGCTCGGTCCCATAGAACGGACACTGCTCCCGCACCGCCTCCGCCAGCCGGAGGAAGTCGAGCCACGCCGCGAGCAGCATGGCGCCGGACATGGCGGCCTGGAGCCGTGGACCCGTCATCCGCAGCAGGCCCACCGCCATGTCCGCATCCGCGACCGCTTCGGACGTGTTCGCCAGCAGCGCGACGCTCCTCTGTGCGCCGCGAAGCCAGGGCAACTGACGGGAGCCGTAGTCGGTGTAACGGGTGAACACGTCCCAGTCGCCGCGCGAACCCAGCTTCGACAACGCGCGGGCGATGCTCTCCGTGGAGCCCTTCACGTCGGCGATGGCATCGAGGACCGCCTGATGGGTCGGCGTCGCGTCCTGCCCACCCAGGTCTCCTGGATGCTGACCCCGTGACCGTGGCTCCGGTACCTCCACCGGAGGACCCGAAACCACGTGCCGCGCATGGTTCAGCCGCATCCTCCGTCCGGGACCCGGAGATGGAGAGGCACATCCCGTGGTCAGTAGTGCCACGCTCAACACCAGGGCTCCTGCTCGCATGGCCCATGATCGCCTGTTCGCGAGAGGAAAAGGCAACCGCGCTCCAGGCCTCCGAGAGAGATGCTGTCACTCACTCTCTCGGGATGCCTCCATCAATGAGCAACCCGTTCGCGGTTTGCGTCCCGGCCTGACTCGGCCGCGTGACGCCAGGACGCACGCGATGTGCTCGCGTCGCGCGGCTCCGAGGGAGCACGAGCGCGCACGCGATGGCGCGCCCCTTGCTCTTGCGTGGAGGCGGTCCTGACGCCCGTCACCTCCGCCGGGCGCGGGCCTTCCTCTCAACCTGGAGCCCACACCATGCGACCCATGTATCAGTACGGCACGGCCGACGTTCGCTACGGCCAGTACGTCCAGTTCGGCGGGCAGTGCCCGCTCGACCTGAGCGGTAGCACGTCCTACGCCGTCGGTTTCTGGCTGCGCCCGCGCGCCCCAATCTACGACGGCAAGTTGCTGGGGTCCGGCTCGAACTGGTTCCTGGGGCTGCACGGCCTGCAGTTGACGTTCAGCCTCCCGGGCATGTCGTCGCGTCAGCTCTCGGGGCTCGAACTGCGGCCCGACGAGTGGCAGTACGTCCTGATCAACTTCGAGTCGACCGGCACCAGCGCCGGCGAATACACGGTGTACGTGGACGGCACGGTCCTCATCGAAGGGAGCCAGTCCAACATCACCCGCAGCACGACGCCGTTCGTGCTGGGAATGAGCTGCGACGCGCAGTTCTTCAACGTCGCCTTCTGGTCCGCCGCGCGTTCCGGAGACCAGCTCAAGCCGGTGTGGGACGTGCCGCAGCCGGACCCGACGCTCGCCGCCTGCTACAGCTTCAGCGACGGCTCCAGCGTGGACGTCTCCGGACACAACCTGGGCCAGGCCAGCCTCCTGAACGGCGCGCAGGTGGTGATGCTGGCCCCGTCGCTGCGGCTGGTGAACGCGGCGGCGCAGCCCTCGCCCCGCGATGGCCTCACGATGTCGGCGGATGGCGGCCCCTTCAGCGTGCACGCGTGGTTCCACCTGGAAGCGCCCTCTCCCTACCAGGCGGATTCGCACACCCTGTTCGCGTGTCTGGACAGCGTCAGCAACGAGGGCTTCACGCTGGGCCTGCAGTGGGACGAGACCGGGTACAACCTCCAGACCTCCGGGTACGTCACCGACGGCAAGCGTGGCTGGGGGAAGATCACGCGGTTGCCCCCCGGCGCGTGGCACCACCTGGCGGCCACCTATGACGGCAGCACGCTCATCCTCTATCTGGACGGCGAACTCACCCTGGAGATCCCCGGGGTCGTCCAGCCGACGCTGGCGCAGCCCGTCTGGCTGTTCGGCGCCCAGCCCAGCTCCCGCGTCGCGGGCGGGGCCGCCTACGACTTCCAGGGCCACCTCCAGGCAGCGGGGCTCTGGTCCCGGGCGCTCTCCGCCAGCGAGGTGCAGCAGTACATGTCGCAGGACCCCAGCGACGTCGACGGCTGCGTGGCGTACTACGCGTGGAACGGCACCGTCCTGAGCAACCAGGTGACCGGCAACCCGCCGCTGTTCCACAACACGGCCACCCCCAGCATCGTCGTCACGCCGCCGTCGGACTCCACGCCGCCCCCGGGCTCGGACGTCGCGGCGCAGCAACTGGCGAAGGCCGACCCGCCGTTGCCCTCCGCCCAGATGAGCTTCGCGCAGCCGGTGGCCTTCCCCGCGCAGAAGCTGCTGACGCAGGACCAAGCGCAGGCCGTCCTTGCTTCCCTGGAGCCCCTGCTGGCCACCCTTCCCGAGTCGACGCGTGAGCGGATGCGGTCGCTCTCCCGCGACAACCTGTACCAGGGGCTGGCGCGGGTGGGCGGACCCGGTGGCGCGCCCGTGGGCGCCTTCACCGGCCAGGTGGAGGGCAACCACTTCGTCTATTACCACCACACCGCGAAGGGCAAGGTGGAAGCCGGCCGGATGCAGTTGAGCGTCAACACCGAGTGCATCGGGTGGATCGTCACCGTGGCCGCGACCGGCTTCTCCATGCTGCTGGCGGCGTTCGGTGTGGGCTTCGCTGGCGCCCGGCTCATCTCCCCCATCCAGAAGGCCGTCACGGAGAGCACCGCCCTGCTCAACACGGTGAAGAGCGTGGCGGAGAGCTCCGTCCAGGACGCCGACAGCATCATCCGGATCATCAAGGCGTTCTACACGGCGGGGACCCTGGGCAAGATCTTCGGCGCCGTGTTGACGGGCAGTTGGTTCACCATCGCCGCCAACTGCGCCATGCTCCTGTTGCAGGTCGCCGCGCTGTGGGCCACGGGAGGCGCCTACGTGGCCATCGTGATCCTCCAGCTCGTGGCCAACTTCGCGCTCTTCGTCTACGCCCTCACCCAGAGGCCGGCCGGCTGCTGACGTTCGCACCGTCTTCTTCCGCGTCCCGGGGCTCCCGCTCAGGCGGGGGTCGCGGGCGCGGCTCGGGTGTGTATTCCCGTGGGGCTCGCGTGATGCCTGAAGGACAACCACGCCCGCGCGTGGACCCGAAGGGTTTCCTCTCCGGCAGGCCCACCCCTATCGTGATGGACACCCACCCACGACGGAGTGAACGCATGGGCAGCTACGAGGACTTCTATCGGCACTCCCTCGACCAGCCGGATGCGTTCTGGGCCGAGCAGGCCCGCCTCATCGACTGGGAGCGCCCGTTCGACCAGGTGCTCGATGCCTCGCGCCCTCCCTTCGCGCGTTGGTTCGTCGGGGGCCGCACCAACCTGTGCCACAACGCGGTGGACCGGCACCTGGCCACGCGTGCCCAGCAGCCCGCGCTCATCTTCGAGTCCACCGAAACCGACCAGCGGCGCCAGTACACCTATGCGCAGCTCCACGCGGAGGTGAACCGCGTGGCGGCCATGCTGCGCGAATTGGGCGTGGGACGCGGCGACCGCGTCATCGTCTACATGCCCATGGTGCCCGAGGCTGTCTTCACGCTGCTGGCCTGCACGCGCCTGGGCGCCATCCACTCCGTGGTGTTCGGCGGCTTCGCGGCGCACAGCCTCGCGATGCGCATCGACGACGCACGACCCGTGCTGCTGGTGACCGCGGATGCGGGCATGCGCGCCGGCAGGGTGGTTCCCTACAAGCCCCTGGTGGATGAGGCGCTGACACTCGCCCAGCACCCGCCCGCGCACGTGCTGGTGTTCAACCGGGGGCTCGTCCCCGGTACTTCGCTCGCGCCAGGACGCGACGTGGACTTCGCCACGCTGGGCCAGAAGCACGAAGGTGCCCAGGTGCCCGTGGAATGGCTGGAGTCCTCCGAGCCCAGCTACATCCTCTACACGTCCGGCACCACCGGGAAACCCAAGGGCGTGCAGCGCGACACGGGCGGCTACGCGGTGGCCCTGGCGGCCTCCATGCGCCACATCTACACGGGCCAGCCCGGCGAGGTGATGTTCACGGCCAGCGACATCGGCTGGGTGGTGGGCCACTCGTACATCGTCTATGGCCCGCTGCTGAATGGCATGACGACGGTGCTCTATGAAGGCCTGCCCATCCGGCCGGATGCCAGCATCTGGTGGCGGCTGGTGGAGGAGCACAAGGTCAGCGTGATGTTCACGTCGCCCACCGCCATCCGCGTCCTCAAGAAGCAGGACGCGTCCTTCCTGAAGCGCCACGACACCTCCCGCCTGCGCTACCTGTTCCTCGCGGGAGAGCCGCTGGACGCGCCCACGCACGCGTGGATTTCGGAGGCGCTGCCCGCCACGAAGGTGCTGGACAACTACTGGCAGACGGAGACGGGCTGGCCCATCCTCGGGCCCGTTCCCGGGGTGCAGGCGCGTCCGCGCAAGCTGGGCTCTCCCGGCGCGGCCATCTACGGCTTCCGCGTGAAGTTGCTGGATGGTCTGAGCGGCGCGGAGGTGACGGCCCCGAACCAGAAGGGCGTGCTGGTGATTGAACCGCCGCTGCCGCCAGGGTGTCTGTCCACGGTGTGGGGCGACGACGAGCGCTTCGTCTCCACCTACTTCTCCAGCTTTGAAACACCTGTCTACAACACGTTCGACTGGGCCACGCGCGACGAGGACGGCGACTACTTCATCCTCGGGCGCACCGACGACGTCATCAACGTGGCCGGCCACCGCCTGGGCACGCGTGAAATCGAGGAGGCCATCAGCGGTCACCCGGCCATCGCGGAGGTGGCGGTGGTGGGCGTGAAGGACGACCTCAAGGGCCAGGTGGTGATGGCCTTCGCCGTGCCCAAGGACCCCACCCGCCTGCAACGCGACGAGGACCGCGCCGCGCTGGAGCGCGAGGTGATGGACACCGTGGGCCGCACGCTGGGCGCCGTGGCCCGCCCCGCCCAGGTGCACCTGGTGGCCAACCTGCCCAAGACGCGCTCCGGCAAGCTGTTGCGCCGCAGCATCCAGGCCGTGGCCGAGGCGCGCGAGCCGGGCGACCTCACCACCATCGAGGATCCCACCGCGCTGGAAGGTATCCAGGCCGCCATGAAGGCGCGGGGACCCAAGGAGTAGTCGGGTCCGGGGAGGACTGACGACGTCCGTTCACGTCCCAGTTCAAGGTAGAGATTCGGTGTCTAAGCAGGATTCTTGGGATTTCTTTGAAGAAAAGTGACGGTGGTCGTTTTTCTTCCGAAGCCCTGTTGGGGAGCATCCGGGAACATGAAGTCGTGAACCCACGCCTGGTGGCGGTCGCCGCGTCGTGCCCTGTCGGGCCGGCCTCCACCCTGGCGCACCGGCGCATGCCCTGACATCGGCCCAATCCGATTCAATCCGAGTGGAGACTCCAATGATTGGTTTCAAGGTCCTGGCGCGTGGTGCGTGGATGTCCGTGGCGGCCCTGGCGTTCATGGTGACGGGCTGTGGCCCCGAACTGGAAGAGGCACCGGCCGCGCCCGAAGCGCAGGAAGTGCTGGAGACGTCCCAGGGGGCGCTGACGCAGTCGGGTCAGATCTCCTCGCCGGGCGCCCGGTATACGCACTCCTACTCTGCTGCCGGCGGCAAGTGCAGGTTCCAGACGATCGCGGGGACGCTGACGGACACGTACCTGTCGCTCTATGGCCCGAGCAGCACCACGACGCTCATCGCCGAGGACAACGACAGTGGCGTGGGGGCCGCTTCCTACATCCAGGCCTACCTGCATCCGGGCACCTATTACGCGACGGTCCGGGGCAACACCTCCACCCAGACCGGCACCTATCAGCTCGCCATGGACTGCTACCCCGGGGTCCGCTACCGGCTTCACACCGAGGATTACGGGTGGGAGAAGTGGGTGCTGGACGGTGTGATGTCGGGCACATGGGGACTGGAGCTTCGCGCGGAGGCGCTGCAGTTGTACCTGCTCAGCATGCCGGGCGTGTCCATCCACTACACGGTGCACCTGGGCGGCGTGGGGTGGACGGGCGAGTACGCCAACGGTGCCACCGCCGGAACGACGGGCCAGAGCCGCCAGATGGAAGCGGTCCGCATCTGGCTGTCAGGGGCTCCCGCTGGCTGCCAGGTCAACTACAACGCCCACGTCGAAGGCATTGGCTGGCAGGGCACGCGCTCGGGTGGGGCCATCGCGGGAACGACGGGCGGGGGACGCCGCCTGGAATCGCTCAAGGTCTGGCTGACCGGCTGCTAATCACCGCGCAGGTTCGTGGCGGTGCCCGTCCTTGCGTGGACGGGCCCGCCAGCGGGTTCGCGGGCTCAACCCCGCCGCTTCGGCTCACGCTTCACGCCGGGCGCGCTGGGGTCCTTGGGCAGGTGCCGCAATCCCATCCACCCGAGCGCCGCCACATGCCGGGCCACGTTCTCCGTGGAGAACGCCTTGCCCTCCGCGGCCCACCAGTGCCCCACCTGGGTCACCATGCCGACAAGCGCGTTGGCGTAGATGGGCGCGACCTTGGAGGAATAGCCCGCGCGCTCGAACTCGCTGCGGAAGACGTCCCCCACGCGCTGCGCCAGGTCGTCGATGACACGCGTCAGCCCGCGCCGCGCCACCGCCGTGGGTGAGTCGCGCGTCAGCACCGCGAAGCCGGCGGGCTCCTCCTTCACGTAGCCCATGAACGCCAGCACGGCCTCCTCGAAGCGCTCCCGGGGCGTCCCCTGCGCGATGCGCTGCGACACGCGCGCCACCAGGTCCTCCATCTCCCGGTCCACGATGGCCGCGTACAGCCCCTCCTTCGCGCCGAAGTGCTCGTAGACGATGGGTTTGGACACGCCTGCCTGCTGGGCGACCTCTTCAATCGAAGTGGCCTCGTAGCCCTTCGAGGCGAAGACCGACCGCCCGACCTCCATCAACTGGACCCGGCGCTCCGCGCCCGTCAGCCGTTGCTTCTTCTTCAAGTTGACCTCGAACCTACCCACACGTAACTTACCTGCCCGAAACCTACCATTTCGTAGGAAGACGAGGAGTCGTCACCGTCATGAAGTGCTTCGTCTTCCAGGATATCGCGGCCCGCGGGGTGTGCTCATGACCACGGCGGTCCTGGCGTTGGACAAGCCGAAGCTGCGGGGCGTGCTGCACCAGTGGGCGGCGGCGTTCGCGGTGGGGGCAGGGGTGGTGCTGGTGGCGCTGGCGCCCACGCCGCGCACCGCGCTGGCTTCGGCGCTGTATTCGTTGAGCCTGGTGGGGTTGTTCGCCATCAGCGCGACCTACCACCGCGTGAACTGGGCACCGAAGGGCCGAGCGTGGATGCGGCGGATGGACCATGCGGCCATCTTCCTGCTCATCGCGGGCACGTACACGCCCGTCGCGATGCTGGGGCTGCCGGAGGAGCTGGGCAACCGGCTGATGCTCTACATCTACGTCGGGGCGCTCGTCGGCATCCTGCAATCGCTCTTCTGGGTGGCCGCGCCGAAGTTCATCACGGCGGCGCTGGCGGTCGCGGTGGGGTGGATCATGATGCCGTACTTCGGTGAGGTCTTCCGCGCGCTGGGCGCCGGTGGCGGCGGGCTCATCATCGCCGGGGGCATCGCGTACACAACGGGCGCGCTGGCGTATGCCTTCAAGCGCCCCAACCCCATCCCCGGCGTCTTCGGCTACCACGAGGTCTTCCACGCGCTGACCATCGTGGGCGCGGGCTTCCACTTCGTGCTGGTCCTCCAGATGGTGCGCGCGGCGGGGTAGGGCGTCGTCTTCAGCGCCGGTGTGGCTCGGTGGGGGGCGCCGTGGCCTCCAGCGCATGGTGCAGCAGCGCCGCCAGCAGCTCCGCGTGTCCTGAACACCGGACCTTCTGGCACGCCCGGGTCCAGTACTGCGAGACGGTCTTGTAGCCAATGCCCAGCTCGCTCGCGATGGCCTTCGTCGCGAGCCCGCGCGCGGCGAAGAGCACCACCTGTGTCTCGCGCCGGCTGAGCCCGTGCAGGCGCGCGAAGTCCTCCACCGCGCGAGTCACCGCGGCCGGCGGCGCAACGCCTCCACTGGCGATGGAATCCGACATGGTCCTCCCCCTTGCCAGCGCCGCCGCTGGACAGGCCCCGTCTTGTCTTCCTTGCCAGGGATCCGTCGGTCGCTCAATGACTGACAGAAAATGGCTGACGTCGCCCGGTGGGACGCTCCGTTACTTGAAACACGCCTCAAGTAGCGGCACGCGAAAACAATCCTGCGCAAGAACAGTGCCGTTGCGTCTCCAGGCAAGGAGTCGTGCACCATGTCGAAACTCACACAAACCCTGGCCCTGTCGGGCATCACGCTGGCAATGCTCGGACCGGGTCCGCTCCTGGCGGCAACCTTCACCGTGACGAGCACGGCGGATTCGGGGGCGGGTTCGCTCCGGACCGCCCTCACGTCCGCGAACGCGGCGGCGGGCGCGGACACCATCGCCTTCAACATCCCGGGGGCCGGCATCAGGACGATCGTCGTGCTCTCCGCGTTGCCCACGGTCACCGACACGGTGACCATCGATGGAACGACGCAGCCGGGCTACGCGGGTGTTCCCGTCGTCGAACTGGATGGCATCGTCTCCGGCAGCTCGGCCTTCCGGTTCGCTTCCTCGGGCAACACCCTCCAGGGCCTCACGATCAACCGGTTCTCCGCGGGCGTGCTCCTGGTGGGCTCCGGCGGCAACACCATCCAGGGGTGTTACATCGGCACCGACGCCACGGGTGTCCTTGCCCGGGGCAATGGGGTAGGGATTACCGTCAGCTCATCCAATAACACCCTTGGCGGTGTGACAGCCGGTGCCCGGAATGTCATTTCCGGCAACACGGGGGATGGCATCGTGGTGACGGCCGGCGCGAGCGGCAATCTCATCCTCGGCAACTTCATCGGGACGACCGCGGCGGGCACCACTCCGTTGGGCAACGGGGACGCGGGCATCCACCTCATCGGAGGTCCGCTGACCGTCGTCGGAGGCGCCGTGACGGGGGCTGGCAATGTGATTGCTGGCAATGGGTCGCATGGCGTGTACCTGGAGAACGGCGCCGGCTTCGCGACGCTGTATGGGAACAGCATCGGAACGAATCCGACGGGGACGTTGCCGTTGGGCAATGCGGGCAGCGGGGTGTTCATCGAGGACACGTCGGACACCCGGGTGGGCGGCGTGGCCACCGGTCAGGCCAACCGCATCGCCTACAACGGCGCTCCAGGGGTCGTCGTCATCGGAGCAACGTCGCTGCGCAACACGGTGCGAGGCAACTCCAGCAACCAGAACATCGGTCGTGGCATCGACCTGGGCAATGACGGCAACACCGCCAACGACCTGTTCGACCCGGACACGGGGCCCAACACCTTGCAGAACAAGCCGGACATCAACGCCGTCCTCAACCTGGTCTCGACCACGTTGATCCAGGGGACGATGAGCAGCACGCCTTCGTCCACCTTCACCGTGGACCTCTACCGCAGCCCCAGTTGTCTGCCCGCCATCCTGGGCGAGGACGACAAGATGTACCTGGGGACCGCGACGGCGACAACCACCTTCCTGGGGCTGGGCACCTATTCACTCACTGTACCCTTCGCCCTGCCGGTGCTGTCGGGCGTGACGGCCGTGGCGACGGATGCGCTGGGCAACAGCTCCGAGCCGAACATTTGCACCACGGTGCTGTGAGCCGGTGATGCGGTGAATCCGGGCGGGTGGGCCTGAAGAAGGTCCACCCGCCTGGGATTAGACCTTGGCTCCCAGGGGGGGCCTGCGGCTAGATTCCTGGCATGAGGATGTGGAAGGAGCTGCGGGTGCGATGGTTGGGATGGCGCGGTGTGCCGGTCGTGTCGCTGCTGCTTGTTCTGGTTGGGTTTGTGTGGCTCGCGTTGCTTCCCATGGGCTTGTTGCTGCACCTGTGGGGGATTGACCGCTACACCGCGTCCATCGCCACGGCACTGGCTGTCCTGGCGCTGTGTTTCCGGGTGCGGGGCTGGGCACGCGGTGTCGCGTTGGTTTCGGTGGTGTTCGCGCTGTTGTTCTTCATGAGAGTCCGGGGAGAAAGCCACCAGATGAGCGCGCTGTATCGCATGCACGCGGTCGCCCCCAGGGTCTGTCAGGAGGCGCTCGTCAACAATGCGGTTTTCAAAGATCCCGAGGCTCGTGCGATTGAGCTGGCGGGCATGAGTCCCAGGGATGCGTATTCCCTGTTGCTCTCCTGCAAGAAGGAGGGCGCGGAGACGTCGATCACGGATGGTTTCGACACCTCCTGGACGCTCGGGTCAGATGGAGGACTCCGGCCGTTCTGAGCGTCTCGCGTCACCGGGCCACGGCGGTCAGCGTCCGCTTGCGGCCCTTCTGACCCAGATACGCTTCACCCCAGTGCTTCAGCGCGAGGATGACCTCGCGCAGCGTCTGTCCCTGCGCGGTGAGGCTGTACTCCACGCGCGGCGGGACTTCCACGTACACCTTCCGGTGCACGAGCCCGCTCGCCTCCAACTCGCGCAGGTGTTGGGTCAGCATCCGCTGCGTCACGTCCGGGATGCACTTGCGCAGCTCCCCGAAGCGCAGCGTGCCTTCGAGCAGGTGGTAGAGGATGAGTCCCTTCCACTTGCCGCCAATCAGGTCCAGCGTCGCGGAGACAGGGCATCCCGCGGAGCATTCGTAGGTCTTGTGCCGGGCCATGGTTCCCTTTTCGTGCCTACCGGCCGAAATAGTGCGTACTTGTCCGCATCCACCTTCAGGACGATGTTGGCACGCAAGGAGACTCCCATGCGAGCCGTTGCCCTCTACAAGTACCTCCCCAGCGACCACCCCGAAGCCCTCGTCGACGTGGAGCTGCCCGCGCCCACTCCCGGACCCGGCGACCTGCTCGTGCGCGTGCACGCGGTGTCCGTCAACCCCGTGGACACCAAGGTGCGCGCCCCCAAGGAGAAGGTGGAGACCGAACCGCGCGTGCTCGGCTGGGATGCCGCGGGCGTCGTGGAGGCCGTGGGCGCCGACGTGAAGCGCTTCCGTCCCGGGGACGAGGTCTACTACGCGGGCTCCATCGCCCGGCCCGGCACCAACTCCGAGCTGCACGTCGTCGATGCGCGCATCGTCGGCCGCAAGCCCCGCAGCCTGTCGTTCGCCCAGGCCGCCGCGCTGCCCCTCACCGCCATCACTGCTTGGGAGCTGCTGTTCGAACGGCTCGGGGTCTCCCGTGAGAAGGGCGGCCCGAAGGACGCGGTGCTCATCGTGGGAGGCGCGGGCGGCGTCGGCTCCCTGGCCACCCAGCTTGCCCGCCAGCTCACGAACCTCACCGTCATCGCAACCGCTTCGCGTCCGGAGACGGTGGCGTGGTGCACCGCCCAGGGCGCGCACCACGTGGTGGATCACCGGCAGCCCCTGGCGAAGCAGGTCCTGGCGGTGGTGCCGGAAGGCGTCCGCTACGTCCTGGCGCTGACGGCGACGGAGCAGCACTTCCCGCAGCTCGTGGAGGCGATGACGCCCTTCGGGCAACTGGGCATCATCGACGACCCCCAGTCGCCGCTCGACGTGTCCGCGATGAAGCGCAAGAGCCTGGCGCTCCACTGGGAGCTCATGTTCACCCGCTCGCTCTTCAACGCGGATCCGCTCTCCCAGCAGCGGCTGCTCGACGCCGTGGCGGACCTGGTGGACGCGGGCACGGTCAAGACCACGATGGCGCAGGACTTCGGCCCCATCACCGCCGCGAACCTGCGTCGCGCGCACGCGGCCGTGGAGACCGGTCGCACCGTGGGGAAGATCGTCCTCAGCGGCTTCCCCTGAGCCACGCGAACGCCAGGGTCGGGCGAGCAGCCAGCCTGGCCTTGGCAACGCCCGCCTGCCCGGTCGCGGGGTGTGGGGACGGTGCACATCTTCGCCAAGCGTTGAACGGGCCCTGGCGAGGTGTGGACCATGAAGAAGACGGTGGCGGACCAGTTCGCGGAAGTCCTGGCGCTCGCGGGCGTGAAGCGCATCTACGGGGTGGTGGGCGACAGCCTCAACGCCCTCTCCGAGGCCCTGCGCAAGCGCGGTGACATCGAATGGGTGTCCATGCGCAACGAGGAGGCCGCGGCCTTCGCGGCGGGCGCCGAGGCGCACCTGACCGGGCAGCTCGCGGTGTGCGCCGGAAGCTGCGGCCCCGGCAACCTGCACCTCATCAACGGCCTCTATGACTGTCACCGCAGCCGGGCGCCGGTGCTGGCCATCGCGGCGCAGATTCCGTCTTCGGAGCTGGGCACCGGCTACTTCCAGGAGACGCATCCGGAGTCGCTCTTCCGCGAATGCAGCCACTACTGCGAGCTCGTCTCCGCGGCCAACCAGATGCAACGCACGTCGGAGATCGCCATCCGCAACGCCGTGGGCAAGCGAGGCGTGTCCGTGGTGGTGCTCCCTGGCGACGTCGCGCTCCAGAAGGCGGAGGACGCTCGGGCTCCCACGCCCGAGTCCCTGGCGATGTCCCCGTCCCAGGTGACGCCCTCCGCCGAACAGGTGCAGCAGATGGCTGCGCTGCTCAACAGCGGGGCGCGAGTGACGCTGCTGTGTGGCGCGGGCTGCGAGGGCGCGGGGCCTCAGGTGGTGGAGCTGGCGCGCAAGCTCCAGGCGCCCGTCGTCTCCGCGCTCCGGGGCAAGGAGTTCGTGGAGAAGGACAACCCGCACTTCGTGGGGCTCACGGGCCTCATCGGCTACGCGTCCGGCTACTGGGCGATGATCGACTGCGACGTGCTCCTGATGCTGGGCACGGACTTCCCCTACCGGCAGTTCTATCCAGACACGGCGGACACCCACATCATCCAGGTGGACCTGCGCGCGGAGAACATCGGCAAGCGCACGCGGGTGGACCTGGGCGTGGTGGGCAGCGTGGCCGCCACGGTGCAGGCGCTCCTGCCCCGCATCGAGGCGAAGAAGGACACGAAGCACCTGGAGCGCGCCCTGGCGCACTACCGCAAGACGCGGGAGGAACTGGACGGGCTGGGACGGGGCTCGGTGGGCCGCAAACCCATCCATCCGCCGCAGGTGGCCCGCGCGTTCGACCTCCAGGCGTCCGACAGCGCCATCTTCACCTGTGACGTGGGCCTGCCCACGGTGTGGGCCGCGCGCTACGCGACGATGAAGGGCCAGCGGCGGTTGGTGGGCTCGTTCAACCACGGCTCCATGGCCAGCGCGCTGGCGCAGGCGATTGGCGCGCAGAAGGCCTTCCCGGACCGGCAGGTCATCTCCTTCTCCGGGGACGGCGGCTTCACGATGTTGATGGGGGACTTCATCAGCCTCGTGCAGTTGGAGCTGCCCATCAAGGTCGTGGTGTTCAACAACAGCTCCCTGGGCTTCGTGGCGATGGAGCAGCAGGTGGGCGGCATGCTCGACGTGGGCACCGGGTTGCGCAATCCCAACTTCGCCGCGCTGGCGGAGGCCGTGGGCATCAAGGGCCTGCGCGTGGAGGACCCGGGCGACGTGGACGCGGCGGTGCAGCAGGCGCTCGCGACGCCGGGCCCCGTGCTGGTGGACGCCGTCGTCAGCAAGGCGGAGTTGGTGATGCCGCCGAAAATCACCGTCGCCATGGCCGCCGGCTTCACCCTGTTCGGCGTGAAGGCCCTGCTCAACGGCCGCACCAATGAAGTGCTGGAGCTGGCGCGCACCAACCTCTGGAGGTGAGGCCTGGGGGAGAAGGCCTGAGGTTCCAAGGGGTTGGCCGCTTCGGCGCCGGGGGCCGGAAAAAATAAACAGGGCCGCGAATCCAATCGGCCGGTGGCTGCCTCTTATCGTGCGTAGGGGGATTTTCCCCGCCGCACGAGGTCCGAAGAAGCGCCATGGATTCGCCCACGCCTCCCAACGCGATGCTGCTCGCGGCCCACGCCGGGGACCGCGACGCGATGGTCCAACTGCTCCACGTCTACCGCCCGAACCTCCGGCGGTACGCACAGCAGCGCTGCCTCATCAGCGACGTGGACGACGCGGTCCAGGAGGCGCTGCTCGTGATGGCGCGCCACCTGGGCGCGGTGCGGAAGCTGGCGTCGTTCTCCGGCTGGATGTTCAAGGTGGTGCAGCGCGAGTGCCGCCGGCTGGGCCGCGTCGCCTTCAAGCAGGACCCGTACGAGGAGGCGCTCGTCGACCAGTGGATGGCCGCGCATACGCCGGACTCGCTGCGGATGGATCTGGCGGCGGCGATGGAGTCGCTGCCTCCGCACTACGTGCAGGTCGTGTTGCTGCGTGACTTCGAAGAGCTGTCCATCCGCGAGATTGGCGAGCGCCTGGAACTGGATGTGCCCGCGGTGAAGAGCCGTCTGCACCGCGCCCGCGTGATGATTCGCGAATACCTGCTGGCCTGATTTTCAATCCCATTGCTGTCCGGAGTCCTCCCATGGCGAACCCCATGTCCCTGCTCGGCATCATCCACACCGTGGTCAGTCTTCCTCCCATCGTCTTCGGCGTCTGGGGCTTCGTGCGCGACGGGCGGATCGACCCCACGAACCGCGTGGGAAAGGCCTACATCGTCAGCATGGTGACGTCGGTGGTGACGTCCTTCGGGCTGTCCAGTACGGGCGGCTTCAACCCGGGCCATGGGCTGGGGCTGCTCGCGCTGCTGCTGATGGCGGTGGGGGCGCTGGCTCCCCGACCGGCGGATGGACGCGCCACGACCTATCTGCGGATGCTGACCTACTCGGCCAGCTTCATGGTGCTGCTGGTGCCGGGCATCAATGAGACGCTGACCCGCCTGCCCGCGGGCCAGCCGCTCGCGGACAGCCCCCAGCACCCGCTGGTGCAGTCGGCGCTGGCGGTCCTGTTGGTGGCGTTCCTCAGTGGCGCCACGTACCAGGTGGTGAAGCTGCGCGGGCAGACCCGGCCGCAGGTGTCCCCCCAGGCGTGACGTGGGGGGGCGAAGGCCCCCCGGCGGAGAAAAATGGAGGGCATGTCGATTCGGAAGCGGTTCAGTCGACGTGGATGTAGAGGCAGGGCCTCGACCGAACCGCCGAACCCCCGAACCCGCAGCACGCCTTCAGGAGCACGTCATGGGAACCGCCACGCCATCCAGGATCGACGCAGTGGAAGCACAGCCGAAGAAGTCGTTGACCCGCTTCCTGCCCACGGTGGCCCGTGTGTTGATGGGGGCCCTCTTCCTCTTCGCGGGCCTGAATGGCTTCCTCAACTTCGTGCCGCCGCCGGCGAAGCTTCCCCCGGAAGGGGCCATGGCCTTCAGCAAGGCGATGATGGACACCGGCTACCTGTTCCAACTGGTGAAGGGCACGGAGGTGCTGGTGGCGGTGCTGCTGCTGGCCAACCGCTTCGTGCCGCTGGCGCTGGCGCTCATCGCCCCCGTCCTCGTCAACATCTTCGCGTTCCACGCGTTCCTTGCGCCGGAAGGCACGGGGCTCGCCGTCGTGTTGCTGGCCATCGAAATCTTCCTGGCCTGGACGTACCGGGCGGCGTTCCGCCCGATGCTCGCGATGCGCGCTACGCCTTCCGTGACGACTCGCGAAGCTCCATGAGCAGGCGGCCCAGCATGTTGCCGCCGCTGCCGTCCCCGCCGTCGCCCCAGTAGTCGTCGTTCTCGGTGTGCTCCACCAGTTTCGCATCGCCGGTGGCCTGGAGCAGACGGGCGAGGTCCTCGTGCTGGGTGAACTTCGCCTGGAGGGCCTCGCGCATCACGGCCACCTTCACCGACTCCCAGTCGCGCCGCAGCTTGCGCTTGCGATCCCTCCCCATGCGCGCCGCGAGCATCGGGGAGTTGGCGCGGCGGATCTCCTCCTGGTCCTTGGCGTCCTGGAACTTCTGGGCCTGGAAGTAGTGCTCGGTGGTGGGCCAGGTCTTGCCCCGGGCCTCGATGGGGTAGGGCGCGAAGTTCGAGCACCACCCGTAATCATCCGTCACGCTGTAGAAGTGGATCACTTCCGCCATGGGGTCCCCCGTGAGGGGGCCGAGCTTCGCGCACCCGGGCCCCCGCTGGCTACGCCAGGCTCTTCAGGTCGATGACGAAGCGGTACTTCACATCGCCCTTCTGAAGCCGCTCGAAGGCGTCGTTGATGCCCTGGATGGGGATCAGCTCGATGTCGGAGACGATGCCGTGCTCGCCGCAGAAGTCGAGCATGGCCTGTGTCTCCGGCACGCCGCCCGAGGCGGAGCCGGAGAAGCTCGCGCGCCGGGACAGGAGCGAGACGGCGGCCACCTCCAGCGGCTTCCCCGGAAACCCCACGAGGACCAGATGCCCGTCGCGCTTCAACAGCTCCAGGTAGGCGTTGACGTCGTGGTTCGCGGAGACGGTGTCCAGGATGAAGTCCAACTTGCCCGCCTGGGCGGCCATCTCCTCCGGCTTTGACGACACGACCACCTCGTGCGCCCCCAGCCGGAATGCGTCCTGCTTCTTCCGGTCGGTGTGGCTGAACACCACGACGTGCGCGCCCAGTGCCCGTGCGAACTTCACCCCCATGTGGCCCAGCCC
>NZ_RAVZ01000679.1 GCF_003611635.1 Corallococcus terminator | reverse complement strand
GGGCATCCTCTGTCAGGGGCGGGGCAGCGCGGCGAACTCGGCGGTCTGCTACGCGCTGGGCATCACGGCCATCGACCCGGTGCGCATGGGGCTGCTGTTCGAGCGCTTCCTCAGCATGGAGCGCCGGGAGCCGCCGGACATCGACGTGGACTTCGAGCACGAGCGCCGCGAGGAGGTGCTCCAGTACGTCTACGCGAAGCACGGCCGCCAGAAGGCCGGCATGGTGTGCGAGGTCATCTGCTACCGGGGCCGGCTGGCGCTCCGGGAGGCGGGCAAGTCGCTGGGGCTGTCGTTGGATCAGGTGGACCGGCTGTCGCGGGTCGCCTCGGCGCACGGCTTCCAGGTGACGCCGGACGTCCTCAAGGAGGCGGGGCTGTCACCCACGGACGGGCGGGTGTTGAGGACGCTGTCGGTGGCGAAGGAGCTGGAGGGCGTGCCCCGGCACCTGTCCATCCACGTGGGCGGCTTCGTGATGACGCGCGAGCCGCTGGTGGACCTGGTGCCGGTGGAGAACGCGGCGATGCCGGGGCGCACCGTCATCCAATGGGAGAAGGACGACATCAACGCGGTGGGCCTCTTGAAGGTGGACCTGCTGGCGCTGGGCATGCTGACGGCGCTGTCGAAGTGCTTCGCGTTGATCCGGGAGCACCACGGCCGCGACCTGTCCCTGGCGACGGTGCCGCCGGAGGATCCGAAGGTCTACGACATGCTGTGCGAGGCGGACACGGTGGGCGTGTTCCAGATTGAGAGCCGCGCGCAGATGAACATGCTGCCCCGGCTGCGGCCCCGGGAGTTCTACGACCTGGTGGTGCAGATCGCCCTCATCCGGCCGGGCCCCATCGTGGGCAACATGGTGCACCCGTACCTTCGCCGCCGGCACGGCCAGGAGCCGGTGACGTACCCGAGCGACGCGGTGCGGGGCATCCTCCAGAAGACGCTGGGCGTGCCGCTCTTCCAGGAGCAGGCGATGCGGCTTGCGATGGTGGCGGCGGGCTTCAGCGCGGGGGAGGCGGACGGGCTCAGAAGGGCGCTCAGCCACAAGCACGCGGAGGAGCGGATCCTCCCGTACCGGGGCCGGTTCGTGGAGGGCTGCGAGGCGCGCGGCTACGCACGTCCGCAGGCGGAGGAGTGGTTCAACCACTTCCGGGGCTTCGCGCACTACGGGTTCCCGGAGAGCCACTCCGCGAGCTTCGCGTTGATTGCGTATGCGTCCAGTTGGCTGAAGTGCCACTACCCGGCGGCGTTCACGGCGGCGCTGCTCAACTCACAGCCGATGGGGTTCTACGCGCCGCACACGCTGGTGGCGGACGTGCAGCGCCACGGGGTGGAGGTGCGGCCGGTGGACGTGCGCCGTTCAAGCTGGGACCTGGAGCGCGCGCTGGAGTTCTCCAAGGCGGACGTCGTCGTGGACTTCACCGGCCCCGAGGCAAGCCTCGCGCACGCGAAGACGTGCGCCGCGCGCGGCGTGCCGCTGGTGGTGGGCTCCACGG
>NZ_RAVZ01000678.1 GCF_003611635.1 Corallococcus terminator | reverse complement strand
CCCCGAGGCTGTCCCCAGGGTCGTAGAGGTGCCGCCCCGTGGCGAACTCCAGCAGCGTCAGGCCCAACGAGAAAAGATCCGCGCGGGCATCCGTCGTCTCCCCGAGCAGCGCCTCGGGGGCGGCGTAGATGGCGTCACCCGGGGGCCGCGGTAGCGTCGTGGCCACCCTCCCGCCCAACCGGGAGAAGGCGACGCCGAAGTCCGTCAGCGCCACACCGCCACCCGGGCGGAGGCGGATGCGAGTGGGATTCACGTCGCGGTTGACGATGCCCAATGGGACGCCCTCGTCATCCGTGCGCGTGTGGGCATACGCCAGGGCCGCGGCCACCTCCGCCCCCACGTACAGGACGAAGGACTCGGAGAAGTAGCGCCTGCGCACCTGGGCGATGGAGAGCAGTGAATCCAGGGTGAAGCCCTCGACGCATTCCATTGCGGCGCACAGCCCGTACTTCATTTCAAAGAGGCCGTGGACGCGGGCGATGTTGGGGTGCTGGAGGAATTGCGCCAGGCGCACCTCCTCCTCCAGCCGCGCACGCGTGCGCTGGTACTTCTCCGGCAGGGGCCCCTCTGGCAAGGCCACGCACTTCAGGACGACCTTGGCCTGGTAGCCGGTGGGCGTCCGGGGCCGGGCCAGCAGGACGCGCTCCCCATTGCGGCCCGTGCCCAGGTCCTGGAAGAACTCGTAGGAGGTGTCGCCGTGGGAAAAGAGGACTGCCCCCCCGGGGGACGGGGGGTCAAAAACACTGGCCATGAGGGGAGTCTCCTGGAGGCACGTGGAAGGAGACACGTGCAAAGCCACCCGGGAAACTACCTGCGGCGCTGGACCCCTGGGAAGGACGCCATGGGTTGAAAGAGGGGCGCAGCCGGATTCACTCCGAGTCCGTGCCCCCTTTCCGAAAACGTAAATGTCCTTTACACGCCTGGACTCAGGGCCAACGCTTCACGGCAAATGCGTTGGCGGTCCGTGAATACTGGACAGCCCCGGGCTTGGAGCCCTCATACCCGGGCTCGGGCCCCTCTTCGCCCACGGAAATGCAGACGGGGTGGACGTCTCCGTTGGGGAGGCGCAGCTCCGTGTAACGTATCACCAAGTTACCATCCGCCGTCCACAGCCGCCCGTAGAGCAGCGTGCCCACGGGAATCCTTCCAGAGCCGGCTTGGACGATGCTTGTGACAGGACCATCGGAATAGACATTCTCGTCGGCAGGAAGTCCCGGACGTTTCACGTCAATGACCACGTCAAGGCTTCTGGGTGGAAAGAAGTTCAGCGTTCTCATGACTCTGTATGACTCTTCGGGGCACGCCGTGCCGGCCTCGGGCCGCACCTGGGAGCTGCTGGGGCAACCCAACTGCAAGGCCACGGCCGCGCTCACGGCGGCACACTTCTTCAGGAACGCCCCCCGAGTGCTGCTGGAGGCGAGCGGCCGCGGGGCCGAGGAGACAGGGGGGCTTTCGACGATGGGAGCACTCTTCACGGCGGAGCTTTCCTTC
>NZ_RAVZ01000677.1 GCF_003611635.1 Corallococcus terminator | reverse complement strand
GCTTCGGCGTCACCTTCAGCCCTGCCTGCCCCGCCTTCGCCACCACCTGGATGCTCAGGATGGAGTCCCCGCCCAGCGCGAAGAAGTTCTCGCGCACCCCCACCCGCTCCACTCCCAGCACCCTCGCCCACACTCCCGCCAGCGTCGCTTCCGTCGGAGTGTTCGGTGCGTCGTAGACGTCGTTCGCGGGCCCCGCCTGCTCTGGCGCGGGCAGCGCACGGCGGTTCACCTTGCCGTTGTGGGTCAGCGGCAGCGCGTCCAGCAGCACGAAGGCCGCGGGCACCATGTACTCGGGCAGCCTCGCCTTCAGCTCCGCGCGCAACCCCTCCGCCGTCACTCCCGCGCCGGGCTGTCCCACGACGTACGCCACCAGCCGGCGGTGGCCGGGCGTGTCCTCGCGCACCACCACCACGCTCTCGCGCACGTCCTCGCGCTGGACCAACGCCGCTTCGACTTCGCCCAGCTCGATGCGGAAGCCGCGCACCTTCACCTGCGCGTCCAGGCGGCTCAGGAAGACCACCGCCCCGTCCGGCGACTGCTTCACCTGGTCGCCCGTGCGGTACAGCCTTGCTCCCGGCCGTGCACTGAACGGATGCGGTATGAACTTCTCCGCCGTCAACGCCGGTCGCCCCAGGTAGCCCAGCGCCAGACCGTCGCCACCGATGTACAGCTCGCCCGGAACGCCAACGGGCACGGGCTGCCACCGCGAGTCCAGGACGTACAGCTCCGTGTTGGACAGAGCCCTTCCAATGGGCACCGTCAGCGCGTCCGAGGCGACCTCCGTCACCTCGTGCCACGTGGCGAACGTGGTGCTCTCCGTGGGGCCGTAGACGTGCATCAATCGATGCGGAGGACCCTGCGTGAGCGCCGTGCGCATCGCTCCGGGGTCCACCGCCTCACCGCCCACATGGAGCTGACGCAACGTCCGGAACATCTCCGCCGAGTGCGCCACCAACTGGTTGAAGAGCGCGGTGGTGACGAACAGCGTGCTGATGCGCTCGTCTCGCAGGTACGCCGCGAACGCCGTCGGCGAAAGCGCCACGTCCCGCGTCACGCCCACCAGCCGGCCGCCGTGCACAAGCGCGCCCCACACCTCGAACGTCGCCGCATCGAACGACGCGTTCGACACCTGCGCGATGCGGTCCACCGCCGTCAGCTGGATGAAGTTCGTCTCCACCACCAGCCGCACCACCGCCCGGTGCGGCACCCACACGCCCTTGGGCGTTCCCGTGCTCCCCGACGTGTAGATGACATACGCCGGGTCCTCCGCGTCCCCGCCGCTCTCCGGCGCGTGCGTCGGCTCCGCGTCCAGCGAGCCGTCGTCCAGGACCACCACCTGCGACGGACCCGCTGGCAGCGTGAACATCAGGGACGTCTGCGTCACTGACACCTCGGCGCCCGCGTCCTGCACCATGAAGGCAAGGCGCTCCAGCGGGTAGCTCGCGTCCAACGGCACGTAAGCGGCCCCGGCCTTCAGGATGCCCAGCATCCCCTCCACCATCC
>NZ_RAVZ01000676.1 GCF_003611635.1 Corallococcus terminator | reverse complement strand
CAGGTGAAGGAGCTGGAAGGTCGCCGCGCGGACGTGGCCGCGAACGTGGACGGCACGCTGCTGCGCCGCTACGAGGTCATCCGCAAGAAGAAGCTGCCCGCGATGGTGGGCGTGGTGGCCGGCACCTTCGACCACCCCTACTTCACCACCACCGCCCCGGACGGGCGCTTCCGGCTCCGGGTACCCGAAGGCTCCCACACCCTCGTCTTCTGGCACGAACGCCTGCCGGCGCTCACCCAGGCCGTCACCGTCCGCGCGGGCGAGACGGTCCAGATCGCTCAGGCCTTCGAGGTGGGCGCGCTCCGTCAGGGTCCCCCGGGCAAGGAAGGCCCTCCCTGACACGGCTGTCGCGTCAGGACGGGAGTCCGAGGCAATCGTCGGTCGGGGCGCCGTATAAAGGCTTGGAAGCACAGCCCCTGGTCAATTTTCTGTCTTGGTGGCAAAATTGCTTTCTCGGAAGCTGGAAACTTCCGAACGAGGGGGGACGAATCATGCATCAGCCCAGGAAACGACCGATGGCGCCGGCTGAAGTCGAGCAGGTGACTCCCGGGGCTCGTCGCAAGGGAGCGCGGCCCGTGGGAATGCAGGAGATGGGGCAGGGCCTCTACGAGCACATCCGCCGCGTGTTGACCGAGCTGTCGGTGGCTCCGTCCCCGCGCGCCTGAGCCGCACCTGACGGACTGGGGCGGGTGGGCACGATGCCAGCCCCCGCCCCGCGGAAGCCTCCCGGAGGCTGCCGGAAAAGCAGAAGGGCCCGCCCGAGCAAGCTCGGGGGGCCCTGGAAACCCGCGAACCGCGCGGGAAGCCTAGATTTCTTCGTCTTCGGCCGGTTCGCCCGGCGTCTCGGCGTCCTCGTCCTCGAAGGCCTCGATGCCGTCCTCGTCCTCCTCGGCGGCGGGCGTCTCCTCCGGCTCCGGCTCGATGATCTTCGGCGTGGCCGCGAGGCGGCTGCGCTTGCCCTCAGGCTTGGGCGCCGGCGCATCTTTCTGATCCGCCCCGCACTTGGGGCAGATGGCGTCAGGCTTCTTCAAGTCGTAGAACTTCGCCGCGCACTTGAAGCAGACGTGCTTGTTCCCGAGATCCTTCGCCGCCATGCACCCACCCTCATCGAAGCTAGAGAAAAAAGGGAGGGCGGCTGAATAGATGGGCCCACGGTCAGAGTCAACCGTGTGTTTGCACGGGGGATTTCTGGCGGTAGCATCCTTGTCGGTTTCCCCCGAGAGCCGGACACCCCTTTGAACTTCACCTGCGACAATTGCCAGAAGCGGTACTCCATTGCGGACGAGAAGGTCCGCGGCAAGACGGTCAAGGTCCGTTGCAAGAACTGCCAGAACGTCATCACCGTTGAAGGTCCCGCCGAGGAGGAGAGCACCCGCGTGGTGTCGCTCGCCGACGTGGAGCGCATCCGTGCCCAGGAACGTTCGCTCGCCGGAGGAGGTGGCGCTGCCGCCGCGGCGCCAGCACCCACCGCGGCCCCGGTCGCCACCACGCCGGCCCCCCTGGCA
>NZ_RAVZ01000675.1 GCF_003611635.1 Corallococcus terminator | reverse complement strand
GGGTGGGGTGGACGGGGACTGGGGTCGGCCATGGCCCTGTTCATAACGGCTTCCGCCCCGGCTGCCTTCCGCCGGTAGAGTGCCGGTGGGGCTTTGTCGGCGGGAATGTCCTGAACCCTGCCCTGGAGGGATGGCTGGATGAAGGCGAAGCAGGAACTTCCCATCGTGCCGTTCGCGTCGGAGAAGGCGTTCGAGCAGTGGCTGGCGAAACACCACGCCGACGCACCGGGCGTCTGGTTGAAGTTCGCGAAGAAGCTGTCGGGCATCGCGTCCGTGACGTACGCCCAGGCGGTGGACGTGGCGCTCTGCTACGGCTGGATCGACGGGCAGGCGAAACCGGTCGACGACACCCACTGGATCCAGCGCTTCACGCCCCGCAGGGCCCGGAGCAGGTGGTCGAAGATCAACTGCGGCAAGGTGGACGCGCTCGTCGCCGCGGGACGGATGCGCCCCGCGGGCCTGCGCGAGGTGGACGCGGCCCGGGCCGACGGGCGGTGGGACGCGGCCTACGCGTCGCCCTCGGCCATCGCCGTCCCGGAGGACCTGCTGAGCGCGCTGGACGCGAACCCGAAGGCGAAGGCGTTCTTCGCCACGCTCAAGGGGTCCAACCGCTACGCCATCCTGTACCGGATCCACGACGCGAAGAAGCCGGAGACCCGCGCGCGCCGGCTGGAGAAGTTCGTCGCCATGCTGGAGGCAGGCGAGACGATTCACGGCTAGCTATTTGTCGCCCATGACCTCGATGGTGTGCTTGAGCCGCTCCAGGCCCAGGCGCACCAGGGCGCCTCGCAGGTCGGGCTGGCCCAGGAACGCCTTGCGGAACACCTCGCGCTCCAGCTTGAGCAGCGTGCACGGCGTCACCGTGCGCACGGTGGCGGTGGCCAGCCGGCTGCGCAAGAGGGAGATCTCCCCGAAGAGGGCGCCCTCCTCCAGCAGCGGATAGGGCGACTGGCGACCGTCGCCATGCGTGTGGAAGACCTCGCATTTGCCGCGCAGGAGGACGTAGAGGGCGTCGCCCGGCTGGCCCCGGGTGAGCAGTGTTTCGCCCGCGGGGACGGTGCAGGGCACGAAGGCGTCCCCCAGCTCGTGCTGCACTTCCTGGGGCAGGGCGGCGATGAGCGGGTTGCTGCGCAGGGTGTCCGCGAGCAGGCGCTCCTTCGCGGTCACCTGCATCTCGTCGCCCTTGACGCCGTAGTCCTTGCCCAGCTCCCGGACGCCGGCCTGGGTGAGCTCCAGCAGCACCACGTCCTCCACCGTCACCACCGTGGCGGTGCGCTTCGTGCCGGTGAGCAGTGCCAGCTCTCCGAAGAACTCCCCGGCGCCCAGGCGGCCCACCTCCGTGTTCGCGGCGCCGTCGTTGCCGCGCAGCACGGCGACGCGGCCTTCCAGCACGACGAACATCGAATTGCCGGGGTCCCCTTCGCGCACCACCACCTGGCCCGCCTGGAGGTAGCGCGTGCAGACGGGGGGCGCGGGCGTCGCGACTTCCGGTTCCGTCGCGGAGGGTGGGGCGGAAGGTGAAGC
>NZ_RAVZ01000674.1 GCF_003611635.1 Corallococcus terminator | reverse complement strand
GGTGCGAATCACTCGCGAGTGCCTGAACGAGGGCCTCGCCGCCGTGAAGCCCGGCCGTCCCGTCAGCGACATCGGCCGCGCGATTGAAGCGCACGCCACGAAGAACGGCGTGAGCGTGGTGCGCGCCTATTGCGGCCACGGCATCGGAGAGACGTTCCACACGGCCCTCCAGATTCCGCACTACTACGAGCCGGAGGCCGACACCGTCATGCAGACGGGCATGATTTTCACCGTCGAGCCGATGATCAACCAGGGTGGCTGGGGACACCGCACGTGGGACGACGGGTGGACCGCCGTCACCGCGGACGGCAGCCGCAGCGCGCAGTTCGAGCACACGCTGCTCGTCACCGAGCAGGGCGCCGAAATCCTCACAGTGCCCTGAGTCCCCGTTGACCGAGGCCCCTGGAGCATCAGGGGCCTCTTCCGGGGGAGGACCGCCTGAAGTCAGACGGTCTTCCTCACTCGACTTCTCGACACGAGGGTTTCATCCCTGTCGCGGAGTCGACGTCACCGTCACGAGGACTTCATCCGCGTGTGGGTTGTGCGCTATCACCCCCGTCCTGGCCCAGACTTTCCGGAGGCGCGCAATGGCACTCGATATCGCCGTCGACCCTCAGTCGCTCAAGAGCGTCCAGGATGTCATCCAGACCCTGGAGGGGACGTTCCAGGTGGACTTCATCCCCGGCGTCCTGAAGAAGCTGGACGAGAAACTGCTCGTGGAGCGCGCGGCGTTCCGCGCCAACGAGCTGACCCAGCGCTACGAGTTGGACCTCTACTTCGGGCTGAAGGCGCCCGAGGCGGAAGACTCACGGGAGCCGTTCCTGAAGGTGGGGATGAGCATCACCATCCAGCCCGAGGCCGTCTCGAAGGGCCGCAGGCCCGCGCGGTATGACGGCACGCTGGAGGTTCCGCTCTCCGGCGAGGCCATCACCCAGGTGCCGTTCGCGCTCTACTTGCAGCGGAGCGCCCGGTAGCATTTTCGCTGTTCGCATCGCAACAGCAACCCTCCTGTCAGGGTGATTGTGAATCGGGTGCCACGCGGTGACAGTGCGCGTGGGCCCGCCGTGGTGGGGCTTCCCGTCATTCATGGGGCCCGTGAATCACTTCAGTCTTGAAAGGAATCGTTCCCATGAAGAGCTGGGTGACGTTGTGCCTTGTCTGTGTCACGTCCGGAGCATTCGCCGCGGACAAGACGCCTCCTCCCACCGCCGCGAAGACGGCTCCTCCCGAGCAGTCCAAGTCGGCCGAGCCCAAGACGCTCACGCTCGAGGAGGACAAGGCCGCCAGGCAGGAGCCGAAGAACAAGAAGGTGGACACGAAGGCATCCGAGACCGCCAGCAAGCCGCTGCTGTAGCCCTGACTCGAAACCCAACGGAGGGCGAACCACATGAAGAAGATGATGGCGGGGCTGTGTCTGGTCTGGCTGTGTCTGTCTCAGGGAACGGCGCAGGGGGCCGAGGATTGCATCAAGACGATGAGTCAGGGCTCGGCCACGGTGAAGCTCGGATTGTATGAGCAGAGCTGTAT
>NZ_RAVZ01000673.1 GCF_003611635.1 Corallococcus terminator | reverse complement strand
GCAGGCATGCAGCCCTGTCCGAAATCTCCACAGGGGCGGGCCGGCCGGGCGGGATGGATTTCCCGGGACATTGCCCCCCGTTGCAGGCAGTGTGGTTGGACCGTGGGCCGCACCGGGAATCCTCCCGGGGGTCCTACGGGTTCCTGGAAACTTCCAGGTGCTTCGGGCCGCTTCGCGGCCTGACCGCGCACCGCCAGGCGCCCCCGCAATTTCGCGGGAGGGCGCGCTGCGCGGTCGGCCCCCCGCCTGAGGGGGAAGCGCGCCAACCCATCATCGCGGGATTCCATGACGTTTGACGAACTGCAGTTGACTGAATCACTCCTCAAGGCCGTGAAGGCCGAGGGCTACACCACGCCGACGCCCATCCAGGTGAAGGCGATCCCGCATGCACTGGCGGGCAAGGACGTGCTGGGCGTGGCCCAGACGGGCACGGGCAAGACGGCGGCGTTCGCGCTGCCCATCCTCCAGCGGCTGTCGGCGAAGGCTCCGGCGGGCGGCGCGCGTCCGGTGCGCTGCCTGGTGCTGACGCCCACGCGCGAGCTGGCCAGCCAGGTCAGTGAGAGCTTCGGGACGTACGGCAAGAACCTGCCCCTGCGCCACGCGGTGGTGTTCGGCGGCGTGGGCCAGACGCCGCAGGTCCAGGCGCTGCGCCAGGGCGTGGACATCCTGGTGGCGACGCCGGGCCGCCTGTTGGACCTCATCGATCAGGGCCACGTGACGCTGCGCGCGCTCGAAGTGTTCGTGCTCGACGAGGCGGACCGCATGCTGGACATGGGCTTCATCCATGACGTCCGGCGCGTCATCAAGGTCCTGCCGAAGGAGCGCCAGACGCTGTTCTTCAGCGCGACGCTGCCGCCGGACATCGTGGACCTGGCGCGCAACATCCTGAAGGATCCGGTGCGGGTGGAGGTGTCGCCCGCGTCCACCACCGCGGAGACGGTGAGCCAGCAGGTGTACTTCGTGAAGCGCGAGGAGAAGCGCGCGCTGCTCACGCACCTGCTCCAGGACGTGAAGGCCATCCCGCGCGCGCTGGTGTTCACGCGCACGAAGCACGGCGCCAACCGCGTGGCCAAGCAGCTCACGCAGGCGGGCGTGCGCGCCGACGCCATCCACGGCAACAAGAGCCAGAACGCCCGCGAGCGCGCGCTGGACGAGTTCCGCGCGGGCACCCTGCGCGTGCTGGTGGCCACGGACATCGCGGCGCGCGGCATCGACATCGACGGGCTGTCGCACGTGTTCAACTACGACCTGCCCAACGTGCCGGAGCAGTACGTGCACCGCATCGGCCGCACCGGCCGCGCGGGCGCCAGCGGCCAGGCCGTGTCGTTCTGCGACTCCGAGGAGCGCGAGTACCTGCGCGACATCGAGCGCACCATCCGCCGCAGCGTGCCGGTGGTGGCGGACGCGAGCTTCCGTTCGCTGCTCCCCGCGACGCTTCCGGGCGACCTGGTGGAGGACGACCGTCCGCCCCTTTCGGGTGGGCGTGGCGGTGGCCGGGGCAATGGCGGTCAGCGCCGCGGCGGTAACGGCGGTGGTGGTGGCGG
>NZ_RAVZ01000672.1 GCF_003611635.1 Corallococcus terminator | reverse complement strand
CGCCCCCACCAGGCAGGCAACCTTCCGGATGTCCGAAACCCCACCTCCGTCAGATATGAAGGACGGCTTCGTCCCTGCCGCGGGTTCACCCACCTGGGGTCACACGCCATGAGCTGGAAACAACACCTGGAAAAGGTCTCCGAGGGCCACTACGTCCTGCCGCGCACCAAGACCATGCGCGTGCACGCGGACCTGTTCCTCTCCGACAAGCTCCTCTGGGGAGACGGCACCCCGGAGTCCCCCGGGATGGAAGACGCCGTCTTCGACCAGATGGTCAACGCCGCCACCTTCCCCGGCGTCACCCGCGTCGCCGTCACCCCCGACTGTCACGTGGGCTACGGCGTCCCCATTGGCACCATCGTGGAGACCGACGGCATCCTCCTGCCCACCGCCGCCGGCTACGACATCGGCTGCGGCATGGTCCAGCTCCAGACCTCCCTCAAGGTGGAGGACGTGGCGGACCCCGAGAAGCGCCGCCAGTGGATCAACGAGGTCACCGAACGCATCGCCGTCGGCGTGGGCGCCAAGCGGGTCCGCAAGCAGCGCAAGCTCAGCGAAAGCACCGTGAAGGAGGTGCTGCGCCACGGCGCCAAGGCCCTGGGCCGGGGCAGCTCCGTCACCGAACGCGACTTCATCCCCGTGGAGGACACCGGGGTGGACATCCCCGTGCGCGCCTACGACAAGCGCGGCCAGTTGGGCAGCCTGGGCGGCGGCAACCACTTCACCGAGATGCAGGTGGATGAGCAGGGCCGTGTCTGGGTGATGCTCCACACCGGCAGCCGGGGCTTCGGCTGGAACATCGCCAAGCACTTCTTCGTGGAGGGCGCGGCGCACCTGGGCCTCAAGAGCCGCAGCGAGGACCTCATCTGGCTGGACGCGGACAGCGCCCTGGGCCGCTCCTACTGGAACCTGCACAACATGGCGGCCAACTTCGCCGTGGCCAACCGCCTGCTCATCGGCGAGGCCGTGTGCGGCGCCCTGGAGGATGTGTTCGGCGGCACCGCGAGCATCTACTACGAGATCTCCCACAACCTCATCCAGCGCGAGGCCGGGAAGTTCGTCGCCCGCAAGGGCGCCACGCGGGCCTTCCCCGGCGGCCACCCCGCCCTCAAGGGCACCGTGTGGGAGTCCACCGGCCACCCCATCCTCATCCCCGGCTCCATGGAGACGGGCAGCGCCATCCTCTTCGCCGAACCCGGCGCGGAGAAGTCCATCTACTCGGTGAACCACGGCTCCGGGCGGCGGCTGTCCCGCGCCGCCGCGCGCCGGCAGCTCCAGCAGGAGGAGACCGACCTGCGCATGAAGGAGGCCGGCATCCTCCTCAACACCCGCACCACCCCGCTGGACGAATCCGGGCCCTGCTACAAGAACCTGGACGACGTGCTGGAGACGGTGGAGCAGGCCGGACTCGCCCGGGTGGCCCACCGCCTCAAGCCTGTCGCCTGCATCAAGGGCGCGGACTGAGGCGGAAGGCCCGGGCCCTCGGGGGGCTCGTGGGGGAGCCCTGGCGGCGCTAGAGTGGCCGCCCGCCTGGAGCCCCACCCAT
>NZ_RAVZ01000671.1 GCF_003611635.1 Corallococcus terminator | reverse complement strand
CCCTCCCACCGCCGTGCCGCCCTCGCTCGCCCGCGTGGCCTTCCACGCCGTGGCGGCCGGGCTCACCCCGCTCATCCCCGTGCCCTTCCTGGACGACTACGCCCTGCGCCAGGTGCGCGAGCAGGCCGTGCGCGACCAGCTCAAGGAGAAGGGCCTCAAGGCCCCGGACAAGGCCGTGGAGCTGCTGGCCGGCTCCCACGAGGCCCGCGGCCTGGGCGGACGGCTCCTGTCCTATCTGAAGGCCGTGGCCCTCTTCCCGGTGCGCAAGGTGTTCCGCAAGGTCTTCTTCGTCCTCTGGGTGAAGGACTGCGTGGACCTCACCTCCGTGTGCCTGCACCACGGTTACCTGCTGCACCACGCCCTGGAGCGCGGCGACCTGGACGCCACCTCCCTCCAGGGGGATGCGCCCCGCAGGGTGCAGGCCGCCATCATCGCCGCCTGCAAGGAGGTGGACGCCCGCCCCATCAACCAGGCCCTGCGCCGGCTCTTCCGGAGCAGCCGGCTCCTGATGGCGGAGGCCACCCGCGCCCTGTTGGATCCGAAGAAGGGCCCCCGCGTGCCCGACCGCGAAGGCGAGAGCGCGGAGGTGAAGTCCCTCACCGACCGGCTCCTCCAGGAGCTGTGGGAGGAGCGCGGCTACTTCACCGCGCTGGAGGGCCACTACGAGCGCCACCTCCAGGGCGACCTGAAGCCCGCTTAGCCCCTGACGTCAGGGCGCCGGGGCGGTGGCGGTGGCTTCGGGGGCGCGGATGCGCTGGGAGAAGTCGTCCTGCCCCTGCGCCGCCAGGGCGCGCGCGTTGATGTGGTAGCGCGAGCGGACCTGCTCCAGCGGCACGTCCGTGTCGATGATGCCCAGCTCGTACGCCAGCTCATCCGCGAACGCGGGCATCAGTGTGCGGTGGTCGTACGGCACGTCCTTCGTGGCCACCTTCTCGAAGTGGCGCACCAGGTTGGTGGTGCAGTTGCTGGTGAGCGTGTCGTAGAACTCCGGCGCCGTCTTCAGCCCGTTCATCCGCTGCACCATGTCCAGGAAGAACGCGGTGACGCGCTCCTTAGACGCCTGCACCGGATACAGATACACGGTGTCGTGCCGGTGGTTGGAACGAAGCTGGATGAGGTCCCGCTCGTCGCCCACGACGTAGGCCAGCTCGAAGCGGCGGAACAAGCCGCCCACCGCGGAGAACGTCTCCCCCTTCTCCCGCCGCACCTCCACGGAGAACACCACGTGGCGGCCGTCCTGGAAGCTGAAGGACACCATCGTGTGCGCCGCGCCGTAGAACCTGGAGAAGGGCTCCACGATGAACGACGCCCCCGTGAGTGCGTCCGTGTCGTAGGTGGCCGTGTACCAGGCCGGCTCCCAGTCGGTGGTGCTGCGGTAGCGGAAGTCGCGCACCTCGTGGAGCGTCACCTGCGTGCCCGCGATTTCAGCCCACGGCGCGCGCGCCAGGTCCGGCGCCCAGTCGCGTGAGTTGGAGGGCTGCTCGGTGCGCACCCAGCCATACACGGCCGCGCAGCCCGCCAGCACCACCGCCACACCCCAGCGGCGCGAACGCCACCGC
>NZ_RAVZ01000670.1 GCF_003611635.1 Corallococcus terminator | reverse complement strand
AGGGGTTCCGACACCCGGGTCTCCAGCGGCAGGTCCTCGTCGGGCACCGGGGGCGGCGTCATCCGGGCCTCGTACCCGGCGAGCTCGGACGCGCGGATGTCCGCGCCCGTGGTGGGCGCGACACGGGTCTGGTTGCCCCACGACTTGCGACCGGTGCCTCCCGCCGAAGGCAATCCAGCGTCGGAAGCCCGGGGCGCCGGAGGAGGCGCCTGGGTCTGCTCGGTGCGGACCTCCTCCGTCTCATCCAGATCATCGAGCGGCGCGACGCGGGTCTCGTCGACGGGCTCCGGCTCACGGTTCCTGTTCTGCCCCTTCGCCATGTGCGCGACCTCTCGCGTCAGACCATAGCGCGTTGTCCGGGTCGCGGGGATGGCCCCCATTTCCCCCCGAGGGGCGGCAGCCTGCCCTCAGTAGACAGGCCACTCGGGGACGGCGATCTCGATGGGGCCGCCGAACCACGACGCATAGGCCGAGTCATCCGCGACGGGATACCGCGTCCCGTAGGTCTTCGCGAAGTGCTCCGCCCAGTGCGGCTGGGAGCCATCCAGGTCGGTGAAGCCGTACTCCCGCGCCAGCGTCCACGACGCGACGACACGTCCCGCCCGCCGGTGCACGCCAGGGTCCGCCGCGAGCGCCGCCACCGCCCGGCCCACGTAGCTGGGGGTCTCCGACGCGATGAAGTCCGGATGCACCTTCGCCCCGTCGCGCCAGTTCGCCTCCGTCACGCCGAAGCCGGCCAACATCTCCTCGGAGCGCAGGAAGCCCGGCGTCACGGCGAGCGCGGTGATGTTCGTGCGGCGCAGGTCGCGCGCCATCGCGAACGCCAGGCGGATGACGGCCATCTTCGTCACGTCGTACGCCAGCCCGCCCCGGTAGCCGAAGTGGTCCCCATCCGTCACCTCCACGATGAGCCCCTGGTTCCGCTCCAGCATCAGCGGCACCGCGTGGCGGCTGGTGATGACGTGGGTGACGATGGCGCGATCGAACATCGTCCGGGCGTTCTGGGCCGACTGCTTCCAGAACGGCGCCCCAAGTTCAGACAGGGACTCCCCGCCCCATATGTCGTTGACGAGCACGTCCAACTGGCCCGCCTCCGCGCGGATGCGCTGGCACAGCGCCTCCACCTCCGCCTCCACGGAGTGGTCCACCCGCACCGCGATGCCCTTCCCACCCCGAGCGGTGACAAGCTCCGCCGTCTCTTCAATCGTCTCCGGCCGCGCATCGCCGCTCGCCAGCCGGCCCCGCACGCTGCGCCCGGTGCAGTACACCGTCGCGCCCGCCTCCCCCAGCATCGTCGCGATTCCACGCCC
>NZ_RAVZ01000066.1 GCF_003611635.1 Corallococcus terminator | reverse complement strand
CGCGCGCGCCACGCTGCCCGCGCTGCTGGGCACGCTGCGCGAACTGGAGGCCTCCAGCGACGCAGGCGCGGTGCGGCTGTCCCCGCTGGCGCTGGAGACGCTCCTCGACCTCCAGCAGCGCTTCGTCGCGCACGAGGCCTTCCCGGGCAAGGCCGTCCGGTTGCTGCGCCGGGTGGTGTCGCGGTCCGGCACCGAGGAGAACGGCGTGCGCCGCTTCACGCAGGAGGACGTCACCGCCGCCATGCGCGAGCAGACGGGGCTGCCGGACTTCGTGCTGGGCAGCGAGCCGCCGAAGACGCGCGACACGCTGGAGCGCGAGCTGGCCGCGCAGGTGGCGGGCCAGCCGGAGGCGGTGACCGCGGTGGTGGATGCCATCCTCACGCTCCAGCGCTCGCTGCAACCGCCGGACAAGCCGCTGGCCACCTACCTCTTCGTGGGCCCCACCGGCGTGGGCAAGACGGAGACGGCCAAGGCCCTGGCGCGCACGCTCTTCGGCAGCGAGGGGCGGCTGGTGCGCTTCGACATGTCGGAGTTCGTGTCCGCGTCCAGCATCACGCGGCTGCTGGGCATGCCGGGCGCGCCGGACGGCGAGTTGACGACCGCGCTGCGCACCCAGCCCTTCTGCGTGGTGCTCTTCGACGAGGTGGAGAAGGCCCACCCGCGCATCTTCGATGCCCTGCTCCAGTTCCTGGGCGAAGGGCGGCTGACGGACGGCGCGGGCCGCACGGTGGACGCGCGCCAGGCGGTGGTGGTGCTGACGTCCAACCTGGGCGTGCGCGAGGCCGCGGCCCGCACCGGCTTCCACCGCACGGCGGAGAGCGCGGAGGCGCACTACCTGTCCTCGGTGCGCGCCTTCTTCCGCCCGGAGTTCTTCAACCGGTTGGACCGCGTGGTGCCCTTCCGCCCGCTGACGCCCGCCGCGCTGCGCGTGGTGGTGGAGCACGCGCTGGAGTCGCTGCTGTCGCGCCGGGGCATCCGCCGGGGCAACGTGCTGGTGGAGGTGGAGCCCGCGCTGTTGGACCTGCTCGTGGAGCAGGCCTATGACCCGCGCTACGGCGCCCGTCCCCTCAAGCGCGCGCTGGAGCGGCGCCTCACGGTGCCCCTGGCCCACCACCTGGTGCAGCGCGGCGCCGAGGACCTGGCCCGGGTGGAGCTGTTCCCCCGGGGCGACGACATGGGCCTCTGCGTGGAGCTGCTGTCGCGTGAGAAGGCCTGGGCGCCGCAGCCGGACCCGGCGGCCTGGACGCTTGCGGACGTGTCGCGCGTGCTGGAGGAGACGGCGGCACGGCTGGAAGCGCTCGGCGCTCCCCAGGTGGGCCCGGAGGCGTTGGAGCTGGTGGAGCGGCTGGAGCGCCTGCGCGCGGAGGCGGTGGACATCCGGGAGACCGAGCTTGCGGAGCGCGACTTCCTGGAGACCGAAGAGGCGGTGCCCAAGGAGGTCGAGCGCGCGTACGACTGGCGCCGCAACCCCGGTCGCGGGGGCCTCCGGGCCCGGCCGTCCTATGCCTCCGTGCCCCTGCCGGTGTCCCGAGAGGAGCGGCTGCGTCGCTGCCGCCCTCGCGTGGTGGACCTGTGGGACGAGGTGGAGTGGCTGTCGCATCAGCTCGCCTGCCGCGAGCGCGGTCCGGACACACGGACCCTGCTCATCGAAGGACTGGGCGATGCGTCCGTGTCCGCGCTGGAGTCAGTGGTGCGCACGCTGCCGCAGGCCCTGGGGCGCGTGAGCGTGTACGAAGAGCGCGTCGAGCCGGACGGCCGCATCGCATGGACGACGACATCCGGCGAGCAGCGTCCCGCGGCGGTGCGGGTGCGGCGCATGGCCGTGAGCCTCACGGCCTTCGGCCTCGCGGAGGTGCTGGCGCCGCTGGAGGGCTATGCGCTGGTGGAGTCCCGCCGCGGAGACGGGATGCGCCGGTCGCACGTGCGCCTGGAGTCGCTGGACGGCGTCGCGGGACGGATGGACGACGTGTCCCGGGCGGTGGCCGCGCGGGACGCGGTGCGCGCGACGGAGCGCGAGGCGCGGCGGATGGGGACGGCGCGGGAGCAGGACCGGGGCCGCGCGGTGCTGGAAGGAAGGACGGGCGGCCTCATGCACCTGGCAAGCCAGCGCTCACCGTTCGAGGCGCTCGGATGGGCCGGGTGCGTGCTGCGGCACGCGGCCCGGAAGGAGGGCTGAGCCATGGACAAGAACTTCCACCTCTTCGTGCGCCGCTATCCAGGACTGGGCGTGGCGGCCCACGTGCTGACGCACCCGCATCTGGCCTCGTTCGCGAGCGACCTGAACGCCGCGCGGTTGGACATCGCGGAGGTGCTGGGCCGCCTCCTGCGCCGGGGCGAACTGTCGGACGACGTGACGCACTGGGCGGACCTGCGCCAGCGCCGCATGGCCCTCACCGTGCGCGCCATGCAGCATGGGCGGCTGCTGCCCGTACCGCTGCGCCTGACGGTGGTGACCCATGGCGGGCGGGGCGCGGCCCGGGCCGCGCGCAAGGGCGACGCGGCGAAGGGGCCGCTCAGGGTGTGGGTGCCACGCGTGGGCGTGGAGGGCACGCTGCACGACACGGCGGACCTGGAGTCCTACGTGGAGGAGCTGGTCCGCCACGAGCTGTACCTCGCGCCGCTGGAGCGGCTGCACGGGCTTGCATACCTGGGCGAGGAGTCGGTGGAGACGCTGTCCGTGTCGACGCGCATGAAGCCGACGAAGGCCCGCGCCGAGGAGGAGGGCCCGAAGCAGTCCCGGCGCCCGCCTCCGCCCGCCGGGCTCGCGGAGGCCAGCCGCTGCCTCAACGAGGAGGCGCGCGCGGGCCTCCTGGAGCGCGCGTGGGGGCGCGACGCGGAGGTGGCCCGGCTCGCCGAGACCGTCACCGCGAGCGCCCGCGCCAGCGTGCTGCTGGTGGGCCCGGCCTCCGTGGGCAAGACGGCGCTGGTGCACGAACTGGTGCAGCGCGCGGAAGGCGCGGGGGCCGGCCATCCCCTGCACGGCCTGGAGGTGTACAGCACGTCGGGCGGACGCATCATGGCGGGCATGCGCTACCTGGGGCAGTGGCAGGAGCGCGTGCAGGCCATGGTGGAGGCGCTGCGCGTGCGCCGCGCGGTGCTGCACCTGGACAGCTTGTCGGAGCTGCTCTCGCTGGGCGGCGGTGACACCGGCCTGGACGTGGCGCGCCACCTGCTGCCGTCCCTGGAGGGCGGCGAGGTGACGCTGGTGCTGGAGGCCACCCCGGAGGACGTGGCCCGCGCGGAGCGGACGCACGGGGCCTTCCTGCAGGCGCTGCGGCACTTCTCCGTGGCCCCCCTGGATGCCGGGGCCGCGCGCGACGCGCTCCAGCAGGCCTCGCAGCGGGTGGCCCGCGCGCGCAAGGTGCGCTTCACCGCGGACGCCCTGGAGCGGGCCGCCGAACTGACGGAGCGCTTCGGAGACGGTCCGCCCCCTGGTGGTGCGGTGTCCCTGCTGCGCTCGGCCAGCACCCAGCCCTCCCCCACTGGCGAGGTGGACGCGGCCGGGGTGACGCAGGCCTTCTGCACGCGCACCGGCTATCCGCGCGAGCTGGTGGACACGTCCATGCGCCTGGATCCGGAGGCCCTCCTGCGGCGCTTCCGCGAGCGCATCGTCGGCCAGGACGAGGCCACGCTTCTCTTGCGCAACCTCATCGTCACGCTGAAGACGGGACTGGCGGATCCGTCCCGCCCGCTGGGTGTCTTCCTGCTGTTGGGCCCCACCGGCGTGGGCAAGACGGAGTCCGCGCTGGCGTTGGCGGAGTACCTCTTCGGCGACACGTCCCGGCTGGCCCGCTTCGACATGGCGGAGTACGCGGCGCCGGGCAGCGCGGGGCGACTGGTGGGCGAAGGGGGCGGCCAGCAGGGAGGCCTCGCGCGCCGCGTACGTGAGCAGCCCTTCGGCGTGGTGCTGCTGGACGAGGTGGAGAAGGCGGACGCAGGCGTGCATGACCTCTTGCTCCAGGTCCTGGGCGAGGGACGCCTCACGGACGGCACCGGCCGCACCGTCAGCTTCCGCAACACCGTGGTGCTGCTCACCAGCAACCTGGGCGCGGACAGCGCGGGGCGTTCACTCGGCTTTGGCGGAGGCAGCGTGCGCGACATGGAGCAGCACTACCTGGGCGCCGCCACCGCCTTCTTCCGGCCCGAGCTGCTGAACCGGTTGGATCAGGTGGTGCCCTACCGGTCCCTCACCCCGGACGTCATCCACGCCCTGGCGCGTCGCACGCTGGAGGCAGCCCTGACGCGCGAGGGGCTCGCCCGCCGGGGCGTGAAGGTGTCCTTCGGCGAGGACGTGGTGGAGTACCTGGCGCGCACCGGCTTCGACGCGCGCTACGGCGCCCGGCCCCTGAAGCGCGCGGTGGAGCAGCACGTGGTGACGCGGCTGGCCCAGTGGCTCGCCGGGCACGCCAGCGCCCCTCCAGCGCACGTCATGCTGCGGGTGGGGACGGATGGCGCGGTGGAGCTCGCTTGAGCCATTGCCTTTCAATGGGGGTGTTGCAACCCCAGCTCACTGCATTTTCACACTAATAGCGAAATCCAAGTTTCATCATCACGACTGGCTATACTCCGCTGCTGCCGTTCACACCGGAACCTGCCCGGGATGGGCAGCGGAGGCCTCATGGTGCACTGGCTCAAGCGCACGCACGACAAGGTTCGTTTCCAGCACGCTGCTTCCCTCGGGTGGAAGACCGCCCTGGTGGCAGGACTCACGGCGGGAGCGTTGCTGCTGATGCCAGGGAGCGCCCTGGCGCAGACGGACTCCCCCTGTCCCTTCTCGGGGGTCCTCTGTCTGTTCGAGGGCACGGACTACACCGGCGCGGTCTGGAACGTCCGTGCAATCACTCCCGGCGTGGGCGTCTGCGTCAACCTGGGGGAGCATGGCTGGGAGGACCGGGCGTATTCGGCCATCAACACAGGCAACTATTACGCGTCGCTGTTCCTCAACGCGGACTGTGTCGGCGGCCCCCACCCTGTCGATCCCCACTCGGGGCAGAACTCCCTGTCGTTCCAGCCGAAGAGTGTCTGGGTCTACTGAAGCTGACAACGGAACCAGCCCATGACGGGCGGTGGAGGAGCAGCCATGCACGGACTCAAGCGCACGCACACCGAAGGTCATTCTCCGCGTCGTCAGCTCCCCCGGTCGCGCATCCTCGCCGCGGCCGCGGCCCTGGCGATGACGGCCCTGCTGCCCGCGGGCGTTTCAGCCCAGGACACCGATTCGCCCTGTCCGTTCCCTGGCACCCTCTGCCTCTTCGAGGGTGAGGACTTCACGGGTGAGGTCTTCATGGTCCAGGCCATCGATCCCGTGGCGGGAACGTGCGTGAACCTCCCGGAGCACGGCTGGGAGGGGCGGGCCAACTCGGTCATCAACACGAACGGGTACACCGCATCCCTGTTCTTCAATGAGGACTGCGACGGAGGCCCGCACCCCATCGACGCCCACACCTCGGTCAGCAGCCTGGGCTACCACCCGAAGAGTGTCTGGGTTTACTGACCCGCCGCCTGACTCTGGGTTGTCCGCGGCGGGCCATTCCTTGCCGCCGCGGCTACCGGCGCTCGCTGTCCAGGTGGTGCATCTGCTCCGCCCCGTAGCGGTCGCCAGCGATCGTCACGAGCGACTCCAGGGCCGCCACGTCCTCCTTCGACAGCGGCCGGGCGAGGGCGCCCAGCGCGTCGTCCAGTTGCGCCTCCGTCTTCGCGCCCACCACCGGAACGAAGCCGGGCTGGCGCGCGAACACCCAGGCGATGGCGAGCTGGCCCGGCGTCATCCGCCGCTCCTGGGCGAAGCGCTGGAGGGCGGCCACGCTGTCCTGGTTCTTCTCACCGTTGGCGCCGGCGAAGCGCGGCAGGTAGGCGCGGTAGTCGCCCTGCCCCTTCGGCTTGCTCCCCGTCAGGAGCCCGCGTGAGAGGACGCCGTAGAGCGTCGCGCTGATGCCCAGCTCGTTGAGCGCGGGGAAGATGGCCGCCTCGGGGCCCCGGGTCGACACCGCGTACTCAATCTGCAAATCGACGATGGGGTGCACGCGGTGCGCGCGGCGGAGGGTCTCCACGCCCATCTCGGACAACCCGATGTGGCGCACGTAGCCGGCCTTCACGAGGTCCGCGATGGCGCCGATGGTGTCCTCGATGGGGACGGCGGGATCCAACCGCGCGGGGCGGTAGATGTCGATGACGTCCACCCCCAACCGCTTCAGGCTGTAGGCCGCGAAGGTCTTCACCGCGGCGGGACGCATGTCCATGCCCATCCAGCTTCCGTCCGGCCCGCGAAGCGCACCGAACTTCACCGACAACTGGACGCGCTCGCGCCGGCCCGCGATGGCGCGCCCCACGAGCATCTCGTTGTGCCCCATCCCGTAGAAGTCCCCGGTGTCGAGGAGCGTGACGCCCCGGTCGATGGCGGCGTGGATCGTCCGGATGCTCTCCGCGTCATCCGTCGCGCCGTACATGCCCGACATCCCCATGCACCCCAGCCCGAGCGGGAATACCTCCGGGCCCGTGGAACCCAGCTTCACCGTGCGCTGCGCCTGCTTCGTCTCTTGCGTGGCCATGTGTCGTCCCTTCCGTGTGAGGGGAGATTCATCATTCGCCATGCTGAAATCCATTGAATAGGATGTATCCCAATCATGAACGACATCTATGGGAGGAACCTGGACCTCAACCTGCTCCGCGTCTTCGTCGTGGTGGCGGAGGCCGGCAGCGTCACGGTGGCAGCCGAGCGCCTCTACCTCACGCAGCCCGCGGTGAGCGCGGCGCTGAGGCGGCTCGCATCAACGGTAGGTGCTCCCCTCTTCGTCCGCGCGGGACGGGGGCTGGCGCTGACCACGCGCGGCGAGCGCCTGCTTGCTTCAGCGCGGCCCCACCTGGGGGCGCTCGTGGAGGCCACGCTGTCACCCGTGGCGTTCGACCCGAAGACGAGCGAGCGGACGGTGCGCCTGGGCCTGTCGGACGTGACCGAGGCCTGGCTGCTTCCTCCCTTGCTCCGGATCCTCGCCCGGGAGGCGCCGCGCATGCGGCTGGTGGTGTTGCCGGTCCAGTTCCGCACCGTCGTGGCGGCCTTGACGGACTCCACGGTGGACATCGCGGTGACGGTGGCGGACGAGCTTCCGGCCGGCACCCGGCGCCTGGAGCTCTTCAACGGAGGCTTCGTCTGCCTCTACGACCCACGCCACGCACGCGTCGGCAAGCGCCTCACGCTGGAGCGCTACCTGGAGCACGAGCACGTCATCGTCTCGTACAACGGAGACCTGCGCGGCGTCGTGGAGGACCACTTCGACGTCCAGCGCCGGATCCGCGTGTCGGTGCCCACCTTCCAGAGCATCGGCGCCCTGGTGGATGGAAGTGAGCTGCTCGCCACGGTGCCGAAGATGGTCGCGCGCGACATCCTCCGGCTGCGCCCGCACCTCCAGACGACGGCGGTGCCCCTGGCCCTGCAGGGCACGCCCATGGAGATGCTCTGGCGGGGCGCGGTCGAGGACGACGAGGCCATCCGCTTCATCCGCGACCACGTGGTGCAGGTGACGAAGGTCCTCTGGCACGACGCGTGACCGGCGGGGTCACGCGTCGCCCCAGGGCATTACTTCGCCTGGGCGATCTTGTTGCCCATGCCGGTATGGCTGACCTTCGGCTTCGACTTGCCGATGACACGCTTCCAGGTGACGGAGTTGGACATCCCCGTCACGTCGATGGCGCGAGTGGCCTCCACCTTCACGACGTTGCTGGAGCCGTTCACGGTGACGCTCTTGCACTCGCCGGTGAGCGTGACGTTGTTCGACGCACCGGTGATCTCCACCGTGCTGCCCGGCTTGCACTCGTGGGTCGAGGTCTCGCCCGAGCCGGTGACATCGATGGTGGCCTCTGCCTCCGAGTCCTCCTGCGCGGCGGCCGTCATCGGGCCGAAGGTGCACGCCGCCATCATGAACACTGCCGCGCCGAGCTTCCTGTTCATACGAGTTGATTCTCCCTGAGACGAGGTGCGGGCCGGGTCTGGCGCCGCACGGCCCCATCTACGTGAGGGGTGACGGGATATTCAACCCGTGACGTGTGCGGCAAGGTCCCTGCTGAACATCACCGCGAGAACGGGCGCCCCTGCTCCAGGCTCGAGATGACCTGGGCGAGCAGCGCGCGGCGGTCCGGGCGGGCATGGGCCAGCTCGCCTCGGAGGACGGGCAACGCGGCCTCGCCCATGACGAGCAATCCATCCCAGGCCGCACGCGCCACCGCATTGCGGCGGTCAGGCAGCAGCGCCGCCACCTCCGCCACCGCTGGCAGGTGCCCTCCGAACGTGAGCGTCCGGACGGCCCGGACGACGTTTCCGGCCTCCGCATCCTTGAGCAATTCGCGGGTCAGCTCCAGATACGACTCCCGTGACACCTGGTCCTTCAGCAGCCGGTGCGCATGCAGGCGCACCGAGGACTTCCGGTGGGCGAGCAGCCCCGTCAGTCGTTCGACGACGTGAGGTGCACGCCGGAGCACCATCCACTTCATCGCCTTCGCTTCCGGCTCGGGGACTTCCCAGGCCAGCGCCTCCAGCCTCCGCTCCACGTCGCGCATCAGCTCGGCCGGGAGCTTCTTTTCGAGCGACGGATCCTCCAGGACGAGGAGCGCGAGCGCGGTGACGACCTCCGTCCGCAGCGCTGGCGTGGTGACCCGCGCGAGCAGCGCGCTCCGCACCTCCGGGCCCTGCCGTTCGAGCCCTCGCGACATCGTGGCCAGGGCCTGGGCGTCGTCCTTCCGGTTCACGATTTCGATGAGCCCGTCCGCCAGGCGGAAGGCGTCTTCGCGGCTCCCCCAGGAGGCGCGGCCTCCGAGGACCTGCAACGCCGCCTCGCGATGACCGTCGTCCTCGTGGACGATGCGCAAGAGCGCATCCTCCAGTCTCCGGCCATCGCGGCCCTGCACGGTGCCCACTCGCTGGAGCCACTCCAGGAAGTGCGTTCGCGCCAGGCCCCGCGCCTTGAGGAACATCCCCATCAACTCGGGTCCCCACACCGTGTCGCCCGGGAGGATTTCAAGCGCCGCGGTGTCGCCTTCTCGAAGCATCGGGAGGACGAAGGGCAACACGCGGGCCGCCGGGAGCCAGCGCAGCCTGTCCGCCGCCATCGTCACCGACCGACCCCGGCCCATCCGCCACACGTCCAGCAGGAGCAGGACCAGGGGGGGCATCAGGCGCCGCTCCGAAACGAGCCCGCCGAGCAACTCCAGCAGCGACTCCAGCCAGACGTCCCCTTCCAACTTCTCCGCATCGGAGCCCGGGGCTTCGAGGGAGCCGAGCATCGCACGCAGTGCTTCCAGATCCTGCCGGTCCACGGCCCACGGAGGGAGCCACCGGAGCGGCTGCGCCTCGCCGATGATGTCGAGCAGAGATTGGAGACGAGGCAGTCCCCGCACCCGCCAGAGATGCCACGCGGCCTGTCGGCGGAGCTCGACGTGGGCATGGGACAGCAGGTCGACGAGCAGCGCTTCGTCCTCCGCCGAAGTGGGCGTCCCCAGCGCCGCGAACGCCGCGAGGGCGAGCCCCCGTTCATGGTGGCGCGCGAGTCGCCGCAGGGCCGCGCGGGCCGCCTCCGTTCCGACCGCCGCCATCCACCGCACGAGCGCTCCCGCCTGCGTGGACGTCGCGGACACGGCAGCCTGGGCAAGCTCCGCGAGCAACGCATCTTCCGGCACGCGTGCGTCCCACGCATCGCGGACGAGTTCCAACAGGTCCCCGTGCGGCCCTCGCGCCACGGCGGCCAGCACCTGGAGCGGCGGCACTTCTCGCAGCGCATACGGAACGAGGAACCGCCGCACCGAAGGCGAGCGTGCCTGGTTCAGCGCCTCCATCAATCGCGGGCCGGACAACTCCCCCGCGAGGATGCGCCGCTCCGTCCCCCAGAGCGCCACGCGCTCATCCGGGAGCGAGGAAGCCATCCGTGCCTCCTCCAGCGAAGGCACGGCCCCCAACCGGTACAGGACGCCAAGGGCCTCGTGAGGCTCGATGCGCTTCCCCGTCCATGCGCGTCGGACCTCCGCGAGCGCCCCCACCCGCTCGGGCTCGGACAACCGTCCGGAGAGCGCCGTCAGCAGGTTCAGGGCCAGTCGCCGCAAGGAATGCCTGGGGCTGTCCAGCAGACCGCGAATCCCATCGAGGTGCCGCTTGAGGACGGCCGCTCGCGTGTCCGTGAGGCCCGCGCTGGCCGCCGCCGCGAGCCGCTTCGTGAACTCCTCCTCCGAGGCTTCGAGCAGGGCCGCGTCCCCAGACGACAGCGCGTCATCCATCCACGCGAGGTCCGCATCCAACCGCCGCTCCCGGAGCAGCCTCGCCTGCACGGGGTCGTCGGACGTGGCGGGAATCCACTGCGACAGGCCATGGCGTCGCAGCAGCACGTCCAGCGCATCGCGCGCCTGCGACGAAAGCAGGAGGACTCCGCCATGGACCGCATCGTTCAGCACCTTCGCGGAGCGTGTCCCACGCCGAAGGAGTGAGACGAGCGCATGGGGCGACAGCTCGCCGGAGAGCAGCTCGCACAGCAGTTCCTGCTCACGAGGCGTGTCAGCGTCCTCGAGCGTATCGAGCACGGTCGCAACATAGCCCCGTCCGCAGGCGGCACGCAGCGCACGGACGAGGGACTCGCGCAGGCCCGGGTTGTCGTGGCGCCGGAGCCAACCCAGCATCAACCCGATGGGCGCAGGCCAGCCAGGGCCCGCGTTGGCGAGCGCTTCGGCGGCGGTCTTCTTGATGTTCATGTTGGGGTGCGCGAGCCCCGCCGCGAGGAGCGGCACGGCCCACTCCACCTTGAACACCCCGAGGCCACTGAGCGCCTGCCGCAGGCGATAGATGTCCTCCGAACGCGCGAAGGGCACCAGCCACGCCACGGCCCTCGAGTCTCCAGAGTGCGCGAGGCACTCCAGCACGAGCTTCCGCACCTGCACGCCCTCATGGCGGAGCAAGCGCCGCAGCCGCCGCGCGAGCGCGGGATGCTTCCGGCCGACGAGCTGCCCCAGCACCCTTTCGAGCTGCGCGTCGCTCAGGTCCCGCCGCTGGAGCAGGTCGAGCAGACACTCCGTGAGGATCCGTGCGCCGGCTTCGTCTTCCGATACGGGGGCGGACCGCCGGTCCGGACGCAAGCGGCCACGGGCCTGAAGCCCACGCCCTACCTGTGCGACGGCCTGCTGCGCCGCGGACCGGACGTCCTCGTCCGCATCGAGCAACAGCTCCCCCAGCGGTTCGAGTGCACGCCGCCGGGTTTCATGGCCGAGCTGGCCGATGGCCTGGAGTCGCAGCGGATGCTGCGTCTGGAGCGCGATGCGGGAGACCTCGGAGAAGGACGCGTCGTCGTAGCCGAGCTGAAGGCTCGCGAGCACCGCACGGCTCGGCTCACCTTCCACGGGCGAGGGCATGGGCGTGGGTGTGTCCTCAAGCGCCGCCAGCAGGGCGAGCGCTTCTTCGCGCCAGGCGCAATCAGCCAGGCCCGGGTGGGCACGAAGGAACGCCACGGTGAGCGCGCCGCCCAGGTGGCGAAGCGCATCGAGGCAGGCCCAGGGTTCGGCATCGAAACAGGCGAGGAGGTCCTCCTCCGCGGCCTCGTGTCCCTGGTGTCCGAGCGCATCGATGACCTCCGGCCGGAGCGCGCGCGCTTCGGGCCGGACGAGCAGCGCGCGGAGCAGGTCGAGCGCCTCCGGACCGTCCAGCTCCCGCAGGAGCGCGAGGTGCCGGGTGAAGTCCGCGTCCGTGGCGGACAGCGTCCACAGCGGTTCGACGTATTCACGCTGCCGGAGACTCAACACCTCCGCGATGACCTCGGGCGCGATCTCCGGGCTGGAGAGGAACAGCTCGCGCACCAGGGGAACGTCGTCCGGCTCGCACCGCACGCCCCGCCGGTAGAGCGTCTGGAGCAACCCCGCGCACGTGGGGCCGAAGAGGAGCGGATCCTCGAGCGAGAGCTGGAGCGACAGCCGCGACTCCGCATGGCTCGCGAACGGCGCCAGCAGGGCCATGGCCTCACGTCGCACCGGGAGCGCTCGCCGGCCGTCCTCCAGCACGAGCCGCAGCGCGGCGGCGTCGCCTCGACGGGCGAGGATGCGCAGCGAAGCGAGGGCCAGTCGCTCCGAGCGCTCCATCAGGTTCTGGAGCGAACCGAGGGAAGGAGCCAGTTCGGGCCTCGCCGCCCAGGGTTCGGCGAGCAGCTCTGCGGCCTGGAGCGCCACCCGCGCGTCCGGGGCTTCGAGCGCGCGAACCGCCACCGCCAGCGCATGCTTCACCGTGACGAGTCCCAGGCCGAGCGCCCCGCCCAGGTGGCGGAACCCCTCGAGCTGGACCTCCGGGTCCAGGTGATTGCACAGCGCGTCGACCAGCGCCTCCGCGTCGGCCGCATCGGTCGGGGAGAGTCGCTGCACGGCATGCAACAGCAGTGCGCCCCCCGGCACGACGGCCAGCTTCGCGGGCTCGCGAAGCACCTCCGTGACGAGCCACTCCGCCTCCGCGTCAACGGGGAGCGGCCCCCTGCCCTCCGCCAGCGACTTCAGCCTCGCCAGGGGAACCTCCGGAGGTAGCAAACGGGCCAGCTCCGCGAGGAGCACCTGCGACTCGGGAGCGCATGCACCGAGGGACGCCGGAAGCGCCTCCACCAGGGACGCGGGCGTGTCACCACCCTCCAGCCGCTCCAGGCGGCGCCTCAGGTGCAGCAGCGCCGCGTGGACCTCTTCCGGCTCGGACGCGGCGAGCAGGGCGCGAAGCTCCTCGGGGGCCAGCCGCTCGGTGAGGAGCCGCTGCACGAGGAGCGCGCGGCGACGACGCGGGGTGAGCTCGACCGGTTGGGGCTGAGGCATGGAACCCTTATAGGCGGACCGGGGAAAGCCCGGCACGCCCCAGGGGACGCCCGCCGCGCCGCGCCCTGACACTCACGCAGGGCCGGCTCATGCCCCGCGCGTGACGGGGCACCCCTTCCGGACGCCTCACCCGTGACGGAGCACCAGCAGCCGCAGCTCCGTCATGTCCTCCATGGCGTACTTCACGCCCTCGCGTCCCAGCCCGGAGCCCTTCACCCCGCCGTACGGCATGGTGTCGACCCGGAAGCTCGGCACGTCACCGACGACGACACCGCCCACCTCCAGCTCGTCCCACGCCCGCATCGCCCGCGACAGGTCCTGCGTGAAGAGGCCCGCCTGAAGGCCGTAGCGGCTGTCATTCACCCGGCGCAATGCCTCGTCGAAGTCGCGGAACGGCTGGAGCAGCACGACGGGCCCGAAGGCCTCCTCCACGCACAGCGACGCGTCCTCGGGGACGCCCTCCAGCACGGTGGCCTCCAGCAATGCACCGCGCCGCCCTCCTCCGGTCAGCACCCGGGCTCCGCGCTCCACGGCCTGTTGAATCCATCCCTCCAGCCGCCGCGCCGCGGGCTCGTCGATCAGCGGCCCGAGCGTGGTGGACTCATCCCGGGGGTTGCCCGCGCGCAGGGCCCGGGCCCTCGCGACGAGCCGCTCCCGCAGCGCGTCGTACAGCGATTCGTGCGCGAGCACGCGCTGCACCGAGATGCAGCTCTGCCCTGCCTGGAAGAAGGCGCCCTGAGCGATGCGGTCCGCGACGAAGTCCAGGCGCTCGCCCTGATCCGCGTCCACCACGCAGGCCGCGTTGCCGCCCAACTCCAGCACCACCTTCTTGCGACCGGCGCGCGCCTTCAGGTCCCACCCCACCTTCTCCGAGCCGGTGAACGACAACAGCTTCAACCGGTCATCCTCGATGAAGGGACCTACGTCTTCCAGGCGCGCGGGCAACACCGAGAAGGCGCCTTCGGGCAACGCAGTCTCCGCGAGCACCTCCGCCATGAGCAGCGCGCTCACTGGCGTGCGGTCCGACGGCTTGAGGACGAAGGGGCAGCCGGCGGCGATGGCGGGGGCCACCTTGTGCGCCACCAGATTGAGCGGGAAGTTGAACGGCGTGATGAAGGAGCACGGCCCCACCGGCACGCGCTGGGTGAAGCCCCGGTAGCCCTCCGTGCGCTGGGACACCTCCAGGTTGAGGACCTCGCCCCCGCCGCGCACGGCCTCCTCCGCTGCCGCCTTGAAGGTCTCGATGAGGCGGGTGACCTCCGCCCGCGCGTCGCGCAGCGGCTTGCCCGCCTCGATGCAGAGGGCGAGCGCGAACTCCTCCGCCCGCTCCTGGAAGCGGCGCACGCAGTGCTCCAGCACCGCCTGCCGGGCGTAGGGCGCCATCTTCCGCAGGGGCCCCGCCACGCGCACCGCGGCGGCGATGGCCTCCTCCACGGCGGCCGCGTCGGCGACGGCCACGTGCGTGACGACCTCCCCCGAGTACTTGTCGGTGACGGCCAGCTCCGCGTTGGGCTGCCTCGGTCGGTTGGCCAGGTAGTACGGGTAGCGCTCAGCCAGCATGGTGTTCCCCACTTTCACTTGAGTGCCCATGGCTCACGACTCCATCAGCGCGCCGGCACCGAGCGCCCGCGCGGTGTCCGTGTAGTCGATGGGCAGATCGATGACGTGCACGCCACCCGACTCCAGGCAGCGCGAGAGCGTGGCGCCGAACTCGGTGGCGCTCGTCGGGCGGTGTCCTCGCGCGCCGTACGCCTCCGCGTAGCGGACGAAGTCCGGGTTGCCCAACGTCATCCCGAAGTCGGGCAGGCCCATCTCCCCCTGCTTCCAGCGGATCATCCCGTAGCCGTCGTCGCGCACCACGACCACCGTCAGGTCGAGCTTCAGGCGCACCGCCGTCTCCAGCTCCTGCGAGTTCATCATGAACCCACCGTCACCACAGACGGCCACCACCTTGCGCCGGGGGTGGACGAGCTTCGCGGCGATGGCGGACGGCAGGCCCGCGCCCATCGTCGCGAGCGCGTTGTCGAGCAGCAGCGTGTTGGGCCGACGGCAGCGGTAGTAACGGGCGAACCAGAGCTTGTACATGCCGTTGTCCAGGCACACGACGCCGTCATCCGGCATGGCGCGGCGCACCTCCGCGACGAGCCGCGCGGGGTAGATGGGGAAGCGGTCGTCGGCGGCGCCGCTCACGAACTGCGCGTCGAGCCCCGCGCGGGCCCGCTCGAAGGGCGTGAAGTCCCAGTGCGAGCGCGAGCCCACGCCCTCCGCGATGCGCCACACGGCATTGGCCAGGTCTCCCGTCACCTGCACCTGCGGGAAGTACACAGGGTCGACCTCCGCGGAGGAGAAGTTCAGGTGGATCACCGTGCGGCGACCATCGCGCATGACGAACGGTGGCTTCTCGATGACGTCATGGCCCACGTTGAGGATGCAGTCCGAGGCCTCGATGGCATGGTGGACGAAGTCGCCGTCGGACAGCGCCGCGGTGCCCATCCACAGCGGGTGCGTTTCATCCACCACGCCCTTGCCCATCTGCGTGCTGAAGAAGGGCAGGCCCACGCGGTCCACGAACGCGCGGAGCATCTCCGACGTCAGCTTGCGGTTGGCCCCCGCGCCAATCATCAGCAGCGGACGGCGGGCCGAAGCGAGCGTCTCCACCGCCTGCGCGATGGCCGCCTCATCCGCCACGGGCCTGCGCGCGACACCGGGCGACAGGGGCACGGCGTCGGTGGACTCGCGTGCAACGTCCTCCGGCAATTCCAGGTGGGTGGCGCCGGGGCGCTCCTCCTCCGCGCGGCGGAAGGCCTCGCGAATCGCCGAAGGGACGTGCTCCGCGGAGACGAGCGTGCGGGTGGACTTGGTGAGCGGCCGCATCATCCCGACGACATCGACGATCTGGAAGTGACCCTGCTTGCCGGCCTTGATGGGTTTCTGGCCGGTGAGCATCACCATGGGCATGGCGCCAAGCTGCGCGTAGGCGGCGGCGGTGACGAGGTTGGTGGCCCCGGGCCCCAGCGTCGCCAGACACACGCCCGCGCGCCCGGTGAGCCGTCCGTGGGTGGCGGCCATGAACCCGGCCGCCTGCTCGTGGCGCGTGACGACGAGGCGCATGCCGGCGGTGCGCATGGACTCGAGCAGGTCCAGGTTCTCCTCGCCGGGAAGTCCGTAGACGCTGCGCACGCCCTCGGCTTCGAGCGCTTTGACGAACAGGTCGGATGCCTTCATGGGGTCCCTCTCTCCTTGATGACGAGGAAGATGTACCCGGGGGCCTCGATTCGTACATTCGTCTGTTCTCATCAACCCGATAGATGCCATCTATGATGGATCCATGGAGCTTCGACACCTCCGCTACTTCTCCGCCGTCGCAGACACGCTGCACTTCGGGCGCGCCGCGCGGCGGGTGCACATCTCCCAGCCCACGCTGTCGCAGCAGATCCGCCAGTTGGAGGAGGAGGTCGGCACGCCGCTCTTCGAACGGGCCCGCGCCGGGGTGCGGCTGACACAGGCCGGCGAGCTGTTCCGCACCTATGCGTCGCGCGCGCTGGAGGACGTGAACGCGGGCCTGTCGGCGGTGGGCGCGCTGCGGGGGCTTTCCACGGGGGCGCTCCGCGTGGGCTACCCACCGAGCATGCGCGGCATCGTGGTGCCAGCGCTGACGGCGGTGCTCCGCAGGCACCCCGGACTGGCGCTGAGCGCGGAGGAGGCGGTCGTCAGGAGGCTGGAGCGGCGGCTCGCGGACGGCAGGCTGGACGTGGGGCTGGGCTATGCGCCCGCGCGCCTGGCGGACCTGGATGCCGAACCCGTCTTCGACAGCCGGCTCGCGCTCGTCGTCGCGCGCGGACATGCGCTGGCGGGCGCGGAGTCCGTGGGGGCGAAGCTGCTCGCGGAGGAGCCGTTCGCGCTGCTGTCGCGCGGGCTGAGGGTGCGCGCCCGGGTGGACGCGCACTTCGCGGCGATGCGGTTCGCGCCCCGGATCGCGCTCGAATCCAACGCGGTGGCCACCGTGCTGGCCATCGTCCGCGCGGGCCTCGCCGTCACGGTGCTGCCCGAGCCGCGACTCGCGGACGCGGAGCGGCTGGTGGTGAAGCGACTGTCCCCGGCGCCCCGCTCCGAACTGGCGGCACTGCTCTGGCGCAAGGGCGCACCCCGCACGCCCGCGGCGGAGCTGTTCGCGGCGGAGGTGCGCGCACGGGCGAAGGAGGACGCGGGATGAGACCTGCCCGTCCGACGGCCCCGGGGCGGCGCGCTGGGTTCAGGCTTCCCCGAACCACAGCCCCAGGCCGCCCAGCAGGCCCAGTCCGACGAACATCCCCATGAGCATCCACGCCTGACGGCGCGACCACCCGAGCGCCTTTCCATACCGCCGGGCACACACCCCGACGAGGATGGCGAACCCCAGGCAGATGGACACCGGCCCCAGCGCGACCAGCGCCTTGCGCGTCGGTCCGCTCACGTCCAGGAGCGCCAACAGCAACAAGGGCCCGAAGCCAACGACAAGCACGCCCAGCACGATGCCCAGGCCCCACCACCCCGAGGGCCCGGACAGCTCCAGCGTGTCCAGGATCTGCCTTCCCAGGGAGCGGGGCGGCTCCTGGGCAGGCTCGGGACGGCGGCGCCGGCGTGGAGGGGGAAACGGCGCCATTTCAGCCCTGCTCGGCACCCTCGAAGGTCACGCGGGCCTTCGACATGACGTGCTCGACGACCATCAGGTGCCAGCCCATGTCATGCAGCCGCTTCGTTGTCTCGGGGGACTCGCGCAGCGCGGCGCTCACGTCCGCGGCCGTCAGACCGAAGGGCTCGGTGGACTCTTCGAGGAGCTCCTGGAGCTTCTGCGGCGTGAGCGTGAGCTGATCCCGCTCCGCCACGGCCTTGAGGCCCAGCCCGATACGGATGCGGCGCTCGGCCTGCTCCCGCGTGGCGGGGTCCGTCAGCCAGCCCTGGACCGCCTCCTCCTGCTCCTCCACGCTGAAGTTCTGCTCGACCATGCCAAAGCCTTCGGCGGCGGCCCAGCGGCGGCGGATCTCCTCGTCCACCAGCTTGCGCGGGATCTCCACCTCGGTGCGGCGCGCCAGCTCTTCCAGGACCAGCTCCTGCGCCTGGACCCACAAGCTGTCGGAGAGCTCCTGCTCCAGCTCTTCCTGGAGGTGGTCCATGACCGCGTCCAGCGAGTCGCCGAGCGCCAGTTGCTTCAGGAAGCCGGGGGCCTCCTCGTCCGGCATCGTCACCTCGCGCGCGGCGCGCACGTCGACGAGGAAGCGGACGGTCTTTCCGCGCAGCGATTCCACCGGGTAGTCGTCCGGAAGGTCGAGCATGAGCTGGAGGCTGCCGCCCACGGTGCCGCCTTCGGCCAGGCCTTCCGCGAAGCCGGGGAGGGCCTGCAGCGGGGCCAGTTCCATCCACTGGCCGAAGCGGGCGGAGAAGGGAATGAGCCGGCCGTCGGCGTAGCCCAGCACGTTGAGCTGCACGTCGTCGCCCGCCGCGAGGTGCTCGCCCTCGGCCCGCGCGCGCACGGTGGCCCGTTCGCGCTTCTTCTCGTGGAAGCGGGTGATGAGGTCCTCCGGCGTCAGGTCCCGGGCCAGGGGGACCTTCACCGCGAGGCCCTCCAGGGAGGGGGCCTTCGCCTCGGGCAGTGACACCGGCCCCGCCGCCATGAGGCTGGCGATGGGGCTCATCTTCAGGAGCCTCTCGACTCCCGGTCCTTCGCCTCGACCACTGTGGCTGCTCACGGGGACTCCAGGGACGTAGCCCGGCCCTCGCCCATGCCAATGCGGAGCGAAGGGCCGGTGCGCCATGGAAGCTCTTCTAGTGCAGCCGGGCGCTTATTAGAAGAACGCGCCGACGATGCTGGAGATGGTGGACACCGCCGCGCCCACCTGGCTGACGATGGGGATGTTCGTCGCCGCGGCGATGGAGCCGACTGCGGTGATGACCGACGTCACCTTCTTGCCCGTGCCGGCCTTGGGGTCCGCCAGCGTGGCCACCGCCTGCGCGGTGTCCACGGCCGCCATGGCGATGTTGAGGCCCGGAGCGAACCGGGCCGCCGCCTTGGCCGCCGGACCCGCCGCCGCGCGCGCACCGGCCTTGAGGGCGGCCTCGCCAGCCTCACGACCCGCCGCGCTCAGCACCGCCTTGCCCGCGGCGCGCGAGGCGCTGCCGGCGCCCCGAGCGATGGAGCCCGCCGCCTTCTGGGCCGTCTCCGTCGCGACCTCGGTGATGGCCCGCCGCGCCGCCTTGGCGGTGGCGCCCTCGAAGACCTGCTTCAGCGCCGTACCGGAGGCCGCCTTCGCGACCGCCTCGCTCGCGTTGGGGGCCACGCGCTTGAACGCTTCGAGGGCCGCCTTCTCCGCGCCCAGCTTCTGGGTGACGACCGCCGCGTGGAGGATGCCGCCAGCGACCTTGCTGCCCTGGATGCCGCCCGAGACGACGTTGAGGCCGGCCTTCGCCGCGTCCAGCGACGAGCGCGCCGCCTTGGTGATGTCCTCACGGCTGCCGCTGCGCACCGCGTTGCGGATGTCGCCCGCCGCGGTGGCGACGGCCTTGCCCGCGGTCAGGACGCTGAAGGCGGCCAGGGGGCCCTTCGCCTTCGACATCACCTTCTGGAAGGCGCCGAACTTGCCGGCATCGACCGTGGGGTTGGAGATGAAGCCCAGCCCCTTGGAGCCGAGGATGCCCTCCAGGGGCTTCTTGCCCACATTGCCCACCTGCTCCATCACGTCCTTGCCGAACGAGATGGCCTTCGAGGCCTGGCTCACGACCGCCGTGCCGCCCTTGATGAGGTTGTCGTTCTTCTTGACCGTGTCCTGCACGGTCGAGACGACCTGCTTGGCCTGCTGGGTGGCGCTCTGGAAGATCTTCTTGATGGAGGTCATGGACTGCCTCGATTGGAAAGTTGAGTCTTGCTGCCATTATCGGGCACTGGCGCAAGAAGTTGCATGGTGGGGATTTGGTTACATCCGCACACCTGAGTTCTAGCGCGTCCCGAGGTCCGCAGCGGCGCTCGCGGCCTGCCTCCGGGCGACGAGGGCACCGAAGACGCCCGCGGTGAAGAACATGATGACGCTGTAGATGGCCGCCGGAATGGCCATCACGCTGTCATTGAGCAGTCGCGGGCTGGACGCGATGGCGATGGCGAGCGTGCCGTTGTGGATGCCCACCTCCATTGCGATCGCCACCGCCTGCTTGCGCTCGATCCTCAGCAGCATGGGCACCGCGAAGCCGACCGCCATGCTGGCCAGGTTGAAGGCGAGCGCCGCGAGCCCCACGCTCTGGAAGTAGGTCACCAGTTGGTCCCGCTCCTTGAGCGTCGCCGCGAGCACCACCAGCACCAGGAACAGCGCTGACGTGATGCGCACCGGCCGGTCCAGCCCATCCGCCAGCGCCGGCCGCTTCGCGCGCACCCACATCCCCAGCGAGATGGGCACCAGGACGATGGCGAACACCTGGAGGATCTTCGCGAACTGCAAGGGAATGGCGCGCTCCTCGCCCATGAAGTGCGACAGGGAGAGGTTCACGATGAGCGGCAGCGTGAACAGCGACAGCACGCTGTTGACCGCCGTCAGGCTGACGTTGAGCGCGACATCGCCCTTGGCCAGGTGGCTGAAGAGGTTCGCGGTCGCACCGCCCGGCGAGGCCGCGAGCAGCATCAGCCCCACGGCGAGCTGCGGGGGCAGACCGAAGCCGCTCGCGATGGCGTAACAGACCAGCGGCATGAGCAGCGTCTGACAGCCCAGGCCCACCAGCGCCGCGCGCGGATACTGGGCCACGCGGCGGAAGTCGGCGAGGGTGAGGCTCAGGCCGAGCCCGAGCATGATCACCCCCAGCGCGAGCGGCAGGAACACCTCGGTGATGGCACTGGTCTGCATTGCGGGGGCCCCCAGCGAAAGCATCCACTCTGCCAGAAAGCCCTGTGCGGAGGATCCCAAGCGCGCGCGATCCGTGCGCGGGTTCGGCACTGCGCTGCGTCAGGGCGCGGCCTGCAGCCCGCCCATGGCCGCCGCGACGATGCGCGCGGCGATGTCCGGCCGGTCCTGCCCCATGCGCAGCGTGTTGACCGAATAGACGAGCCGCCGACGCAGGTCGCGCGTGGCCCCCATGCCGTTGTTGTAGCCGTGCCGGTCACCGCTCTTGCCCCACAGCGTGAGCCCGCCGACCTCGATGCGGGACAGCCCCGCGCTGTAGAGGGCGCGGCCACCGTCCACGTTGGGCACGTCCGGGACGGTGAACAGCTCCTCCCGCTGCGCGTGCGGCAGCAACCGGCCCTGGAAGAGCGCGACGAGGAAGCGATCCAGGTCGGCCGTGCTGGAGACCATCTCGCCCGCGGCCCAGGGGACGGACTGGCTGGCTTCGGTGACATCCACCAGGCACCGCCCCTGGTAGACGATGGCCCCCGCCGGGCACGCGCCCGCTTCCGCCTGGACCTCCTCATAGCCACGGGCATGCGGCCCCGGAATCGTCACCAGGTTGCCGGGCACGAAGGTGTCCCCCAGCCGCAGCGGACGCAGGATGCGATCCCGCACCGCGTCACCGTAGGGACGGCCCGTCACCTGTTCGATGAGCAGCCCGGCGACGATGTAGCCGATGTTGCCGTAGTCCTGCTGCGTGCCCGGCGCGAACACCGGCCCCGCGGGCAGCGCCAGCGCGACGAGTTCCCGGGGGCTGTAGCGTCGGAACCGGTTCACGAAGAACCAGTCCGGATCCTTCTGCGGCACCGGCACCCCGGGCAGGCCATGGGTGTGATTGAGCAACTGCCGCACCGTGATGGGCGCGTAGACGCCCGCCGGCAGGAGGCGCGGCAGGTACTCCTGGACGGGCCGGTCCAGGTCCACCCGGCGCTCGGCGGCGAGCTGCAACACCACCGTGGCGGTGAAGACCTTGGTCATGCTGCCAATGCGGAAGCGTGCGTCCGCGCGCACCGGCGCACCGGTGCGGACATCCGCCACGCCGGACGCCCCCAGCCACCGTCCCTCCGAGCCCTCCACCCGGACGAGCGCGCCCGTGACCTCCGCATCCGGCAGGCCCGCGATGGCCTGGCGCAGGGCCTCGCGATTGAGCGGGGGCAGGCGCGAGCCCGACTCCAGTCCCAACGCGGTCGACTCTTGCTCCCCGACCTCCGGGACGCTTCCAGGCGGAAGCTCCGGACCACAGGCGGGAGCCATCACGCTCGCGAGCAACGTCATGCCCAGCCGCAGTCCACGGTGCAGGACAGCCATGTTCCATCTCCTCGTTGGGGAGGCCGGAGGTGCCGGCCGCCGGATGGAACACCGCGCCCCTTCCGGGCTGTCACCCGGGCCCGGACACGCATCCGACCAAGGGTTCGGGACTTCACGTTGAGGCCGGCCACCCGGGGTCGCGCCTTCCTCCAAAGCTAGACTGGGTTCATGGCAAACCGGCACCGCGTCTATCTGGTCCCCGGCTTCTTTGGCTTTACCCAGATGGGTGACAAGGAAACGGAGCGCATCGCCTATTTCCAGAATGTCCCCCGTTTGCTCCAGCAGCGCTTCAAGGAGCGCGGCATCGACGCGCAGGTGCATACCGTGGCCTCCTCCCCCACCTCCGGGCTGGAGGCGCGTGCCCGCGACGTGTTCCGGGAGATGGCGCGGACCGCGAACGAGGACGACGCGCAGCTCCACCTCGTCGGGCACTCCACGGGCGGGCTGGATGCACGGAGCGTCGTTTCACCCCGCATGGCCCGGGAGGCACCGGCCTTCGTGAAGCGCGTGCGCTCGGTCGTGACCATCGCCACCCCGAACCACGGCACCCCGCTGGCCAGCTACTTCCACCAGGGCGACGTGGGAAAGACGCTGCTGCGCTACCTGTGGCTCTTCACCTTCCTCACCCTGCACCGCAAGGCCATGCCCTTCCGGACCGCCGCGCTCCAGGCAGCCTACTGGCTCGTCCTCAAGAGCGAACAGGCGAAGCTGCCGCCCAGCCTCTTCAATCAGATCGTCCGGCTGACGGCGGACCTCTCCGAGGGCGAGCGCGAAGAGCTCATCCGGTTCTTCAACCAGGTGGGAGAAAACCAGACGCTGATCCAGGACCTCATGCCGGCCAGCGTGCAGGCCTTCAACGCGAACACGGCGAACCGCGAGGGCGTGCGCTACGGCTGCGTCGTCACGGGCGCGCCGCCGCCCAACCTGGCCCTCCGCCTGCTGCTCTCCCCGGACGCGCTCCTCTACGGAATCTTCTCCTTCCTGTATGAGAAGAGCGCGCCCCTGTCCCGGGAGCTCCAGATTCCCGAGCGCACGGCGGCGCAGACGCAGGCCCTCCAGGATGTCCTTGGCAGGAAGTTCGAATCCCGGAGCGACGGCATCGTCCCAAGCCGCTCCCAGGTCTGGGGACGGGTCCTCCACGTCGCGAGCGCGGACCACATGGACGTCATGGGCCACTTCGACCAGCCCCCGGAGCACATCAGTTGGCTGAAGTCGGGCTCCCACTTCCAGGAGGAGCAATTCCAGGCGCTGTGGGAGCGGGTGCTGGACTTCACGGTAGGCGACACGTCGCCCATCGGCAGGTGACGTCCAGCCCTTCCCGACGGAGAGTCGTCCCCATGCGCACTGGACTCGTGACCCCACTCCTCGCCTCTCTCCTGCTGAGCGCCGCCCCCGAAGCGGCGGCCCAGACGACCCGGCCGCCAACGCGCCAGGAAGGCAACCTCGCCCCGGGACGCGGAGGTGACAGTCAGCAGTCCGTGCCTCGACAGGGCGACATCCCCACGGGCGCGCCCGTGGAGACCGCGCCGCCCAACGTCCCGGAGTTCAAGCCCGCGTTTGCGCAGCAGACGCGCGCCCCGGCGGTGAAGACGCGCACGCCCATCGTCGTGACGGAGATTGCCTCGGGCTTCAACAAGCCCTGGGCCATCGCCTTCCTGCCGGATGGCCGCTTCCTCGTCACGGAGAAGCCCACGGGCTCGCTCTTCATCGTCACCGCCGCGGGCAAGAAGTCACCCGCGGTGGCGGGCCTCCCCAAGGTGGATGGCCGGGGACAGGGCGGGCTGCTCGACGTGGAGGTCGGGCCCGACTACGCGAAGAGCGGGCTCATCTACTGGACCTATTACGAGCCGCGAGAGGGCGGCAACGGGCTCGCGGTGGCAAGAGCGCGACTGGTGGACGGCCCGAAGCCGCGCATCGAGGGCCTCCAGGTCATCTTCCGCATGCAGCCCACGCTCGAATCGACGCTGCACGCGGGTGGACGGCTCGTCTTCACGCCGGACGGCAAGCTCTTCGTCACGCTGGGCGAGCGCTCCGTCCTCAAGGGCCGCGTCCAGGCACAGGACCTCAAGAGCGACTTCGGGAAGGTCGTCCGCATCTTCCCGGATGGCTCCATCCCCCAGGACAATCCCTTCGTGGGCAGGAAGGACGCCCGGCCGGAGATCTGGTCCTCCGGACACCGCAACGTCCTCTCCGCGGCCCTGGACGCCCAGCAGCGGCTCTGGGTCGTGGAGATGGGACCGCGCGGAGGGGATGAACTCAACCGCCCCGAGCCCGGCAAGGATTACGGCTGGCCCACGATTGGCTATGGCGAGGAATACTCGGGCGAATCCATCCACAAGACGACGCAGGCCGCCGGCATGGAGCAGCCTGTCTATTATTGGGATCCGGTCATCTCCCCCTCGGGGCTCACCCTCTACTCGGGGGCGCTCTTTCCGGAATGGAAGGGGAACTTCTTCATCGGCGGCCTGTCCAGCCAGGCGCTGGTGCGGCTTGTGCTGAAGGACGACCGCGTGGTCGGCGAGGAGCGCCTGCTCACGGAGCGCAACGAACGGATCCGCGAGGTGGTCCAGGGGCCTGACGGTGCGCTCTACCTGCTCACGGACGATTCGAACGGCCGCCTGTGGAAGCTCACCCCGGGAGCTTCTCCGGCCCGCTGATCCGGTCGCGGAGCGTTCACGCGAGCACCCAGGTCCCCATGAACACCGAAAGCAACGCTATTGCGCGGCTTGTCGTGCAGGGGGCCGGACGACGGGCTGGCGATCGACCGGCCTTCCTTCTCGCATTGTGGCGACGAGGAACAATGCACAGCGTTGAACTCGCTCACCCGCGCCCAGGAGGGGCACGATGCCACGTCCGCACAGCCTCACGCTCCAACGGCAACTCTCCGCCACCGCCGAAGAGGCCTTCGACTTCTGGGTGAATCCTTCGAAGGTTGCCTCCTGGTGGGGCCCCAACGCCGGCGACACGAGCGACGTGCGGATGCTCGACCTCCGCGTCGGCGGCAAGTACCGGGTCCTCACCCATGCGCCAAACGGCGACACCTACGACTTCACCGGTGAATTCCGAGCGCTCGAGCCCGGCCGGAAGGTGTCCTTTACCTGGGAGATCGAAAAGAGCGGTCCCTCCCAGGTCACCGTCACTTTCGAAGAGCAGTCAGGCGGCACCAGGCTGACGCTCGTTCACGAGGGCCTTCAGTCGGAACAGGACCGGGACGGCTGCATCGACGGCTGGAACGGGGCGCTCGACAAGCTGGAGCGCGAGGCGCGTCAGTGGGCCAGCGGTCAGGGTGAGGCGCCCGCTCCGCCATGACGTCGTCCGGGTGAGCTGGCGGAGCATGGCCGGGGCCGCTGACGCGGGCTCCCATGCCGATCGACTCGCTCGACGCGATGCACGCACCGTCGCTCAGGTGCGCTGCCGTCACATGCGCCCGCTTCGCGTTGCAGGTGGCGCTTGTGCCGGGGCCAACCTCGCACATGCCGTGGGTAAGCCCAGGTGCTCCAAATTCGCCTGCATCCCGGGTGCTCCCTTGATGAGTGGCCGGCGAAGGCCCAGCATTGGCTCGCACCGCTTCGCTGGCTCCAGGGGGCCTGCACGCGCATCCCCCAGGTCGACACTCCCCAGGGCTGCGTCCCCCTGCCGATTCGACCCGGCAGGCGGACGGCTCTCTTTCCTACCGAAAGAGGCTCTCAGGGATGCATCGAGCCGTCTCGGGACACGCGCTCAGAACATCTGCACGCAACTGATCGCATCCTCGGTCCAGGCGGTGAAGGCCCCCGGCGCACTCGACGACGGCGCCGCGCCCAACTGGATGCCTGGACCCCAATCCGCGCTATTGCAGGGATCGCCACTGTTGACCCGATAGAAGAGCTGTCCGCTCGTTTCATTCTCGTAGGCCATGTAGAGCACCCCATCCAGCACAGCGAAGCTCATCGAGCACGACGCGTTCCCTCCGATGGCGACCGGGTTTCCGTTCGAGCTGCCGTCGCTGCTGAACGCCGTGATGTAGATATATCCGGAGTTGGCCAGGTACCCGACATACAGGATGCCGTTGTACACCACGCCGCATGGGGCGTTTGTTCCTGCGTGATTGCTTCCGGTCTGGTTGGAGTACGTGACGCCGCTGGTGTTCATCTGCATGGAGTTACTCCAGCTTCCATCGCTGCTCATCACGCTGTACCAGACGCCGTTGGCGTTTCCCTTGCCCTCATAGAAGACGTACAACTGGTTGTTCCACACCACCGGCCCGGGCCATCCCGACATGCCCGCACCCCGAACGACCTCCTGCTGCGCACTCCAGCCGCTGCTTGGGCTGTAGGTGTTGTAGAGCAGATTGCCCGCGTAGTCCCCACCTTGAGAGAAGACATACAGCACGTCGTTGTACACGACCGGTGCAGGAGACCCCGTCATCCCCCCTTCTCCTACGATTAGGATGGCGGGCTGCCATCCATTTGAATCGCCGATGCAGCAGTACATTGCGCCGCTTTCTCCTGTTCCCTGGATGAACGCGTATACTTGATTGTTGTAGACCGCGACACCCGGTGACCAGGACAGGCCTCCATTGGTGATCCGGGCCATGAAGCTGTTGGTTTCGCCAGGGGTGATGATGCAATTCCACAGTTGAGAATCGTCCCCCGGCCCCTGCATGAAACAAAACAGTTGTGAGTTATAGACAATCAAGTAGGGCGCAGCCGATATTCCGGTCATGGCGAGCTGGACCGGCGCAGTCCAATTCACCGCATCGGTGGAACTGATGTACCACATCGTTCCACCGCCCGAGCCCTCGTAGAACACATAGAGGACGTCGTTGTAGACCAGGGGACTCGGCTTGCCAGTCATGCTCACGGCGGAGATGTTGCCTTCGGCTCCCCAGGCGCCCGCGGTGGTCATCCCCCTGTAATACATCGAGTTGTTGGTGTTGGAACTCGGGTAGAAGATGTAGGCCTGGTTGTTGAAAACCACCGCTCCCGGTGAACCCGACGACGCCACCCCGATATTTGGGACCTGGGTCGAAGCCGCCCAGTTACCGCTGCTGATATCGGAGGTATGGGTGAACCAGACCTGCTCATCATTCCCCGGCCCCTGGTAGAAAACATAGACTTCGCCGTTGAACGCGATGGCCGAGGGAATGTTGGACATGATCACTTGTTCGCCCAGCACGCCCCAGTAAGAGCCTGCCGGCAATTGCTTGGCGAACATCTGACCACTGTTCTTCATGTTCAGGGTTGTGCCCTGATAGAATGCATACGGCGTACCGTTGTACGTGACGGCACTCATGCCGCAATTCGTCAATACCTCGGTGAGTACGGTGGGGCCGCTCCAGGTCGTACCCGTGCAGGTGTAGCAGAACGCAGAGGACGTATCCTGGGCGGTGCTGGGGTAGACCACGTAGACCGTACCGTTGCAGATCGTCCCGCTCGGAGGATTGTTCATCACCTCGTTGACTGCGAACGCCTGCCACAGTGGCGCGAAGACGAGTTGATTGAGAGCATCTGCGGTGCCGTCTTCGGCGACAGCAATCAAAAGACTCTTTTTATCTGAGGGTGGACTGAATACGGCCATGATGCCATCCATTGCAACGGACATGAGGGTCTCCTTCGGGGCGCGGATGTGAGGAAGATCAGGCGAAGCCAACTTCATCTGATCACTGGCAAGCCGCTACTGCGCCCGGCGTGCGCGCCGCCAATGCCTTTGTAGTTTTATACTGAGGTCGGATTTCCCGGGGTCTCTGAGTCGCCCCAGATTTCAGCAGGTACCTGGTTGGATTTAAATGACGACGAATGGCTCTCTCTAGATAGACGTTATCGACTTGGAGCCTTCAGGCCATTGATTGCGAGAGAAGTGCTGAAGATGCGCCCTCCTCGCGAATTCCAGTCTGTGATTCCACCCCTGCTGGCCTTTTCTGATTTGACGAGGGCGACTCCGGAAAAGGAGTGAGTCGCTGGAGCGGAACAAGGCTCCGCAACGGATTCTTTGCGGTTGGATGGCGGCGAGTCCGTGGGTTTGAGTGGGATTGCTTCTCCCCAAGTCTGGGCAGGCCCTTCTCCATGCGGCAGGGGACCTTCAGGGCATGCCTGCTTGGGACCGGAGGGAGGGGGCCTTACGCCCGGGCCTGTCCTGCTCGCCTCCGTCACGAAGCGCTGACGCTGGAGAGGTGTCCAACCTCTTCAACTCCCTGGGGCACGCGCTCGGGGATGCGTCGCTCGACCACTTCGGTCTGGAGTTCAGCACGCGCATCGCTCCGGGGCCGCTCAGCGAACTGTACGGCTGAGACGCGACCTCACCCGCAATCCCTACCTACGGCGCGACTTCGGAGATGCTGTAGGGGAAGTCCGTGGGATTGATGAACTTCCAGACGCCAGGCCCCTGGACGCGCCGGAGCGAGAGGAAGTAGCGCCCGGTGCCAGGCGCCGTGAATTCGGCCCCCGGCGTGTCATTGCTCGCGAGGTCCTTCACGATGAGGGCACCCTGGGCATCCAGCACCGTCGTGGCGGCATAGAAGGGGTGCCCGTTCGAGGACAGCCGGTACTTGTGACCTTCCACGAGGTCCACCGCGAGCACGTCCACGTCGCCCGTGGGCCACAGCTTCACATCGGTCGTCGAGGGCACCGTCACCACCGTGGCCCCCGGCGGCGCATCCTGATGATCGTCCACTCCGTTGTCCGCCGCCGTGCAGCGATAGCCATCCAGCACCTGAGCCCACCCTTGCGCCGCCTTGAAGAAGACGCGCAGGAAGAGGTCCTCTCCGGTGTCGTTCTCGGCGGACAGCGCTGCCTCCCCGGCTCTGGAGCCAAGATAGACGTACGTGTTGAGCACGGTGCCATCCGCCCGCACCATCTCCGTGTCGGGGCCGAAGTCGTCCGCCCCGATGCAGCGCACCGCCAGGATGTGCCCCTGGGGAATGGAGAACCGGAAGACATCCACGTCGTCCGGGAACGGGGCGTTCAGGAAGCCTGTGAACTCCGACGGTATCGATTGGGAGACGGCGTCCTGCTCCGTGTTGCCCTCGGTGTCCTCGGTCTCGGAGAAGTCAAAGGTGTACCGGCCGACCTTGACCGGTGGGCTGAGGGACGAACGCACGTCCACGATGGCGGTTTCGTCCAATGCCGCACGCCAGGAAGCGGAGGCGGAGGCGTAGGACGTCTGGGTGGCAGGCGGCAGGGGCTCCAGCGTGTTCGGGTCGAGCCTCCGCACCTCGCAGATGGGCAGGGTGTCAGCCTGACAGCCGAACCGGTAGAAGTGTCCGGCCTTCGTGGCCAGCTCGTAGCGGACCCGCTGCCCCTCCTCCGTCAACTCCCCTTGCCCGCTTTGCCCGGGATTCATGACTCCCGGCTCGACGTCCGGAACGGGCTCGGGCTTCGCCGCGCCCTTGTCGCAGGCCGTCAGCAGCAACCCTCCCATCAGCAGGGACAGCGCGCGGTAGCTTCGCAAGGAGGTCTTCGCCTTCATGCCGGTTTCGCCTTTCATTGCTCTGCCTGGGGATGTTGCGCCCAATCCAAGGCAAATCCAAACGCAGGCGGAAGGGTCGGCACTTCCGGCGGGGAGTCGCGGCGTCAGTACGCGACGGTCGCGGTGTAGGCGAAGTGGTCGGAGCCGAATTTCTCCAGGCGCTCGGCGGGACCGGTGCCGATGCCCTGGAGGACGTAGATCTGGTCGATGGGGACGCCGTCGACACCTGCCGTCCGCAGGTGGTTCATCCCCGGGATGTCTTGCGACAGGGGGCGGTTGAAGTCGCCCACCAGGACGACGGGCAGGCCACGGCCGCGCAAGTCGGCGACGACCTCATGCACCACGGCGTTGTGCGTCCGCCAGCGCTCCTGACGCTCGGGGTGCTCCCCGTTCCAGGCGCCGGAGATGTAGTGCGTGTTGACGAAGGCCAGCTTCGCGCCGGTCTCCTTGTTCTTCAGCACGACCCAGTTCACGAAGCGCGAAGGCGTCACTTCGGCCTCACCGCCGTGCGTGAGACGGGAGCCATCACCGGTCTTGTCGTACTTGCTCTTGCGCCAGGAGATGGCGATGGAGTTGCGAGCGTCGAGCCGGTTCTCGCCAGGCCGGAAGTGGTCGTAGTTCGTGAGCGCCCCCAGCTTGGAATGACCCGCGGAGGTGTCCACCTCCTGCCAGCCGATGACGTCCGCGAGCGGCTTGAACGTCGCCTCCCCGTGCAGGGTGTTGTGCGTCGCGACCGTGGTCGTCGTGACCGCGAGCGCGGCGGTCCGCTCCGGGGTGGCGGGCATGAGCCCCAGGGAGAACAGCAGGCTGAGGACGGCGGAGGACAGGAGTTTGAGCATGGTTCCCTCGAAGCTTGCGCCGGGCGTCTCCCAGCGCATCAAGGAAAACTAGTCAAATCCGGAAATATCGAAAAGGACGTGTCGAGGCACGCGGCTACCAGCTTCCGCTGGAGCCTCCTCCCGAGGAGCGCCCGCCTCCGGACGAGGAGCGTGAGGAACTCGACGACGACGACGAGGGCCGGGTGCGGCGCGGCGTGGAGCGGCGCGAGACGGACACGAAGGAGCAGTGAGTGCACCGCACCGTCACCTCCTCCTCGCCGCCGTGATCGTACGTAGCGCTTCGCAGCGTCCGAGAGCTCTGCTTCCCCGTCACGTAGTCGCACCGCGTGCAGCGCGCGAGGCTGGTGAAGAACGCGCCATAGCGCTCGATGAGCACGTCCGAGCACCGCTCGCACCACCAGGCGTCGTAGTCCACCGAGCCCAGCGATTCCTCGGCCCGCTGGCCGGCGTCGAGATGGGCATCGTCCTCCACCTCTCCAAGCCGCAGCCGCTGGGTGCCACACGCCTTGCACTTGCGCGGACGGCGGCGGAGCCAGGCACGGCCCGCCAGCCCCGCCGCGCCGAGCACGCCCGCGCCTCCGGCGATAGCGCCCAGGCCCGGCTCCGTGGACGCCTCTTCCGGAGGGCTCCAGGTCACCTGCTGCGACGCGGCGTCCTGGATCTCCACGGCGGGGGGGCTGTCGGCGACATCACTCCCGGCGACGGGCTCCGGGGCAGCGGCGTTGGGATTGTTGAGCCGTGAGTTCTCGATGAGTTCCTTCAGGCCTCGTGCACCCATCTGGACCGCGGCGTTGGGATCCTTGCGCTTGAAGGCCGGCACGATGGCCTGCGCCATCACCGCGTCGCTGGCCTCCTCGTCGGCGGGTTCATCCACCCCGTCGCCCAGGATGATCTCCACCTTGCGGTCGGCGTACGCGACGAAGAGCAGCACGCCATCGTCGCGCCCGGAATGGCCGATGCCCCAGCGGTTGAAGAGCGCCAGCGCGAACTCACGCGAGGGCCTGCCCGACGTGGTGTCCAGCATCACCACCATGAGCTGACCGAGCCCCCGGTCGTTCAGCTCAGTGCCCGTCTGTTCGAGCTCCGCCTGGACCGACGGCTGGAGGACGCGGGTGGCGGTGAGGTCCACCGTCCAGGAGCCCCTGGGAGGCCGGGGCACCTCTTCCACCGTGACGCCCAGGGCCGGAGTGCCGAGGGCGCAGAACAGGACCATGAAACCCAGCCATGCGCGCATGGGTCCAATTGTAGCAGAGCCTCCGGTCGCCCCAAGGCGACAGCGGCTGACGCTCCGGGTCAATCCTTCGCCATCTTCGTGAGCAGCTTCGACCAGTGCTCACGCATCGCCTCCCGGGCCTTCGCATCCGGAAGCTTCTCCATGTGCACCTGGAAGGCGACGCCCCGCGGCTTCGGCGCCAGCGTGAACTGCAACGTCGCCGGCTTCTTCCACCCATCGGGCTGCCACGTCATGCGAAGGCGCTGGCCGGGCTTCACCACCCGGACCTCTCCCTGCACGCCCGGAGCCCCGCGACGCTTGGGGACCGCATAGGGGCTCCCGGCTTCGAGCTTCAGCGTCGCGCCCGGGCCCAGCCAGCGCTCCGGCTGCGTCGTGAGCCACGCCCACAGTTTGGGGGCGGTCATCGGCAGCGTGCGCACCACGCCCACTTGAAAGCCCGTCGTGGCGGTCTCGCCCACCACGCGCTTGCCCCGCGCCTGTTCATACGCCACGGAGATCGACTGCTGCCACCAACTGGACTCGACCTCCCGGGCCAGGTGCGCGACGAGCTGCTTGTGGTTCAGCTCGGCCGCCCCCGCCGCGTCCAGGGCGCGCATCCAGGTCTTCCAGTCGCGTCCGGTGGCCTCCTTCACGGCGGCGTCGGTCACGCGCTCGGTGATGAGCGCCTTCTTCTTCGCGGCCGCGGGCTTCTTCCCAAGCGTGGCGAGCTCCGCCAGTCGCGCCCGCACCAGCTTCTTCACCAGCGTCACCGGGAGCGGTTGGTCGGGCGGAAAGGTGACGCCGCTCTTCGACGTGGTGTAGCCGTCCAGCTCCGCCTTCAGCGTCGGAATCACACCGCCGCTGAAGGGGTAGTAGCCACAGTGGGTCTTGAAGAACGCGAAGCCCGCCACGGCGTTCCCGTCCACCTTGAAGGTGGGCATCCGGTAGCTGATGGATTCGGTGGCGCCTGGGAGCAGCTTGCGCAACTGCATCCTCAGGGCACGCAGCGTCTTCTTCGCCGCCGGGTCCGCCACGTCCGCCAGATATGCGTCGATGGGCTGCGGCTCTCGTGTCTTCGTCGCCATGGTCTTCAGTCCCCCCGGGGCGGTTTCCGTCCCGACTTAGCAGAACCGGGGGACCGCGCCGACCCGGCACTGGTGACACGAGTCACCACCTCTGATGGCCCGCCTCATCAGGAGCGAGGGGGGTGGAGCACCCGCTGGAAACGGCGCTTCAGAGGGGAAACGGCTTCCAGGTCACCCGCGCGAAGCCCTGGCACACGCCGTGCTTTGGAGAAGCTTCATCACGGACCGGACGCTTCTTCCGGCTCCCTCCTCCGAATCCATCTCCTCCCCGCCCCCCGCCGTCCCCCGAGG
>NZ_RAVZ01000669.1 GCF_003611635.1 Corallococcus terminator | reverse complement strand
GCACGGGGCCGTTCCAGTTCTCCTTCGTCAGCGTGAAGGTGGCGGTGCCATCCGCCTCCGTGGGGCCGCCTTCCCCCAGCACCGGGCCACCGGGCAGAGAGGCGGGCGAGGCCGTGGCAGAGTCCATCGCGATGAGGCGGACGCCAGCTCCCGCGACAGGAGCGCCGGCCGACACCACCACCCGGACGACGCCGAACGGCGTGTTGTCCACCTTCACCTTGACGGGCAAGTCCACGGAAGCGCCGAAGGAGTCCACGGCGCGCAGGGTGAGCACGAGTTCACCTTCCGGGGCCTTCGTGGTGTCCCAGCTCGCGCTGTAGCTGTCGGCCGCCGGCAGGAGGTCATTCCCCAGGCCGGGCGGGGGATTGGGGACGTCCAGCCGCGCGACGACTCCCTGCTGCGCGGTGGCAGTGGCCGTCACAGTGACGGTGCCACTCACCGTGGTGCCGTCCGAGGGAGAACTGATGGAGATGCTGGGCCCCCGGTTGGCGACGACGACGGAGAGCGAGGACTTCCGGGGGTTGGCGGCCAGGTCTGTCGCCTCCACCTCCAGCTTGAGGGGGCCGTCCGGAAGGGCGGAGACGTCCAGCGTCCCCGTGAGCGTCGCCGTCTTCTGGTCCGCCGAGAGGACGGCCGCCAGCGCAGACATCTGCGTCGGCTGCAGGAAGCGGAATGCCTTCACGCCTGAAGCATCGGTGGCGCGGACTTCCACCTGGGCAAGGCCACTGACACCACCCTCCGCCGACGGCTTCAGCCAGGTGATGGTGGGCGCGTCCACGTCGATGACGGCCGCACCGTCCCGAAAGAGGTACGGGTCGTCATTGCTCGCGAGCGCCGCGACGACAGGCCGCACGTCCTCCACCTTCAGGCCAGAGGCGTTGCGCGGCCCGTTGATGAATGCGGCGATGGCGGAACTCCACGAGGCGCGCAGCAGTTGCCCGGTGAGAGGCACCGTCCCGAGGCGAAGCTGTCCACCAAGGCCCTGCCCATCGAGGATGCCGTCCGTCAGGTCCGTGGCGAGCACCGAGACGAGCGTCGCGGTGGTGACGCTGGTGCCCGGCGAGACACCACCCTCGGCGCTGAGCGTCGCGGCAAGCTGTGACAGGCCAGCGAGGAGCAACCCCGCGCGTCCTTCCGGCGAAAGGGTGCTGGTGGAAACCGTCAAGTCGGCGGGGGTAACCCAGCGCCAGTCCAGGTCCCCAGCATGGCCGTTGAGGTGGCTGAAGGCCTCCGACAGCGCGCCCTCAAGCGCTTCACCCTGCGCGACATGCGCGAGCGCGAGACTCGCCGCGAGCGTGGTGAGCGGGTTGACGCGAACACCCGCAAGCTGCTGGCCGCTCCGGTAGGCCGGAACAATGGCCACCAGTTCCTTGCCCCCGAGGGGCACCGAAACCCCCAACGCGGCCTCGGTGAAGGTGCCGGAGCTGGTGGCGACGGCGAGGGGCCCGTTGTAGCTGGGCACCGGGATGGCGAACGCTCCGGATTCGTCCGTGCGCCCCTGGCCGAGCACCGTGCCACGGACACCCTTGCCGTCCAGCCGGTAGACGGTGACGGTGGAGTCCGAGAC
>NZ_RAVZ01000668.1 GCF_003611635.1 Corallococcus terminator | reverse complement strand
AAGAGACAGGTTCCTGGCGTCCACCTCCAGCGCGCGCAAGGCCCTGATGGACGGACTGGGCCTGCCCTACCGCACCGAAGCCCCCGGCGTGGACGAGCACGTGCCCGCCACCCTGTCCGCCCTGGAGGCCGTGGCGATGCTCGCGGTGCGCAAGGCCCGCGCGGTGCAGGAGCGCCACCCGGACGCATGGGTCCTGGGCGCGGATCAGCTGGTGGAGGTGGGCGGCATGACGCTGGGCAAGCCCCACGACCGGGACGCCGCGCGCGCACAGCTTCTGCGCCTGCTGGGCCACACCCACGCCATCCACACCGGCGTGTGTCTGGTGGGCCCTGGCGGCCACCTGTTGGAGGCCGTGGAGACCACGCACCTCACGTTCTTCCCCCTGCCGCCCGAGGAGCTGGAGCGCTACCTGGACACCGCCGAGTGGGAGGGCTGCGCGGGCAGCTACCGCGTGGAGGGGCAGGGACAGGCGCTGCTCGCGAAGCTCGAGGGGGACCGCACCAACGTGCAGGGACTGCCCATGCTGTCGGTGGTGCGGCTGTTGCGGCGGGCGGGCTTCGCGTTCTTCACCCGCCCGTGAAGCCTTCTCAGCCCGCGCTGGACAGCTCCGCCAGGATCTCGCTGTACGCGGCACGGGCCTTGTCCGTCTGGTCCGCCTTGAAGCTCACCGCGGACACCACCGGGTGCCCTCCCCCGCCGTAGCGGCCGGCGATGGCGGCCAGGTCGTGCTTGCGCGTGTGGGGCTGCCAGGGGTTGGAGCCCAGCGACACCTTGGCGCGCGACGCGCCACGGCCCACCCAGAGCGTGTAGCGCGCGTCCGGATAGAGCGCGTAGGCGATGAACTTGTTGAGGCTGTCCACGCCCTCGTCCACCAGGTCGAAGAAGACGACGCCGTTCTCGTAGCGGGCCTTCTCGCGCACCAGGTCGATGTTGCGCTGGTGCTTGAAGAGCAGCGGCGCCAGCGGGGCGGAGATGAGGGGCGAACCAGCGATGTCCGAAAGCGATTCGGACTGCATGCGGCGGATGACCTCCGGGATGAGCGTCTCATCCTTCGTGGACTCCAGCACCGTCATGATGCGCAGCGCGGGCTCCTCCAGCGCCACCGCCATCTGGGGACTGGGGAACTGCGCGCCGTCGATGATCTCCGCCCAGTGCAGCAGGTCCGACAGCGCGGACGCGTCCCAGCCGAAGCGCTCGCGCGCCACGTCCGCCAGGTACAGCGTGCAGCTCTTGCGGTGCGCGTCGTGGAACTTCTTCCCGCTGCTGTCGCGCTGGAAGTGGGACTCGTCCCCCGGCTGCTGAAAGGCGGAGGCGTGGTGGTCGAACCACCAGGTGAGCCGCGCGTCCTGGCTGTAGCGGAAGTCGACGATGACGTTCTCGTCCCCGGTGAAGACGGCCGGGTCGATTCCCTCCGCCCCCGGCTTGTGGGACAGCCCCCGGTAGCTGAACGTCGCGTCCGCGCGCACGCGCTCCCGGTAGAAGCGGGTGAAGACCGCGGCGCTGGCCGCGCCGTCGAAACAGTTGTCGTGGAAGAGGACCTGGACTCGCATGGCGGTCCGCCCTCTATCCC
>NZ_RAVZ01000667.1 GCF_003611635.1 Corallococcus terminator | reverse complement strand
AAAGAGGGCGCCGTCGGGTAGCGCAGCGTTGGCGGTGGCGCTCGCACCTCCAGGGCGCGTCTGGCGGGAGGACCGGCAGCCATCCCTCCAATGGGGTATTGACGATGGGGCCCCCCTGGGCCGTGCTGTCTCCACCTGTGCGAGCCGGCGCAGTCTGCAGGTCCGTGAACAACGCGTAGCCCGCAGACGTCTGCAGCACGTGGAGGAACCCGAATGTTTCGTGACGATGCCCAGCGCGCCGCCGTCTGTAACAGCTTCTTGGTCCACGTGAGCAAGCCCCCCCTTTTCACTGCCGAAGGACCCATCCCCCTGGCATTCGACCTGTTGGAAGCGTGCTCCTGGAGTTCTGGAGAGCGGGCCTTCCTTCACCTCGCGTGGACCCTGTGGGATGCCGAGAAGGCCGTCCCGTTCATGGACGTGGTCGGCTCACTGGACTCTCGGAGCTACGCGCTTCTTGCTGGCTTCATCGCCGCCCTGGGGGAGGGTTCCCCCGCCATTGACCGTTGGCTTGCGTCCGCCCATAAATCCCGGCCGCCGCCGCATGCCCTGCGCATGGTGGACAGCGTGAACAGCGACCGCGAGGAGTGACCGACTGATGGGCTTCAATCGGGATGGGCTGCCTGGACACGAAGGCTATGCAGTTGGATTCGTGACGCGGGATGGATGTGACAGTGCCGCAAGGCTGTTCCGCGAGCTGGAATACCGTCGCGACGACAATGCGCGAGAGGTCGAGTCGCTTTCCGCCGGCTGCGACTGCGGCTGGCGCTCGCCTCGCTGGGCTCCAACACCTGGCACAACATGGTTTCCCTTCATGGTGGCCACCAGCGCACTGGACGCCGAGCGGGTTCGCCAACTCTGGGAAGAGCACGCCGAGCATCAGGCAGCGCATCTCCGCTCAAGAGGTCCCCAGTGAGTCTCAACGTCCAAGCTGACGGGCTAAGTCCCGACCTTGCGGAAGCAGGGCGTTTCTCGTCCGGCGGCGCTCAGAGCCTGTTGAATTGGGCCGCTACGCAAGGCGGCGCAGCATGAGGCCGGTCATCGCGATGTGGATGAAGGTTTCGGACGAGTGCTCGTGACGCTCGTCGTCGCGAGCCAGTCGCCGCTGACGCGTCAGCCATGCGTTGGTGCGCTCCACCACCCAGCGGCGCTTTTGCACGACGAAGCCCCGGTCCTTCTCGGAGCGCCGGACAATCTCCACCTCCAGTCTGGCCTCCTTCGCGGCGTCCGCCACCACGGGCCCCTGGTAGCCCGCCTCCGCCCAGACCTTGTTCAACGTGGGAAAGTCTTCGGAGGCACGCGGGAGCACCGCACCTGCCGCGGCATCCCGGTCCTGCGCGTCGGCGGTTGTCACCCAGGCCATTGGCACCTGCCCCTCAGGAACAGCGCCATCTGCTAGTCGGACGCACTCACGTCCCGAGCGGACGGAGTGGATGGGCAAAGGCGGAAGCGGCCCTCATCTACGAGGACCTGGGCGTGGCCACGGTACTTCCCGAGACCACGCCCTCCCAGACGCGTGTCTGCTTTCGCCCGGAGTTACTCGGCCCTACCCCGTCCCTCAGTAGAAGGTGATGGTGAACTGCTCCCATGGACCCCGGGC
>NZ_RAVZ01000666.1 GCF_003611635.1 Corallococcus terminator | reverse complement strand
CCCCGCATCTCGCCCTCCCCTGGCGCCCGACTGCTCGCGCCCGCTGACTCGCCCACACCCAGCGACTAAGCAGACAACGTGCCAGCGTACGATGCGTGTGTATGCCTCCTTGTAGGATCCTTATAGAGCGCGTCCGGAACGGCCCCGCGGGTCCGTTCCGGGTCTGAAAAAATGCCCGGGGAGGGAAGTTTGTTTCCCAACCTGAGGCTGCAGAAACCTCCCCCTGTTGCCGCGAGGGGGCCGCGTTCCTAGCTTGCGCCTCGTTCTATTCGTGGGCCCTGTGTGGCGGGAGGCGTGGCGTGTACTGGACCATGGGCATCATTCTGATGGTGTTGTGGGTGATGGGGCTGATCACCGGTTCGACGGAGGGGCAGTGGGTGCACCTCCTCCTGGTGTTCTCCGTCATCGCCTTCGTGCTGGCCGTCGCGTCGCTGGGCCGCCGGCGGGGGCTGGCGTGAACGTGCCGGAGCTGGACATGGCGTGGCTGGAGCTGCCACGCGACAAGGCGGGCTTCGTGCGGCGCGAATGTCCCCGCTGCCAGCGCAACTTCAAGACGCGCCCGAACCGGCATGATCCGGGGATGCTGCAGCGGCTGCTGGCCGGCTACTTCCCCTTCGAGAACATCCACGAGGCGTACACGGCGGAGGAGCTGCCCGCCTTCCACTGCCTGTACTGCGGCCACCGCGCGCTGCCGGATGCGTGGCTCACGCCGGAGCAGTCCGCCCACGTGGAGCAGATGGCGCGCTCGTGGGCGAACCACGTGCGCTACGAACAACTGGCGTATGTGCAGCGCACGCTGTCGCAGAACCCGCACCCCACCTTCGTGTCGGTGGCGCCGGAGCCGCTGCCCCGGCCGCTGCCTCCGGATGAAGAGCTGCTGCGCACGCTGCCCATGCTCTGCTGTGGGGATGAGGTGCAGGCGTCGTGGGACTGGGACGCGCCCCTCGTCTGTCCGCGCTGCGGCGCGCACCACGGCGGGCTGAGCGGACGCCGGCAGGTGACCCTGGAGTTCGTGCAGGAGTAGCGACACCCCGAGGCGGCCGCGGCCGCGAAGCTTCGCCCCTCGTGCGGAATCCGGCAGTGGACGGCCGGGTCGCGCGGAGGGCAGGCTCGCGGGCGCGATGAAGCCCGGCCCTGTCGTCCCGGTGGCGCTGATGGTCCTGGCCCTGCTGGGGCCCGGCGTCGCCCACGCCCACGAGGCGGAGCTGATCTCCGTGCGGGCCGTCCGCGACGACGCGTCCCCGGATCACGTGCGCGAGACCTTGACGCTGTCCCCGGAAACACTCCGCCTGCTGCTGCCCGACCTCGGCGCGCGCGACGGTGATGCGCCAGGCGCTCCCTCCTTCTTCGAAGCACGACGCGCGGAGCTGGAGGCGCGCGTCTGGAGCCGGGTGCCCCTGTTCGCGGACGAGGCGCCGTGCATCCTCCAGTCCTCGGGCGGAGCCTGGGACGCGGAACGGGGCGTGGCGCTGCACGCGGACTTCCGCTGTCCACCCGGCGCGCTCCACCAGACGTTCGGCGTGCTGGACGTGCTGCCCCGGGGCTATCGGGTGATCCGCGCGGGGCTGGGGGAGGGCGGTGCTCCGGCGGGCGCGGCCTTCGCG
>NZ_RAVZ01000665.1 GCF_003611635.1 Corallococcus terminator | reverse complement strand
CCGACACGCTCAAGGCCCTGCGCGACCTGCACGCGGAAGCCCAGTGTCTGGCGGACGCCGCCCAGGCCCACGTCCACCTCTGCCTCCACCATGGCGAGGCGGAAACCCGGGGCGAGGCCGATGAGGCCGAGGTGGTAGGGGGACCCGTGACGCATGTGGCTACCTGGAACGTCCGCGATCCTGACGGCTTCGCCCTGACCCCTCCGGCTTCGCGATTCCTGCAGGGCCCACCCTCGCAGTGAGTTGTCCTCCAGCCACCCCACCCCGATCGTCCTTGTGGTGACAGGCCCTCCAGAGGCCTACTGAAGGTCGCGTCTGGATTCAACCTACACAGTAATTTTCTGCAGGCGCGGTATTTATTTCCCCCCCAGAATGCGTCACGATTCCCCTGTCTGACAGTTTCAACGACTTTCTAGTTGAAAGCCTGGACTGCCTGACATCCTGGAAGTCGTTCATCCGACTTCCCTTGAGCGGGAGCCCCCTACATGCGCCTCACCCCTGCTTTTCAGCCTGGAAGTGGATGCAGCGAGTGGTGGAACCGGAGTGCCTTGGCCCAACCCCTGAAGGCGTTGTTGCTGACAGGTGCGTTGTTGGCCGTGGTGGGTTGCGGTGGGGTGGCCTCGGAGAACACCCCGGACGAGGCGTGGGTGCTGGCGTCGGCGGAGCAGCCGCAGATGGTGGACAACGGCCTGTCCACCAACGGCCTGTCCACCAACGGCCTGTCCACCAACGGCCTGTCCACCAACGGCCTGTCCACCAACGGCCTGTCCACCAATGGCTTCAACGACTGGTTCAACGCGAACGCGGGCACGTCGCCGGCGCTGATGGCGTACATCGTGAAGTGCGCGGTGGCCGCCGGCCAGACGCGCAGCTACGAGAACGCGTCCACGGGGGCGAAGTACACGTGGCAGGGCAGCCTGGGGCTCGCGCCGGGCTGGGCGTCGGGCAAGCCCGCGACGGTGGCGGAGCAGCAGGTGGTGAGCGCGTGCCTCGCGGCGCACGCGAACAAGTACGGCCTGCACATCTCGCTGTCGGTGCTGGGACGCACCGCCGAGGGCACGCCGCTGTCGTACTCCTCCGAGGAGCTGTCCGCGTTCAACGCGAAGGAGGCGTGCTTCTTCGGCAACCTCTTCACGACCGAGGGCCTGTTCGCGGCGCGTGATCGCGAGTTCAGCTCCGCGGAAAGCACCACGCGCGCTTGCGGCCTGACGCTGAAGGGGGACACCTGCGCACCCATCACCAACGTGGGCGCCTGCTCCCAGTTCTGCACCAAGGGTGACGCGAGCCAGCCCTACTACACGCAGTGTACGTACAACGGGAAGACGTACCCGACCATCACCACGCGTGTGCAGCCCCAGGAGCTGTACCGCTGCGGCGACGGCACCTGCCAGTTCACCGAACGCTGTGGCACCGGCCTCACCGCTGATAGCTGCAAGGCCGACTGCGGTAGCTGCACCTAGTCTTCCCCGAGTCTCTTCAAGCCGCCGGGCACGTCAGGCCTCCCCCAGGGTCCGTGCCCGTGCATCCGGGCGTGCGGCGCTCCCCACCGCGCGCCCGAATCCCGACTCCCAGCCCCCCCGCTCCCGCCATGGGATGGCGACGGTGCAGG
>NZ_RAVZ01000664.1 GCF_003611635.1 Corallococcus terminator | reverse complement strand
CCCCTTCCCCTCGACCGTTTCACCCCCGGCTCCCGCAGCGACGCGTTGGGGGCGGCTCCGGGATGTCGGGAGCGCCCGGCGTCTGGAGGCGCCAGGGGCGCTCCATCCGCTGCGGGAGTTCCGGGAAAGTCGGCACCTGGGCGAGCGCTTTCAACTCAGCCTCTGGGCCATGCTGAGTGTCCGCTGCCGGCGTCGGGCCTCCGGCTGGCGTCTGGCTTTCAGACGTGGCGCAGCTTCCACTGCCCGCGCCGGAAGAGGGCCGCGCTGGCCAGCCCCAGGGCGCCATAAGTGATGGCGATGGATGCGAACGCGCCGGACGGACCCCACCCCATGGGGATGGCGAGGAACCACGCCAGGGGAAGTTGGAGGCCCCAGGAGAAGACGAGGTTCGTCAGCGTGGGGGTGGTGGTGTCTCCCGCGCCGTTGAAGGCATGGGGCAGCACGGTGACAAAGGCATACAGGGCCAGGCTGCAACTGACGATGCGCAGGCAGCGCGTGGCATGCAGGCCCACCTCCGGGTCGGGGGTGAGGGCGTGGATGAGCGGATCCGCGAAGGCGAGGAAGCCCACCGCGACCACGGCGAGGAAGCCGAGCGTGTAGAAGCTGGCGCGCCACGCGGCGCGTTCGGCGCGGTCGGTGTCGCCCGCGCCCAGGCTCTGGCCCACGAGCGTGCCCGCCGCGTGGCTCAGGCCCCAGGACGGCTGCTGCGCGAAGAGCAGGACGCGCATGGCCAGGGTGTAGCCCGCGAGCGCCGCGCTGCCGAAGGTGGCCATGATGCGCATCAGGACGAGCCAACTGGACATGGTCAGCAGGTACTGGAGCGTGGCTCCGCCGGACAGCTTCAGCAGCGAGCGCAGCGTGTCCCCTTCCACGCACAGGTGACGGGCGCGCAATTCCAGACGTCCGTTGCCCTTCAGCAGGCGGTGCAACTGGTACGCGACGCCGGTGGCGCGGCCCACGGTGGTGGCCACCGCGGCGCCCAGCACGCCCATGGCGGGCACGGGCCCCAGGCCGAAGATGAACAGCGGCGCGAGCACGATGTTGACGGTGTTGGCCAGCCACAGCGCGCGCATGGAGGTGGTCGCGTCGCCGGCGCCGCGCAGGACGGCGCTGATGAGGAACAGCAGCATGATGAGGGGGAAGCTGGCCAGCATCAGCCGCGCGTAGGGCACGCCATGCTCCAGCACGCCCGGGGCCGCGCCCAGCGCCAGCAGGATGGGGCGCGCGAACACGGCGCCCAGGATGCCCAGGGGGATGGACAGGGCGAGTCCCAGTCCCAGGGCCTGCACGGCGGTGCGCCCGGCGCGTTCGGTGTCCTTCTGTCCGACGCGGCGGGCGATGAGCGCGGTGGCGCCGATGGCGAGCCCCAGCGGCAGGGTCTGGTAGAGCGTGAGCACGGACTCGGTGAGGCCCACGGTGGCGATGGCGTCCGCGCCCAGGCGGGAGACGAAGACCACGTCCACCAGCGCGAAGACGGACTCCATCACCATCTCCAGCACCATGGGCACGGAGAGCAGCAGGAAGGCGCGGTCCACGGGCCCCGTCGCCAGGTCCTCGGTGGATCCGCGCACGGCCAGCCACAGGGAGGCAAGGAAGCCCCTGAACCCCGAGGCCGAGGGGGAAGCGTCGGGGGAGAGGGATTCGGAG
>NZ_RAVZ01000663.1 GCF_003611635.1 Corallococcus terminator | reverse complement strand
GTGAAGGACGAGCCTCCCGCCCCCGTCGTGAATGCCTCGCCCAGGAGGATCACTCCCGCGGAGCAGCGGCTGGCCCGGCGGCTGGAGCAGTACACTGCGGAGCACAATCAACGCTCGGGCGGAGAGGCCTGGTCGGAACTCGGAATGCAGTTGCGAGCGTTCCACGTCCGCGCGGCCAAGGAGCAGACCGCCACCGAGCGGCAGGCCTTGAACATTGAATTGGATGCGTGGAAACAGAAGCTGGAGACACTCTTTCCAAGGTGAGCGGTAAGGTCGGTCCGAGCAGGTTGATGGAATGAGCGCCGTCCCCTCATGAAAAAGCCTCTCCCTACCCGAAGCGACAAAGGGCAGGCCTCCCGGCCTGGCACCGTCGTGGATCCCCTGCTGGGCCAGCGACTGGGCGACTTCGCCATCCAGGAGCGCATTGGCGAGGGCGGCATGGGCGTGGTGTACCGCGCGGAGCACCCGCTCATTGGCAAACAGGCGGCCATCAAGGTCATGCGCCTGGAGCTCGCTTCGCCCCAGCAGGCCCGACGACTCCTCGTCGAGGCGCGCGCGGTCAATGCCATCCGGCACCCGGGCATCATTGACATCTTTGGCTTCGGCAGCCTTCCGGATGAGCGCCCCTACATCATCATGGAGCTGCTCCAGGGGCGCACGCTCTCTGACTTCGTCCGCTCGAAGGAGCGCATGGAATTGGAGAGCGTGGTCTGGGTCATGGACCAGATGCTGGCCGCGCTGGGCGCCGCGCACGATGCGGGTGTGGTGCATCGCGACCTGAAGCCCGAAAACGTCTTCGTCGTCGAAGACGCGAAGATTCCCCCCTCCATCAAGCTGGTCGACTTCGGCATCGCCAAGCTGATGGAGTCGCGCGACACCACACCCCTCACATCCGAGGGATTCGTCATTGGCACACCGGAGTTCATGGCGCCCGAGCAGATCAACGGCGACCCCATCAGCCCGGCGACGGACCTCTACGCCGTCGGCGTGATGCTGTTCCAGTTGCTCACCGGCGAACGCCCGTTCCAGGGCAAGCCCTTGCAGGTGATGTTCGCGCAACGGGATCAGCCGCCTCCCGTGCCCTCGTCGCGCGTCCCGGGCATTCCCCGGGAACTCGATGCACTGGTGCTCCACCTGCTGGCGAAGGAACCCGCCGCCCGCCCCGCTTCCGCGGAGAAGGTGCGCGCGAGACTGAAGCGCATCCCGCTGCGGTCGGCGCCCCATGCGCCTTCGACCGCGAAGCGTGGCGCGCCTCCGGCGGCCTCTCGCAAGGACGCGGGTGGATCCACCGCTGAAATCAGGGAAGCCCTCAAGGCCCTCCGGCGTCCGCTCAGCCCCGGATGGTGGTTGGTCGGAGCACTGGTGGTCCTGTGCGTGAGCGCCACCGTCAGCCGACTCCGCCAGGCAGAGCAACACCCAAGCACCCCACCCGCGCCTCGGCCGACGAACCACCCCCCTCAACCGACGCCAGCTCCCCCCACGAAGGAGCAGCAGGTCCAACGCATCCAGGAGGTCCTCGACCAGATCGACAGACGGAGCCAGGGCACGACGCCCGCGAAGATGAAGCGGGAGCTTCTGGACCTCATTGACACCGCGGCCCTCACGAAGACCCAGGAGGAACGAGAGATCATCGAGAAGGAGATCCAGGACTGGAG
>NZ_RAVZ01000662.1 GCF_003611635.1 Corallococcus terminator | reverse complement strand
CCACCAGCGGCGAGCGTCGGCGCTCCGCCGCCGTGAACAGCAGGGCCAGCGGCAGGCCCATGAACACCGCGTGCCACACAATCTGGACGAACTGCGGCACGTCCAGGAACCAGGGGAAGTAGCCGCGCCCCAGCAACTGGAAGTTCACCAGCCACACGAAGATGCCGAAGAGCATCCCCACCGCCGCCTGGAACTCCCACCGGCCACGCCCGTCCGTGGGCAGCATCGCGTCCAGCAATGTGTACATGAGCCCCCAGCCCGCGGAGATGGCCAGGTGCACCGCCAGCCCCACCGCCACCGCCAGGCCCGTGGACACCTGCGGCGTGAAGGCGGGCGTCCCCAGCACCAACGCCGCGCTCATCCGCACCGGCCGGAACGCCCCGTCTCCCGCCGCCACCGACAGCAGCGTCTCCGCCAACGCCAACATCACGCCCGCGGCCACGCCGAAGAGCAGCCCGTTCGTCACCGACCAGGGGGTGGTCCGCCGTTCCATGGGTGTGCCTCCTCGAATGGGTGGGCCCGGGTGCCCAGGCCTGTCCCTTCAACGCTGCGCACCCGCGCGATATGGGGCAGCCGTCCCGCACCGGATGCCCGCCGCACCGAAGCCCGATCGTGCGGACGACCCCCGTCCCCCCCCGTCCCCGGAATGCCATCACTGACAGTCATTTCTTCCCCTACGATTTCCAGCCAGTCCGTAACTTCTTCAGCCCGCCCGGTGGCAGGCGGGCTCGAAAGTGCCCGGAATTCCCCAGGATGTAGGCAGGCACGCGGTTCGCAAGGACGCTCTTCCGTCAAGGAACCGAAACCGTGTCCCAGTCCTCCGCCCGAAATCGACTGATCCTTCCGTACCGCGTCCACTACGCGCCGCCTGCCTGGCGGGAAGTGGGGCGCATGTCCGCTGAAGCGTTCGAGGCCCTGCAGCAGGCCCTGACGCGGCTGGCGGAGCGGTCGCGGAACCAGGACTCGGTGGCGGGGCCCGCGCGGCATCAGGTGGAAGGCCACGGCCTGGAGCTCATCTACGAGCGCGACCCGCGCGCCAGCACGCTCACGCTGCTCGCCGTGACGCGCGTGGGCTGAAAGCACCGCCCGGAGCACCTCCAGAAGCCTCGCCAGCCGCCTCAGGCGCTCCGGCCGGACAGCCGGTCCACGATGGCCACCAGTTCGTCCGGGATGATGGGCTTGCGCAGGAGGCCCTGCGTGTCCGGCGGGGGTTCGGTGTCCACGGCGGTGAGCACCAGCACCGGCACGGACTTCAGCCGGGGCCAGTCCGAGCGCAGGTTGCGCAGGAACCCCGCGCCGTCCAGCACCGGCATCCTCAGGTCCAGCAGGATGAGGCACGGCGCCACCAGGTGGACCAGCTCCTCCAGGGCCTCGCGCCCGTTGGCGGCCACCGCCACCTCGTAGCCTTCCCCCTCCAGGATTTCGGCGATGGCGGCGCGGACGTCGTCATCGTCCTCCACCACCAGCACGGGACGGATGGGCGCGGAATGGGCCATGGGGACAGCATACGGACCCCCTCCCACCCTCAAGCACGTCAATCCGGAAATCCCCGACAACTGGTGGACACATTCCAGCCCTGGAGGGTCCCCCTCTTGGGGCCGGGGCCTCCGCTCTGGGAGGGTGGCTCCATGCTGACCTTGCCCGTCTACCTGGAGT
>NZ_RAVZ01000661.1 GCF_003611635.1 Corallococcus terminator | reverse complement strand
CCGCCCCCCAATCCCAATCCGCCGCCTCCTCCCAGGGCCCGGGAAGCGATGGGCGAGGCGAGCGCGTCCGGCGGAGCGAGCATGGAGGAGGTCACCACGCTCATCCATCAGAACCGGGCGCAGATCCTCACGGAGCTGGACAAGCGGCTGGAGGCCCAGGGGCCGGAGCTGGCGCGGCAGTTGGAGCAGGCGTTCTCCGACCAGCTCAAGGCCGTGGAGCGCCTCCTGGCCGGGAAGCAACCGCATGGCTCGGACGGCAAGCCCGCGGCGGTCAACGGCTACACCAAGGCGGGCCACACCCGCCGCCACGTCCGTCACCCCCGGAAGCCCTGAATGCGGAACGCCCTGAACGTGCCCGCGAAGCCGGAACACATCCATCCTCTCTCCATGCTTGAACCAGGTGGCATGCCATGAGCATCGGTACGGCAGAAGCCCTGCAACGTCTCTTCGCGCAGTGGAAGCGCGAGGTCCTCTCCAACGTCTCCTCGGATGCGGAGCGCGCGGAGCTGCAGAAGCAGCTCTCCGCGCGGGAGGGAGAGCTGCTCGCCAGCGCCTCCAATGGCCATACCGCGTCCCTATTCTCGGACCTGATGGGATTGGGCAAGGAGGGCTCTTCGTCCTTCGACTCCATCAGCCGGCCGGTGCTCGTCCAGGACTTCGACGAGTCGGTCATCGAGACGCAGCTCCACGCGACCGCGGAGCTCTATTACATCTACCAGCACGACCGGATGAAGGTGTTCCAGGTGGCCGGCGCGCTGCTGCGGCTGTTCCATGACGGGCGCATGCGCATCCAGCGCGGCCCAGGCGCGCGGGCGCTGTACCTCCTGGAGAAGCACCAGCCGCTCCGCTACAAGCCACGCGACCGGCAGCTCGCGTACCGGCGAGCGTTCAACTACGGGACGCTGGCGGCGCCGCCGGGCGCGGTGATGTTCCGCAACTTCCACCGCGAGTTCGTCGCGTTCGTGTCGGCCATCGCCCAGTACTTCCGCGACCTGCTGATTGGCGAGGTCATCCGCGGCTCGCAGCACCTGAATGAGCGGCCCTTCGCCAGCCAGGCCACCATCCAGCGGCTGGGCACGGACATGCGCTGGCAGATCGACCGCGCCACCTACGGCAACATCCTGGCCCTCACGGTGGAAGTGGGCGAATACCTCAAGACCATCCTGGACGCGCTGGAGACGCCCGACATCAAGAAGGCCTTCGACGCGAACACCAAGTGGGACGTCATCGAGGTGGTGTCGCAGCGCTACCTGGGCGGCGCGGCGGAGATCTCCCAGCGCTCGAAGATGGCGGACGCCGGACGGCTGCTGCTCAACTTCGTGGCGGACAATCCGTTCAAGACGCGCGACTTCCGAGACTTCCAGACGGAGGTCATGCCGCTGGGCCCGGTGGCCGAAGAGTGGATCGCCGCGTACCGGATGACGCCGGATGGCCGCGCCTTCCGCGGTGTGACGCCCACCCTGCGCACGACGTTGGGCATCACCAGCCCCGCGCCCATGCAGATGCGCTGAAGCCCTGGAGCCCGCCATGGACGTCCCCCTGCCTTTCGTGATGGAGCCGGCCACGCGGGCCTCCACCTCGCCGCGAACCAACGAGTCGCGGCTGGTGGAGTCGGCGGTGGCGGGACAGGTGTCCCATCCCATCGTGCACACCTCGCCCTACCGGGTGGGCCGGGAC
>NZ_RAVZ01000660.1 GCF_003611635.1 Corallococcus terminator | reverse complement strand
GCGAACTGGAGGGGCTTCAGGCCGCGGTGGGGCTCAACGTGGTGCGGGGCGCGGCGGCGGCCGGGCAGTTCGCGGTGGGCGGCAACGTGGCGGGCGGGGCGCTGTCGGGCGGGCAGTTCTCGGTGGGCGCGAACATCGCGGGCGCGGGCGGCGTCGGTGGTCAGTTCACGGTGGGCGCGAACATCGCGGGTGGGGCGCTCAAGGGCGTCCAGGCCTCGGTGGGTGCCAACGTGGCGCCGTCCATGGTCGGCCTCCAGGCCGCCACGGGCCTGAACTTCGCGAAGGAGATGCGGGGCGCGCAGTTGTCGCTGCTCAACGTGGGCGGGGACGTGTCCGGCGCGCAGGTGGGGCTCGTCAACATCGCGAGCAAGGTGGAGGGGTTGCAGTTGGGCCTGCTCAACGTGGCGCGCGAATCCCAGGGCGAGGCGCTTGGACTGTTGAGCTTCATCGGCAATGGTCAGGCGAACGTGCAGTTGTGGGCCAGCGATGTTGCGTACACGAACGTGGCGTTGAAGTTTGGCAGCCAGCACTTCCACACGCTGCTGACGCTGGGGTTCAATCCCGGCACCAACACCCACCGTCGCCGCTATGTCGCGGGCTTCGGTTTCGGCACGCACATCCCGACGGGACGTCTGTTCTTCGACCTGGAGGCCATTGGCTCCAGTGTGCACACCGACAACCTCTTTCGCGACGGTGATGGCCTGAATGTGCTCGCTCAACTGCGGCTGGTGGCGGGGTGGCAGGTGGCGAAGCGCTTCGCGCTCATCGGCGGCGTCACCGGCAACACGCTGGTCACCTGGGACAATGGCGACCGGTGGGAGGAGCTGGGCATCGGGCCTGAATGGCGCAGCGTCTCCGACGGGGGCAACACCACCGTGCGCGTGTGGCCCGGCGTGCTCCTGGGCGTGCAGTTGTAGCGCGAGGTCATCGACATGAAGCGGGAGGCAACCATGTGGAAGCGCCTGGTGGTGGCAGTGCTCGCGGCGGGTCTGACGACCGGCTGCTATTTCACCGAGAACATGCAGGGCAACGGAGACACCGTGACGGAGCCGCGTCCTCTGGGCTCCGGGGATGGCTTCATCAATGTGGAGAACCACGGCTCGCTGGACGTGGTGGTGCGGGAGGCGGAGGTGGCGGACGTGAAGGTCGTCATCGATTCGAACCTCCAGGCCAGCGTGCGCACCTTCGTGGTGGCCGGGAAGACGCTCGTCATCGAAACGGACGGTGCGTTCACGCCCACGGGACAGGCGCGGGTGGAGGTCCAGGTGCCGCGCGTGGTGGGCATCGTCCAGGACGGCTCCGGCACCCTGCGGGTGGAGGGGTTCGAGCAGGGCCAGGATGACGTGCGGCTGGTGGCGAAGGGCTCCGGCACGCTGTCCTTCTGTGGAGGGGTCCACACCCTGGATGCGAAGCTCGGGGGCTCCGGGCGCATGGAGCTGTGCACGGCCGGCGAGCGGATGGCGGAGTGGGTGGACTTCACCCAGTCCGGTTCGGGCGAGCTGTCATGGTCCGGCAGCGCGAAGCTGGTGCGCGCGAACACGGATGGCTCCGGCCACATGACGCTCACGGGGGTGACCAACCGGCTGGGGGCCCGTCTGGACGGCAGCGGTCGGCTGAGCGCCCAGGGCCTCAAGGCCGTGGACGTGGACATCGTCTCGCAGGGGTCGGGGAACATCATCGCGTTCGTGGAC
>NZ_RAVZ01000065.1 GCF_003611635.1 Corallococcus terminator | reverse complement strand
ACTTCTAGCTTCGTCGGCAGCGTCAGATGCGTATAAGAGACAGGGGTAGGCATCGACTCCAGGGAGGGAAGCGCCCTACCCCGGATGGGAACAAAAGTTCGACATTCCACCCCTGTCGGCACCCAGGGGGGTCGTGCAAGTCACCGGATCAACGCAGGTCCGCCTTCGAAACCCTGTCAGCTACCAAGCAGTTCCCGATGCAGGCGCGCCGTCAGCGGCTTGAGGTGGGCCTTGTCCACCAACAGCGTCACCTGGAGCGGTGACGTGCTCACAGCATGCACACGGGCGGACAGGCCCTCGGCCGCCGACAAGGCCTTTCGCAGCGGGACCCAGTCCGCGTTGAGCCCCACGCCCACGCACGTCACGGTGCCCCACCCGTCCCGCCACTCCACCGCCGTCCCGAAGCGCGTGGTCAGCTCTCGCTGGAGCGCTTCCGGGCCGTGTACGTCCGCCAGCGGAATGGCCAGGAACGTGCGTCCTGGGGCCCCCGGCAGCCCGTCGTGCGCGAGCGTGCGGCCGCGCACGGCGCGGGCGTCCAGGAACTCCAGCAGCTCCTGCAGGGGCACGCTCGCGTTGGCGACGAGCACGGCCATCTCCGCGTCCGCCGTCACACCCTTGACGCGACTGTCGGTGGGCACGGCCAGTTCCTGCACGACGGTACCGGTGCCCTGGCCGTGCGCGGTGCGCGCGAGGATGGTGATGCCGCGCGCCTTGGCCCACTCCACCGCCTGGGCGTTGAGCACCTTGGCTCCGGCGCTCGCCAGCTCCTGCATCTCGTCGTAGCTCAAGGACTCCAGCTTGCGGGCGTCCGGCACCACGCGCGGATCCGCGCTGAAGACGCCGTCCACGTCCGAGTAGATTTCACACGCCTCCGCCTCCAGCGCCGCCGCCAGCGCGACCGCGGTGGTGTCCGAGCCGCCGCGTCCCAGCGTCGTGACCTCCTTCTTGTAGGAGACCCCCTGGTAGCCCGCGACGATGACGACCTTGCCGTTCGCCAGCTCGTCCTGGATCCGGTAGGGCCGCACCTCCACGATACGCGCCTGCGCGTGCGCGTCGTTGGTGATGATGCCGCTCTGGCTGCCCGTGAAGCTGATGGCCGGAACGCCCTGCTCCTGGAGGGCCATGGACAACAGCGCCATGGAGATGCGCTCGCCACAGGTGAGGAGCATGTCCAGCTCCCGCCGGGGCGGGTCCGCCGACACGCCCTTGGCGAGCGCCAGCAGATCGTCCGTGGTGTCGCCCATGGCGCTGACCACCACGACGACCTGATACCCCGCGTCCCGCTTCTCCTTCACGCGACGGGCGACCTTGCCGAGCTTCTCCGCGTCGGCGACCGATGAGCCGCCGTACTTCTGCACCACGATTGGCATCCACGCCTCGCTTCCCGGGCAGTGTAAAGTCCGCCCCCGCGCATGCCAATCACCGAGAATCCCATCATCGAGGTGCGCAACCTCACCCGGCGCTACCGCGATCGCGTGGCCATCCAGGACCTGTCCTTCACCGTGGGTGAGGGGGAGATCCTCGGCTTGCTCGGGCCCAATGGCGCGGGCAAGTCCACCACGATGAAGATCCTCACCGGCTTCCTGCCCCCTTCCGAGGGCAGCGCGAAGGTGGCCGGCTTCGACGTGTCCACGCACCCGATGGAGGTCAAACGGCGCATCGGGTACCTGCCGGAGACGCCGCCGCTGTATCCGGAGCTCACGGTGCATGGCTACCTGACTTTCGTCGCGGCGCTCAAGCAGTTGCCCGGCCGCGCCGTGCGTGCGGAGGTGGAGCGCGTGGCGGGCCTCACCGGCGTGAGCGACGTGCTGGGCCGCGTCCTCCAGAACCTGTCCAAGGGCTTTCAGCAGCGCGTGGGCATCGCGCAGGCGCTGCTCGGCTCTCCGCCGGTGCTCATCCTGGACGAACCCACCGAAGGCCTGGACCCGGCCCAGCGCGCCGAACTGCGGGCGTTGATTCGCAGCCTGGCGGGCAGGCACACGGTGCTCCTGTCCACGCACATCCTTCCGGAGGTCACCGTGACGTGCCAGACGGTGCTCATCCTCCACCAGGGCCGCGTGGTGGCCCATGAGGCCATCGACACGCTCGCGAAGTCCCATGGCCAGGCGGAGAACGCCTCGCTGGAAGAAGTCTTCATCAAGCTGACCGCCGCCTGAAGCGCGCGGCTCCCCTTCCCCCTTCGAGGACCTCCCGCGCATGCGCACCGCCCTGGCCATCGCCCGCAAGGAGCTGGCCGTCGCCTTCACCACCCCGTGGGCCTACGCCGTGTTCACCGCGATGGCGGCGCTCTCGTCGTTCTTCTTCGTCAGCCTGCTGGAGCAGTTCCAGCAGGTGCAGGCGCTGGCCCGTGAGCACGGGTGGAGCCGGCTGCCGCCCGACTCGGTCGTCTACCGCAACCTCACCGACGGCGTGGTGGTGCAGTTGTGGGGCGTGGTGCTGATCATCACGCTCTTCGTCGCGCCCTTCCTGTCCATGCGGCTGTTCGCGGAGGAGAAGCGCCAGAAGACGTTCGCGCTGCTGCTGACGACGCCGGTGCGGCCAGTGGACATCGTGCTGGGCAAGTACCTGGGCGGCCTGGGCCTCATCTTCGTCACGCTGGGACTGACGCTGGTGTTCCCGGTGCTGCTGTCGGTGGTGGGCTCGGGCACGAACGGGCCCGCGCTGGAGTGGCCCACGGTGCTGCTGGGCTACGGGGCGGTGCTCCTGTGGGGAGCGACCTGCATGGCGGTGGGCCTGTTCATCTCCGCGCTGACGGAGAGCCAGATGCTGGCGGCCTTCCTCACCTTCACCGTGCTGCTGCCGTGGATGCTGCTGCGCGGGGTGGCCCTGTCCACGGCGGAGCCGCTGCGCTCCTTCCTGAACTACCTGTCCTTCGACACCCAGTTGCAGGGCATGATCCAGGGCGTCCTGGAAGTGCAGGCGCTGGTGTTCTTCGCGTCCGTCATCCTGTTCTCGCTGCTGCTCACCCACCGCGCGGTGGAAGCGCAGCGCTACGCGTGACCATGAGAGCGACCCACGTCACCCGGGTGCTGGGGGCCTTTGGCCTGCTGCTCCTCCTGTCCAGTCCCTTCACGCTGTTCCTCTCCTCCGGCAGCGTGGGGCTCGCCCTGGGCAAGGCGGTGCTGGGCACGGCGATGATTTCGGCCTACGTCGCCACGCACCGTCAGGAGCTGGGGCGCGCGGGCTCTCGCCGCACGGGACGGTTCCTCGCATCCACCGTGCTCACCATGCTGGCCGTGCTGGGCGCGCTGGTGGCGCTCAACGTCCTCGCGTTCCGGAAGAACCAGCGCTGGGACCTGACGCGGGAGCGCATCTTCTCGCTCGCGCCGCAGACGCTCGAAACGCTCGCGGGCCTCAAGGAGCGGGTGCACGTCCTGGCGCTCATTCCGCCCACGCACCCGGCCTATGGCGACCTGGAAGAGCTGTTCCGGCGCTACCACGAGGCGGCGCCCCAGGTGTTCGACGCCGCCTTCGTGGATCCGCGCCGGGAGCCCGCGCTGGCCGCGAAGTATCAGCTCAAGGACGGCCAGTCGCTCGTGGTCGTGTCGCGCGGCGAGGGCGAGAGCGCGCCCCACACCCTGCTACCGGTTCCCGCCGAGTTGGAGCTGACCAACGCCCTGCTCCAGTTGGGCGCGGCGGGCGCGCAGAAGGTGTACTTCCTCGAAGGGCATGGGGAGTGGCCGCTGGAGACGCCGCAGGGCGCCCAGGGTCCTGGCGATGGGCTGTCGGAGTTCCGACGTCAGTTGGTCCGCGAGGGCTACCGCCCCGAACCCCTCAACCTGCTGGGCAGGCAGGAGGTGCCTCGCGACGCGGGGCTGTTGATCATCGCGGGCGCCAAGGAGGACTACACGGCTCCGGAAGTGGCGGCCCTGCGCACCTATCTGGGTGAGGGCGGGCGGCTCTTGTACTTCACCGATGTGGGCTCGGTGGACGGGCTGGGGCTGTTCCTCGCGGACTACGGCGTGCAGGTGGATGAGGGCGTGGCCGCCGACTCGCAGTTCAACGCGGGCAACCCGTTCGTCCTGGTGTCGAACTTCTTCGGCAAGCACGTCATCACCCGCCCCCTCCAGGAGCGCGCCTTCAACGTGCAGCTTCCCACCGCGCGCAGCCTCACGCTGTTTCGCGAGGGCTTCCTTCCCGGCGTCACTGTGGAGCCCGTGCTGCTGAGCTCGCCCTATGCCTGGGTGGAGACGCGGCCCCAGGAGGACGCCACCCCGTCGGATGGGGAGAAGATGGGACAGCTCACGCTCGTCGCCGCCGCGTCCCGGGACACGCGTAGCGCGGAGCACAAGCGCTTCGATGAGGCGCGGCTGGTGGTCATGGGGGATTCGGAGCTGTTGCTGGATCCGAACTGGGGCCATGAGGCCAACCGCAACCTGGCGATGAATGCCCTGGGCTGGGCGTCGCATCAGGTGAAAAAGGTCACCTGGCGCCCTGCGGACCGGGAGACCTCCACGCTGGAATTGAGCGCTGGACAGATGCGGACCCTGCGCTTCGTCTCCACGGACCTGCTCCCGCTGTCGCTCCTGGGCGTGGGGCTGGCCGTCTGGCTGTCGAGGAGGAACCGATGAGGCCTTCGGCGTTCGTGGTGCTCGGGCTCGCGGCGATGGGGTCGTGGGCGTGTTCGCGTGAAGAGAAGCCGCCGGCTCCGCCCAAGCTCTTCGCCACGGAGACCGCGGAGCCGAAGCTCGGAGCCCCGGCCCCGGCGGCCCCCGTCTTCACCCATCTGACGGTGAAGGCCCGGGGCGCCACCACGGAGCTTGAGCGGACGCCCGAAGGCTGGCGGATCACCTCGCCCGTGGAGGCGAAGGCGGACCCCTATGCGGTCGAGGCGATGGTGCAGCAGCTCACCACGGCGAAGTTCAAGTCCACGGTGAACGCGGCGCCATCCGACGCGGACCTGAAGAAGTTCGGCCTCACGTCCCCTCACTTCACCGTGACGGCGCGCGCCTATGTCCCGGATGTGAACGGCGGCGGTGCGGAGGATCCGTCACGCCAGCGCACGGTGACGCTGTCGGGTGGAGAGGAGAACCCCTTCGACGGCTCCGTGTACGTGCGCCGCGACGGGGATGCGACCGTCTACGCGGCCGAGGGTGTCGTGCGGTGGTCGCTCGACAGGGGCCCCTTTGAATTGCGCGCCAAGGAGTTCCTGGGGCCGCTGGACGCGGCGACGCTCCAGTCCATCGAGGTGACCGCGAAGGACCACGCATACCTCCTGACGCGCGACGCCGACGGCAAGACCTGGCGGATGGTGAAGCCGGAGCCGACGCGCGCGAACGCCAGCCGCGTGGCGGACCTGCTCACCGCGTTCGCGGGACAGCAGGCCCTGTCCTTCCCCGAGGACACCCCCGCCGCCCGGAAGGCCCTGGGCCTGGACTCGCCCCTCGTGGATGCGCGCTTCGTGCCTGTCTCGGGCGACCCCATCCGCGTGCGGCTGTCCCAGGCGACGCGCGACGGTACTCCCGTGGTCCATGCTCTGCGTGAGCAGGGGACACGTGCCACGCTCGCGGAGGTGGATGCCCGGGCACTGACGACGCTGGATGTGGGCGTGCCGGAGCTGAAGGATCGCCGCGTGCTCGCGTTCCCGCGCGACGCCGTGCGGCGGCTGGAGTTCCATCCCGGAGGCAAGGCCGCTCCCGTGGTGGTGGCGCGCGGCTCATCCCTGGATGGTGGCTCCGACGCGTGGCGCATCGAAGGTCCCGACGGTGGACTCGCGCGGCACTTCCGCGTGGTGAAGCTGCTGGGCTCGCTGGAGTCGTTGAAGGCCGCCGCGTTCGGCGAAGCGAACGTGAAGCGCTGGGAGCGCTACGGCATTGGCGAGGCCTCCCGGAGCGTCGTGCTGCGCGACGCGGACGGACGCGAGCTGACGCGGCTGTGGTTGGGCAACGCCGTGCCGGAGCAGGACGAGCGGCTCTACGCACGCGGCTCGGGCCCCGACCTCGTGGAGGTCTCCGCGGGCGCCGTGGCGGATTGGCCCACGAGCACCGCGGACCTGAAGGACCCGCCGCCCGGAGGTCCGGACGGCGGAGCACCTTGAGAGCTGTACCTCCACCAGGGAGCGCTACACCTCCATCAAGGCGAAGCGCTGCTCGGGCGTGAACTTGGTGAGCAGTGGCATGGCCACGTTGAACACCGGGATGCCGCTCTTCGTCTTGCCCTCGCGCGCGCCATGGTGCGCGTGCCCGTGGAAGACGTAGGCCGCGCCGTAATGGTCGATGGGCATCGACAGGCGGCTGGTCCCGAGGAAGGGACGGATCTCGATGTTCTCCCCCTCCAGCGTCTCCGGGATGGGGGCGTAGTGCATGATCACGACCTTCTTCTCCGTGTCCAGGTGGCTGAGCGCCGCCTCCAGCTTGAGTGACTCGGTGACGGCCTCCTGCACGAAGGACTTCGTCTGCCCCTCACCGAAGGCCTGCAACGTCGCGTTACCAAAGCCTCCGCCGAAGCCCTTCACCCCGGCGACGCCCAGCACCTTCTCGAAGATGAAGTGGTCCCCGTCGAGGATGTGCACGCCCACCTTCGACAGCTCCGAGCAGATGTCCTTCACCTGCCCGTGCTCGTAGTCGTGGTTGCCCAGCACCGCGGCACAGGGAACGCGCAGGGCCGACAGCTCCTCGGCCAGCACCTTCCCCTCTTCCAGCATGCCGCGATCCGTCAGGTCGCCACACAGGAGCAGCAGGTCCGCGGAAGCATTCACCTGCTTGACGAGCTGACGGAAGCGACCGTGCTGGTCGTCCCGACAGTGGAGGTCACCGACTGCCGCCAGCCGTATTTTCGAGCTCGGATCTCGCGCCACGCACGTCCCCCTCGGGTCGTTCTTGTTCGTCCCAGGCCCTGCCGTCCCCAAAGCCCCAGTGGTGGATGTCCACGTGGTAGTTCACCTTGGACACCAGATTGCCGCGACACAGGCGCTCATCCCAACTGCCGTCGCGCACCGTCTGGAGCGTGCGGCTCATCAGCTCCGTCATGACGTAGTTGGGCACGATGTCGCGCTCGCTGGGATAGGCGAAGCGGAACATCATCAGGTGGCTGAGCAGCACCTCCCAGTAGCGATCAAATCGCCGGAGGATGCGGTCCCAGTCCATCTCCCGCCCCGCCTTGAGGATGAGGTGGTTGATGTCCGCGCCGTCATAGCGTTCGCGCTCGGTGACGAAGGCCTTGGACCAGATCATCTCCTCGGCGGGAGCGATGAGACACTCGTAGCCGAAGATGTTGGCCTTCTTGGCGTGGGTGAACCACTCGTCGTCCACCGTCGCCACGCCGTTGCCGGAGGAGAAGATGAAGTCGACGAAGTACTCACCCTTGTACGCCTTGTAGATCCACACCTCGTCGTGGTGCTCGGTGCGCCACCCGTCCTTCTCCAGGACCTCCAGCGCGCGGACCGCGTCCGCCTTGCGCGGAAACAGGTCCAGGTCCTTGGTGTCCCGGTAGATGCCGGTATAGGTCGCGTAGGCATAGGCCCCGCCCACCACGAAGGGCACCCCAGCCTCATGAAGCAGGCCGACGGCTCTGGCGCGGGCGTTGATTTCGTCCGGCGCGCGCTCACGCTCAGCCAGCGAGGCGTCCGTACCCATGTCCCCGGGATGGTTCGGGTGTCGTTTTTCCATGGGCGAAATCTAGGGATGGCCCATTTCGACGGTCGGGCAGGCGGGCGTGGGCGGCCGGAGGGCAGGCAGGCAGGTTCCAAACAGCCGGTTTCATTGAAACTTTTCGCCTCAAGCGAGCGCCTTTTCTGTTTTTCGCCCGGCCTGTGTCCATAGGAGCGAATTCCCTGCCGCACGGCCCGCACGACGGGCCCTGAAAGGACACCCCACCATGCTGCGCAAGAGCCTGCTGTGTGCCGCCTCCCTGCTGTTCGCCGCCGGTTGCAACGACGCCGAGACGAACGAGGACACGTTCCGCGACGGCCTGCCCTCCAAGGAGATGATGCAGGTGAAGGCGCCGAAGGAGAGCGGCCAGGGCCTGACGGCGAGCGGCCCGTCCGCGATGTACGGCCTGGGCCAGAAGGCCGAGTACTACCAGGCGACGGTGAACGCGACGGTGTCCATCAACGGCGGCACGCTGTGGGTGCTCAACCTCATCGAGCAGATCGCCAAGTATCCGCCGACGACGCTGGAGGAGAACAAGGCGGTGTGGGGTCCGCACACGGACGCGCTGAGCCCCACGACGTGGCGGCTGACGGTGACGAAGTCGGGGGACGCGTCGTTCTCCTGGGTGCTGGAGGGCAAGGCGAAGGCGGACGCGGACAGCGGCTTCAAGGCGGTGCTGTCCGGCACGCAGACGGTGGCGGTGGACGCGAACGGCGAGCGCCTGAAGGGCTTCGGCTCCGGCGAGCTGTTCATCGACTGGGACGCGTCGCACAGCCTGCCGGACGGCGATGAGAACGTGGGCACGGTGGAGATTCGCTACGCGCGTCCGAGCGCCACGGCGGAGGCCACGGTGGAAGCGGACTTCCGCCAGGTGCGCGACGAGCAGGACCCGCAACAGCGCGTGGACGGGAACTACCGCTACAAGGCGTCCGCGACGGCGGGCGGCGAGTTCGATTTCGCGTCGGCCAAGGACATCGACAACGGGGACCCGCTGCGCGCGAAGCTGGAGAAGCTGAGCATCAAGAGCCGCTGGACTGCGACGGGGGCGGGCCGCTCGGACATCAAGGTGACGGGCGGCGACCTGAAGGGCGAGGCCACGCTGAGCGAGTGCTGGGACACGAACTTCCTGAGCACCTACTTCATCGTCAGCCTGGACCCGCGCCTGGGGTACGGCGAGGCGGAAGCGGCCTGCGGCGGATTCAACGCGGCGGTGTACTCGTCGCTCTGAGCCTCCTCGCGGTAGGCTCAAGCCGCGCGTGACTGGACCGACCCCACTGGCCCTGAAGGTGGTAGCTCCCCGTCCTTCCGAGGACCGGCGGGCCGTCCTGCGCGACCTGTATGTGAAGTACGGCGGCAGCGTGAGGGAGCGCTGCCGCTACCTGCTGAAGGATGCGAGCCGGGCCGAGGACGCGATGCAGGACGTCTTCGCCCGTGCGCTCGTGCACGGGGATTCGTTCCGAGCGGAGGCCTCCCCGCTCACGTGGTTGATGAAGATCGCCACGCACCACTGCCTCAACCAGCTCCGGTCGGAAGGGGCGGCGTGGCGGCGGTGGTTCGCCCGAGACGAGGCGGCCCGCTCCGAGGGCCACGGTGGGGCGGAGGCGATGGAGACGCGCGACCTGGTGCGCAAGCTGCTGGCCCGGGTGGACGCGGAGACGCAGGCGGCGGCCATCCACTACCACGTGGACGGGATGACGCTGGAAGAGGTGGCCGCAGTACTGGGGCGCTCGGTGCCCACGGTGCGCAAGCGGCTGGAACAGTTCGCACAGTTGGGTGGAGAGGAGCTGAACGTCCGATGAGCGCGCACGAGTCGAACTGGACATTGCGCCGCCTGCACGTCGGCGACCTGCCTGCCCCGGAGGCCCTGCGCGCCCGTGAGCATGCCGAGGCGTGCGAGGCATGTGGCGCGGTGCTCCGGTCCTTGTCGGAGCAGCAGACCACGTTCGAGGCGGAGGTGCCCTTCGAGCACTTCGAGGCGGGCGTGGAGCGGGCCCTGGCCCGTCAGTCCAAGGCTTCGGCGAAGCCCGTGACGCGCGCCGCGTGGGCCAGACCTCTGATGCTGGTAGCGGCCTCCGTGTTCGTGCTGGTGCTGGTGCGTCCGCTGCTGGAGAACGACGGGGCGTCCCGGCCCGTGGCAGGCAACCGGCTCAAGGGCGGCGCGAGCGCGGAGCTTCGCATCGGTGGCGGTGCGGAGCCGCAGCGGGTGGCGAGCGTGGACGCACCGGAAGCCCTGCGCCCCGGTGAGCGCGTGCGGCTGGGTTACACGCCGGAGGCGCACCGCTATGTGGCCGCGCTGTCGGTGGATGCCCAGGGCGAGGTGACGCCGCTGTATCCGGAGTCGGGGGACAGCCTCGCGGTGGAGCCGGGTGCGGGACAGCACTGGTTGCCGGAGAGCGTGGAGTTCACCGGAGCGGGGGCGGAGCGTGTGGTGCTGTTGCTGACGGAGGCGCCCGTGTCGATGGATGCCCTGAGCGCTGCGGCGCGGAAGTCCTTCGCGGCGGCGGGGCGGGATGTCACGCGCATGGCGCCGCTGGATGTCGCGGGCGAGCAGACGCAGTGGATCCTGCTGAAGCCATGAGCACCCTGCCCGTGAAGCGTGTCGCTCCGCAACGGGCACTGCTCGCGGGGCTTCGCGTCCTGGCGCGGATGCGCACCGTCATCGCCCCGCCCCACGCGTGGGCCCTGGGACTGGCGCTCGCGTTCGTATCGCTGTCCACCGCCGCGCACGCGGACACGCTGCGCCGCTTCGCGCTCATCGCTGGCAACGACACGGGGGGCAATGACACGCGCCCCCTGAGCTACGCGCGCGACGATGCGCGCAAGATGCACGACCTGCTCACCCGACTGGGTGGCGTGGCCGCGTCCGACGCGAAGCTCCTCCTCGACGATGACGCGAAGGACTTCCTCTCCGCCCTGTCGGAACTGGAACAACGGGCACGCGCGGCCCAGGCTCGCGGGGAGCGCACCGCGCTGTTCGTCTACTACTCCGGTCACGCGAAGGACGGAGCCCTGCGACTGGGTGACTCGCGGCTGGCCTTCGACGCGCTCAAGCGCCGGCTGGCAGAGGCACCCGTCGACATCCGCATCGCCATCCTGGACTCGTGCCGCTCCGGCGCGCTCACGCGGACCAAGGGCGCTCGTAAAGCCCCCGCCTTCGACGTGGAATCCGGCGCCGCGCGCGATGCCCGGGGCGTCGTCATCCTCACCTCCAGCGCGGCGGACGAGGACTCGCAGGAGTCGGATGCCCTGGGCGGCAGCTACTTCTCCCACCACCTGACGAGCGGCCTGCTGGGCGACGCGGACCGCAGCGGCGACGGACGCGTGACGCTCTTCGAAGCGTATTCACACGCCTACGCGCGCACCGTCGCGGACACCGCCGACAGCAGCGCGGGCCCGCAGCACCCCACGTTCAGCTACGACCTCGCGGGCAACGGAGACCTGGTCCTCACCGACCTGCGCGCGAACGCCGAGGGACTCGTGGTGCCCGGCGGCGCGCCCGCGGGTGCGTACTACTTCGTGGATCCAGGCGGCCTCGTGGTCGCGGAGCTGGACAAGGGCGCGGACACGGAGCGCCGCGTGGCCCTGGCCCCTGGCACCTACCGCGTGAAGCGACGGCTCAGCGACCGGCTTCGCATCGGGGACGTGGAGATTGCTCGCGGCCGGACCACCGTGTTGGAGGAGCCGCGCCTCAAGGACGCCCCCTTCTCCGACGACCCCGTGAAGGGCGCGGGCCGGGGCCGGGATTCGTGGTGGGCCTTCGGCCTCACGGGCGGCTACCAGTCCTTCTTCGACGCGGCCACGCGCCAGTCGCTCTTCCTCTCCGTGCCGCTGTTCGGCGCGGAGGCCGAGCTGCACGACTACTTCCGCCGCGACTGGGTCTGGGGCTTCGATGCCTCCGTGGGCGGCACGCGGGGTGTGCTGGCGCTGCCCACGCTCGCGGGGCCGTCGTACCGGTACTCGGTGGTGAACCTGGGAACGAGCCTCACCACCGAGTGGCCCCTGGGCCGCGTCTCCCCGTTCGTGGGCGCTCGGCTGGCGTACCTCATCCTGGGCCGCCAGTTCGAGGACGCGGCGTTCCCGGATCAGCGCTTCGCCATGGTGTCACCGGGACTGGTGGCCGGCGCGCGCTTCCAGCTCACGCGCCGCCTCCACCTCACCGCCCGGGGCCGGGCGCAGTACCTCCAATACACCGTCGATGCGCAGCGGTCCCTGGGCTACTGGGAACTGGCGGCGCTCCTCACGTACGAGCCATGAGAGCGCACGCGATGCGAAACCTGCTCACAGCCCTGCTCTGCCTCCTCGCGATCGCATGCGGTGGCGACTTCTCCAACGACGACCTGGAGTTCCAGAACGCCCTGCCCCAACGCGAGGACCTGGCCGCCATGCTGCCGGACTCCGCCAAACGCTCCGGCCAGGGCACCGGCACCCGCGAGGACCGGCTGGGTCTTCAGGTGCTGGGCGGCACGTCGGAGCTGGCGGTCCAGTCCTATCAGGTGGGCACGCAGTTCAACGCCAGCGTGGACGCGCTGCTCACCCTGCTGGAGCTTTTTCGCGGCGTCGCGCCCACCACGCGCGAAACCGACCGCCGCATCTGGGGCCCCTTCCCCGCGGACGACCATCCCGGGCACGAGCTGCGCCTCGTGATGGAGCGCCAGGGCGCCGACTTCGCCTACCGCCTCCAGTTCCGTCCCCGGGGCGCGGGCGAGGACGGGTGGTGGACGTACCTGCCCGGCACCTTCAAGGCGGACGGCGGCATCCGCAAGGGCACGGGCGCGCTCGCGCTGGACCTGAAGGAGGCCCGCGCGAACGGCTTCGACACGCGCGAGGCGGACGGGTTGGACCGGCTGGACATCCGCTACCAGACGAAGGCGCTGCCCACGAGCGTGGAGCTGCTCTTCACGGGCGCGGGGGCCACGCTGCCCCTGACGCGCTATGCGTCGCGCCAGGTGCCGGAGGGGCTGGGGGAGATGACGTTCCGGCTGCCCGGCCAGGACCTGGTGCCCGGCGGGCTCCTGGAGACGCTGGACATCGTGTCGCGCTGGACACCAGAGGGACGGGGCAAGCTGGTGCTGACCATCCTGGAAGGCGACGCGAAGGGCCTGAAATACACCGAGTGCTGGGACGCGCAGACGCGAATCACCTTCCTCCAGCGCAACTGGGATTTCATCAACCCCACCGAGGGAAACGCGTCCTCCTGTCCGGACGTGTCCGCGCTGGGGCCGTAGCGAAAGCCGCCCGGGTTGGTGCCCGGACAGCAGCCGGGCGGACATTCCCTGGCCGTTGGCAGGTGACGCGCGGGGCGGATTCTCTATGCTGGCGGCTGTTCTCCCGCGCCCTCCATGACCAATCCCTCGCTTCTCACCGTCTTGAAGAGCCGGCGCATCTGGCTCCTGATGGCCGTCGGCTTCGCGTCCGGCCTCCCCCTGTGGCTGACCGGCGTCACGCTGTCCGCGTGGATGAAGAACGAGGGGGTGAACCTCAAGACCATCGGCATCTTCAGCCTCGTGGCGCTGCCCTACACGTTCAAGGTGCTGTGGGCGCCGCTGATGGACCGCTACACCCTGCCCTTCCTGGGCCGGCGGCGCGGCTGGATGCTCTTGACGCAGGTGCTGCTCATGGGCGCCATCGCCGCCATGGGGCTCGTCAACCCGAAGGACTCCCCCATCGCGATGGCGTGCCTGGCGGTGGTGGTGACGTTCCTGTCCGCCAGCCAGGACATCGTCGCGGACGCGTGGCGCACGGACATCCTCACCCTGGAGGAGCGCGGGCTGGGCAACTCCATGTACGTCACCGGCTACCGGATGGGCATGCTCGTCGCGGGCGGACTCGCGTTCATCCTGTCGGATCAGCTCGGCTGGTCGAGGACGTACTACGTGATGGGCCTGCTCATGAGCGTGGGCGTGGTGGCCACCCTGATCGCGCCGGAGCCCCAGAGCGTGCGGCCTCCGCGCAACCTGCTGGACGCGGTGGTGAAGCCCTTCGTGGACTACTTCCGGCGCGAGTACGCGCTGGGCGTGCTCGCGTTCCTGGTGCTCTACAAGCTAGGGGACGCCATCGCCGCCAGCATGGTGACGCCGTTCTACATCGAGCTCGGGTTCTCCAACACGGAGATTGGCGCGCTCAGCAAGACGCTGGGCATGCTGGCCACCATCGGCGGTGGCCTGCTGGGCGGCGTGCTGATGGTGAAGCTCAGCATGCGCCGTGCGCTCTTCATCTTCGGCGCCGCGCAGGGCCTCACCAACCTGGCCTTCCTGGCACTGGCGCTGGTGGGCAAGAACGACCTGATGCTCGCGGGCGCCATCGCCGTGGACAACGTGTGCACGGGCCTGGGCGTGACGGCGTTCGCCGCCTTCGTGATGTCGCTGTGCCACAAGAGCTTCAGCGCCACGCAGTACGCGCTGCTGTCCACGATGGGCACCATCGCCAACCGGCTCATCGGCTCCGTGTCCGGCTACCTGGCCACGTGGATGGGCTGGCCCACGTTCTTCGCCTTCACCGCCGCGGCGGCCATCCCCGCGTTGGTGCTGCTCACGTTCCTGCCCGAACACGCGGCCCAGCCCATGGACGACGAGCCCCCCGCGCCGGAGGCCATGCCGCCCACGGCGCCCACGTCCTCCGTCGCCGTGGCGCGCTGACGGCTTCCGGACAACGGTTACCCCCCCGGGGGATACGCGCTCCCGCCCGCTTCTGGACGGAGCGCGTCAGGTCCGGTGCCGGGATGGACAGGGGGGCGTGACTTCGCCTCCCCATCCCAGGGCGCGCGCGGCTAGTGTGGCCGTGTCATGGCCCATCCTTCCGCTGGCAAGCCCCTTTCGCGCGACCTGCTGATCAACCCCGAGAAGCTGCGCAGGCAGTACGCCTCCGACGTACCGGACGCGTCCATCGCCGAGCAGCGCGTCGCCTTCGGCACCTCCGGTCACCGGGGAAGCGCCGCGCGCCGGAGCTTCAACGAAGCGCACATCCTCGCGGTGGCGCAGGCCCTGTGCGAGTACCGCAAGCAGCAGGGCTACGACGGCCCGCTGTTCCTGGGCAAGGACACGCACGCCCTCTCCGAGCCCGCCCAGCGCACCACGCTGGAGGTGCTGGCCGCCCACGGCGTCGAGGTCCGCTACACCGAAGGCGCCACGCCCACGCCGGTCATCTCCCACGCCATCCTCACGTACAACCGGGGCCGCACGAGCGGGCTCGCGGACGGCATCGTCATCACCCCGTCCCACAACCCGCCGGAGGACGGCGGCATCAAGTACAACCCGCCCAACGGCGGCCCCGCCGACTCCAACGTCACGTCCCTGGTGGAGCGCCGCGCCAACGAGTTGATGGCCGCTGGCAACAAGGACGTCCGCCGCGTCACCTACGAGAAGGCGCGCGGAAGCGACACGGTGAAGCCCCACGACTTCATCACGCCGTATGTCGCGGACCTGGCCAACGTGGTGGACATGGACGTCATCCACAGGGCCAACCTGAAGCTGGGCGCGGATCCGCTGGGCGGCTCCAACCTGGACTACTGGGACCCCATCGCGGAGCGCTACAAGCTGAAGCTCACGGTGGTGAACCGCAAGGTGGACCCCACGTTCGGCTTCATGCCCGCGGACCACGACGGGAAGATCCGCATGGACTGCTCGTCGCCGTACGCGATGGCGAACCTGGTGGCGCTCAAGGACAAGTACGCGCTCGCCTTCGGCAACGACACGGACTCCGACCGCCACGGCATCGTCACCCCCAGCCAGGGGCTGATGAACCCCAACCACTACCTGGCCGTCTCCATCGGCTACCTGTTCGGCCACCGCCCGCACTGGAAGAAGGACGCGGCGGTGGGCAAGACGCTGGTGAGCAGCAGCCTCATCGACCGCGTGGCGAAGCACCTGGGCCGCCGCGTGGTGGAGGTGCCGGTGGGCTTCAAGTGGTTCGTGGACGGCCTCCTGGACGGCTCTCTGGGCTTCGGTGGCGAGGAGAGCGCGGGAGCGTCCTTCCTGCGCACCGACGGCACCGTGTGGACCACCGACAAGGACGGCATCATCCTGGACCTGCTCGCGGCGGAGATTCTCGCGAACACCGGCAAGGACCCCGGCGAGCACTATCAGGAGCAGGCGAAGAAGTTCGGCGCGCCGCTGTACACGCGCATCGATGCGCCGGCCACGCCCGAACAGAAGGCCTTGCTCAAGAAGCTGTCCCCCGACGCGGTGAAGGCCACGTCGCTCGCGGGTGAGCCCATCACGCAGCGCCTCACGCGCGCGCCGGGCAACAACGCGGACCTGGGCGGCCTCAAGGTGACGACGGAGAACGGCTGGTTCGCCGCGCGGCCCTCCGGCACCGAGGACGTCTACAAAATCTACGCGGAGAGCTTCCGCGACCAGGCGCACCTGGACTCCATCGTCCAGGAGGCGCGCGCCATCGTCGGGGAGGCCTTCGCCGGAAAGTAGGCATGGACGGGGGCTCCGGGGCGGGCTTCGATGCCGCCGCAAGGAGCCCCACCCGCCATGTCCGTGAAGCTCATCCTCCAGTTCGTGCTCGCGCTGTTCATGGTCGTCGCGGGGGTGACCCACTTCCGCAAGCCGCGCATGTTCATGAGCATCATGCCGCCCTACCTCCCGTACCCCCGGGAGTTGGTGCTCCTGAGCGGCGTGGCGGAGGTGCTGCTCGGCGTGCTGCTGGTGGTGCCGCAGACGACGCGGCTTGCGGCCTGGGGACTCGTCGCGCTGTTCGTGGCGGTGTTCCCCGCGAACGTGCACATGGCCCGGCACCCGGAGAAGTTCCGGACGATTCCCAAGGCCCTGCTCTGGCTGAGGCTGCCGCTGCAGGGCGTCCTCATCCTCTGGGCGCTCTGGTACACCTGAGATACGTCAGCGCCACAGCGGCGCATGGTCCTCGATGTACTGGCGCACCGTGCGCGTGGGGCGCCCGAGCAGGTTGGTGAGCGTGGGGTCCACCTGCTCCGCATGGCCGAAGCGCAGCCCCACGTGCACCAGCGTCTGCATGCCCAACTGGCCCCAGGACAACCGCCGCTGGTGCAGGTGGCGCACGTAGCCGGGCACCGACGCGGGCACGTAGCGGATGGGCCGGCCGAGCACCTCCGACAGCACGGAGGCCACCTCCTCGAACGTCACCGCCTCCAGGCCGGTGAGGGTGAAGGCGCGGTCGCGCAGGGACGTGTCCAGCATCGCCCGCGCCGCCACCTCGCCCACGTCGCGCACGTCCACGAAGGCCACCTTGCCGAGCCCCGCGGGCATGTAGAGCCGGCCGTCCTGGCGGATGTCCTCGCGGTACGTGTCCCCCAGGTTCTGCGCGAAGAAGGCCGGGCGCAGCAGCGTCCACCCCAGCGACGAGCGCTTCAGGTGCTCCTCCACCGCGTGGTGCGGCGCCCACGTGCTGCGCTCCGCGCCCGCCATGGACAGGAACACCACCTGCTTCACGCCCTGAGCGACGGCCGCGTCCACGAAGGCGTTGAGCGTGCCCTCCGCGTTGGCCAGGGACGGGGGCCGCATCAGGAACACGCCCCGCACGCCCTCCAGCGCGGGCAGGAACGTCTCCGGGCGCAGGAAGTCCAGCGGCACCGGCGTCACGTCCCCATCCATCTCCTTGAGGAGCGCCACGGTGTGCTCCGGCGACTTCACCGCCGCGCGCACCGGCACCCCTTCCGACAGAAGGGCCCGCACCACCGCCCGGCCCACGTTGCCCGTCGGGCCCGTCACCAGCACCGGCCCGTTCACGGCTTCCCCTCCCATGACTCCCCCCTCCCACCCGACACGCACCGGGGATGGACAGCGCCGCAGGATTCCACCGCGCTCATGCGGGACCTCCTCTCGCGAACCGCAACCCGGGAATCCCAGGAGGCGGGGTGACGGGGACCCACGCCTGGCGTCCCATTCCTTCTTCGAAAAACGCACCCCCGGCGATCCGTTGCGCGATTGCGTCTTAAATTCCGGAACCTGAGAATCAGACGTGAGCCAGCGAACAGGGAAGGCCCTGGAGCGTCGGCCGGTGGGCACGGGGCGGGCCCACCATCCTTCCTTGACTCGCCCGGAGGTGCTCTTTAGGTTCAGAGGCTTCCACCGGCTCCCAAGCCAAGAAGGATGTCCCATGGCCCGCGTTACCGTTGAAGACTGCCTCCCCTACGTGGACAACCGGTTCGCGCTGGTGCTGCTGGGCGCCAAGCGCGCGCGTCAGTTGATGGCCGGCGCCCGGCCCATCCTGGAGACCTCCAAGAACAAGCCGCCCGTGCTCGCCCTGCGCGAGGTCGCCACCCAGCGCGTGAAGTTCGACCGCGACGTGCGCGAGGCGCTCTCCGGCAAGTACACCGCCGAAGAAGCCAAGAAGTAGGCTTCAGCCTTCCTTCTTCAGCCCGGCGCCCTCCTCCGTCACCGGAGGGGCTCCGGGCGAGGCGGAAGGCGCGGACGCCAGGCCCTGGGCGCGCATCCACCGCAGCGCCCGGCCGGCGACGGCCTTCTCCCCCTTGTAGCCCAGCGCGGGAATCAGCCCTTCCAGGGGCAGCCAGCGCACCTCATCCACTTCCACGCGTGGCCCCGGCAGCGGCCCCAATTCCCCCGCCTCGTAGCGGAAGAGGAAGAAGTGGACGCGCTTGAAGATGCGCTGCCCCCGGAACTGGTAGACGTAGCGGATCTCCCCCAGCGGCGCGAGCAGCGCCACGGAGAGCCCCGTCTCCTCCCGCACCTCGCGGTGGGCGGTCTGTTCGGGCGTTTCGCCCGGGTCCACGTGCCCCTTGGGCAGCGCCCACAGGTGACGTCCGTGCGGACGGATGACGGCCACCTCCCAGGTGCCGGCACTGCTGGCCCGGATGACGATGCCTCCTGAGGATGCCTCGCGCGGCATGCCCTCCACCCTACCCGAAGCGGACGCCGGCCGGGCCATCAACCGCCGTGCGCGAAGTGGCGCAGCTTGGCCTCCGCCCCCAGCCGGTACGCATAACGCAGGTCGCCGAGGAGCCGGTCCAACCGCCGGGCCACGACGTGCCCCATCAGCCGCGCGCAGAAGCGGCGCGACACCCGGTTCGCCTCCTCGTAGCGCCAGCGCTCCTCCAGTGACAGCCGGGGTTGGTACGCCACGTGGTCGAAGAGGCGCTGGAGCAGTTCCCGGGCCCAGCCGACGACGCCCTCGCCCCAGCGGTGCAGCAGGCACACCACGAACTTGTCCACCTCCGCCTGCGCCTCCAGTTCCAGCAGCGACACCGTGCGCTCGTAGTGCGCCGTGTGCGCGACGTAGAGGAAGTGGCTGACGCCTTCGGTCACCTGGCAGTAGCCATCCAGGTCGCCATCCAGCACGGAGCCCAGGGGGCTTGCGTCGTAGCGCTCCAGGCGGGCCAGCAGCGCCGGGGACAGGTAGAGCGCCAGCTCCAGGCCGCCCCGGGCCTCCAGCACCAGCAGTTCCTCCGGCGCGCGGCCGGTGCCGCCCAGGAGCGCGGCGGTCTCCAGGTCCACCACGAAGGCCTCCGCGCGCGCCTGGCACCGGAAGCCGTAGATGGCCTCCAGGTGGGCCTGGAGCCGTCCCACCAGCAGCGGGGATTCCCCCGGGTCAGTTCGCAAGCGGCCCCTTGCGCGGCATCCATCCGGCGTCCACCAGCACGCGCTCCAGCCTGTCGCTGCCGGTGCGCACCCAGGACTCGTAGACGCGCAGCGCCCCGGCGGGACCGGCGCTCACCAGCCCCCGGGCGCTGATCTCCTCCAGCACCTCCACCAGCGAACGGAACTTGTCGCACAGCTCGCGGTACACGCCGGTGAAGCCGCTGGCGGGCACCAGCTCCGCGACCTGGCCGTACGCCGCACCGCCCATCTGGATGTAGTAGTCCGGGCCGACCATCCCCTGCTGCAGCGCGCCGGAGAAGAAGCCGACCTTGTAGAGCGACACGTCACCCAGCCGCCGCAGCGTGCGGATGCGCTCGTCGCGCTCCTGCTGAAGCGCCCGGTGGTACAGCTCCGCCAGGGGCTCGTGCTCGCGCCGGCCTTCGGCATCCCGGCTGAACAGCTTGTCCGACGCCGCGAAGTCCGCCAGCAGGTTCACCAGGTAGAACTCGGTGGACTCGTTCAGCGCCACCCGCTGCCGCGTCGTGACTTCCAGCAGCAGTTCCCGGAAGAACTCCTTCAGCGAGGAAGAGGACGTCACCAGTCCGCTCATCGACCACACCTCCCGAGGGTTTGCTGGAAGTCAGCCTCGACTCCCAGGGGGCTCCACGAGCAAGCGTAGTCATGTCGCACGGCGTCGGCAAAACACCCTTGAGTCTTATCAAGGACTTACGTTGGCACTCGTGCCGGGTGAGTGCCAACGCGGCGACACTGCCCCCCGCCTGCCGGGCAGGCGTGGCGGGTGGGGAAACTTCCTGGAAAACCACAGGCAGGACGGGTGTTTAGCCGCACACGGACCCAAGGACCAACGTCGCTTGACGAGGTGAAGTCCCTGGTTATTATCCGCCGCGACCTGGCGTTAGCACTCACGAGGTGCGAGTGCCAACGCCACCGGCCAACAGGCCCTTTTCTCAACCCCAACGGCATCCCGGTCCGGACCGCAATCCGGGCCGCCAGGCCGTGGTTCACAGGAGCAAGCCATGAAGATTCGTCCCCTGCAGGATCGGCTCATCATCAAGCGCGTCGCCGAGGAGACCAAGACCAAGGGCGGTCTCTTCATCCCCGACACGGCCAAGGAGAAGCCCCTCGAGGGCAAGGTCGTCGCCGTCGGTAACGGCAAGGTGCTGGAGGACGGCAAGGTGCGCGCCATGGACATCAAGGCCGGCGACACCATCCTCTTCAGCAAGTACGCGGGCACGGAGATCAAGCTGGACGGCGAGGATCACCTGATCCTCCGCGAAGAGGATGTGCTGGGCGTCATCGTCGACAAGTGAAGCCCGCCGCACCCTTTTCCACTCCCACTTTCTAGAGGATTCAGACCATGGCGAAAGACATCATTTTTGAAGTGCGCGCGCGCGACGCCATCCTGCGCGGCGTGAACACCCTGGCCGACGCGGTCGCGGTGACCCTGGGGCCCAAGGGCCGCAACGTCGTCATCGAGAAGAGCTTCGGCTCCCCCACCATCACGAAGGACGGCGTGACGGTGGCGAAGGAAATCGAACTGGAGAACAAGTTCGAGAACATGGGCGCGCAGATGGTCAAGGAGGTCGCGTCCAAGACCTCCGACGTGGCCGGTGACGGCACCACGACGGCCACCGTGCTGGCGCGGGCCATCTTCCGCGAGGGCGCGAAGCTGGTCGCCGCGGGTCACAACCCGATGGACATCAAGCGCGGCATCGACAAGGCCGTCGCCGCCATCACGGCCGAGCTGAAGGTGCTGGCCAAGCCGACCAAGGGCAACAAGGAGATCGCCCAGGTTGGCACCATCTCCGCGAACGGTGACACCACCATCGGCCAGATCATCGCGGACGCGATGGAGAAGGTCGGCAAGGAGGGCGTCATCACGGTTGAAGAGGCCAAGGGCCTCGAGACCACCCTGGACGTCGTCGAGGGCATGCAGTTCGACCGTGGCTACCTGTCTCCGTACTTCGTGACGGACCCGGAGCGCATGGAAGTCGTCCTGCAGGACCCGCTCATCCTCATCCACGAGAAGAAGATCTCGTCGATGAAGGACCTGCTCCCCATCCTGGAGCAGGTGGCGCGCGCCGGTAAGCCCCTGCTGATCATCGCCGAGGAGGTCGAGGGCGAGGCCCTGGCCACCCTGGTGGTGAACAAGATCCGTGGCGTGCTCAACGTGGCCGCCGTGAAGGCGCCCGGCTTCGGCGACCGCCGCAAGGCCATGCTCGAGGACATCGCGACGCTCACCGGCGGTGAGATGATCGCCGAGGACCTGGGCATCAAGCTGGACACGCTGACCATCAACCAGTTGGGCCGCGCCAAGCGCATCACCATCGACAAGGACAACACGACCATCGTCGACGGCGCGGGCAAGCAGGAGACCATCGAAGCGCGCGTGAAGCAGATCCGCACGCAGGTGGAGGACACCTCCAGCGACTACGACCGCGAGAAGCTCCAGGAGCGTCTGGCGAAGCTCGTGGGCGGCGTGGCCGTCATCAACGTGGGCGCCGCGACCGAGACGGAGATGAAGGAGAAGAAGGCCCGCGTGGAGGACGCGCTCAACGCGACCCGCGCGGCCGTCGAGGAGGGCGTGGTGCCCGGCGGCGGCGTCGCCTACATCCGCTGCCTCAAGGCGCTGGACGGCCTGAAGCTGCTGGACGGTGAGAAGTCCGGCGTGGACATCATCCGCCGCTCCGTCGAGGAGCCCCTGCGTCAGATCGTCGGCAACGGCGGCCTGGAGGGCAGCGTGGTGGTGAACAAGGTCAAGGATGGCACCGGTGCCTACGGCTTCAACGCCGCGACCGGTAACTACGAGGACCTGCTGGCCGCGGGCGTCATCGACCCGGCCAAGGTGAGCCGCACCGCGCTGCAGAACGCGGCGTCGGTCGCCTCGCTGATGCTGACCACGGAGGCCATGGTCGCCGAGCGTCCGAAGGCGGACGACGACAAGGGCGGCGGCGGCGGTGGTGGCATGGGCGGCATGGGTGGCATGGGCGGTATGGGCGGCATGGGCATGTAGTCGCCCTCCCCTTCCCCTTCATTCCACGGGGATGGGACTCGCGGCCTCCGGCACCCTTCGGGGTTCCGGGGGCCGTCGTGTTTCAAGGGACCCGGTGCGCGCGGCCGTGGCACGCCGTGCAACCGGCCCTTAGGTTTGGCATCTACCGGCGCAGGACCCACACAGCCCTTGAAGGAGGCTTAACGTGAAGCCCGTGAAGATCTACACGACGACCTATTGTGGCTTTTGCGTGCGCGCGAAGGACCTGCTCAAGCGCAAGGGCGTGGACTACACCGAGGTGGACGTCACCGGGGATGACGACGCGCGCGCGAAGCTGGTGGAGATGAGCGGCGGCCAGCGCACCGTGCCGCAGATCTTCATCGGGGAGACGCACGTGGGCGGCTACTCCGACCTGGCCGAATTGGACCGGCAGAAGAAGCTGGATCCGATGCTGAGCGCCTGAGGGCAGCCGGGCGAGCGGGCCCCGGGTTATGGCCCGCCCGCGCCTGCCGCCGTGCCTACCTTCCCCCCATTGGCATCCACCCCTTTCACGGGAGGAACACATGGCGGGCGGACAGGCGGTAACGGGAACCCGGGACGAGCATCACGACCTCATCAGCACGCTCTACCACCTGCTCAAGGGCGCGTCGGTGAGCGAGCAGTACCTGCGTGACGCGGAGGCCGCGGGCGATCAGGAGCTGGCGCAGTTGTTCCGCGACTGGCAGGACGAACAGCGCAACCTGGCCGAGCGCGCCAAGAACCTGCTGGGTGCGCGCATGGTGAACGCGCAGGCCGGCACCGGCCGCGCGGCTTCCGCGCCCGCGAAGGGCAAGGGCAAGGCGAAGGGCACGAAGGACACGGAGGTGCCCACGCGCGAGGTGAAGGGCCCGACGAACGCCAGCGTGAAGTCCGGTGGTGGGCCCGGCGACGACCTGGTGGACGAGGAGTCCATGGAGTCGTTCCCCGCGAGCGACCCACCCGCGAAGTACTGACGCGCACGGGCAGGAAGGCCCGAAGGCACGACGTCCCTGGTTGGGGCGTCCGTGCCTCCTTCTGTCGTCGTCCTGTCTTCAACTTCAACGGACGATTCCGAGTCCACTTCTTCCTCTTGCCCCCTGTGTCCAGTCCCCCCTAAACAGGCGGAACGAGGGCGGGGAGGGGTGCTTTTGCCCCCCGCGACCCGTGCGATGAGGGGTGAAGGACCATGATTGACAGACCGGATGTCACCGAAACCGTGCAGGCGGAGCGCGAAGGGCAGCCCACGCGCGTTCCCCTCCACGAGTGGACGGTGGAGGTCGTGGGGGGTCCGGACAAGGGCAAGAAGGTCACCACGAAGGACTCGCTGGTGCGCGTCGGTTCCGACGCCGCGGGGGACCTGGTGCTGAGCGACCCGACGGTGAGCCGCCGTCACCTGGAGGTGGAGCGGCTGCCGCAGGGCCTGCTCCTGCGCGACCTGGGCAGCCGCAACGGCACGTTCCTGGACGGGCGCCGGGTGCTCCAGGCCTTCGTCACCAGCGGCGACAAGATGGAGCTGGGCAAGACGAAGCTCGCGGTGAGGCTGGCCGCCCGTGCGACGGAGGTGGAGGTCACCGGCACGGAGTCCTTCGGGCAGCTCGTGGGCAGCTCGGAGAAGATGCGCTGGGTCTTCACGGAGTTGCGCCGCATCGCGCGCGAGGACATGAACCTGCTGCTCGAGGGCGAGACGGGCACCGGCAAGGAGCTGGCCGCCCGCGCGGTGCACCAGCACTCGCTGCGCCGCCACGGGGCCTTCAAGGTCGTCGACTGCAACCTCATCTCCGAGGAGAAGGCGGAGCGCGAGCTGTTCGGCGGCCTGCGCGCCGGGGAGCACGAGGACAAGGCCGCGCGCGGCATCTTCGAGGCGGCGCGAGGCGGCACCCTCTTCCTGGATGAAGTGGGCGAGCTGCCCATGTCCGTGCAGGGCAAGCTGTTGCGCGTGCTGGAGACGCGCGAGGTGCCGTCGCTGGACGGCCAGCCGGTGGCGGTGGACGTGCGCGTCATCGCCTCCACGCACCGCAACCTGGAAGAGGACGTGCGTCAGGGCCGCTTCCGCGCGGACCTCTACTTCCGGCTCGCGGTGGCGCGCGTGCGGCTGCCGCCCCTGCGCACCCGGCGCGACGACATCCCCACCCTGTCGCAGGCCCTGTCGCGCGGCATGAAGGCGTCGCTGGAGCTGACGCCGCAGACGCTGGCGCTCTTCGAGGGCTACGACTGGCCGGGCAACGTGCGCGAGCTGCGCAACGTGCTGGAGCGCGGCGCGCTGATGCAGGAGACGGGCAACACGAGCTGGCTGGACTTCCTCGCGCACTCGCCCAAGCGGGAGGATGGCGCCGAGCCCGCCACCAACGTGACCGCCCTCGTCAGCGGCATGCCGTACCACGAGGCGAAGGACCGGGTGCTCGCGGACTTCGAGCGCCTGTACTTCGCGGAGATCATGCGCGAGGTGGCCTTCGACATGAAGGCCGCGGAGCAGCGCACGGGCCTCTCCATGCAGAGCCTCTATCGTCTGTTGAAGAAGAACGGGCTTCGTCTCAAGGACCTCAAGAACGCCGAGGGCCTGGAGAAGTGAGTGCCCTTGCGCAGTCCCCAGTCCCCCACACTCAAAACCGGGAGAACCCCTCACCATGCTGAGACATCTCGCCGTTGCTTCCGTCGTCCTCACCGCCGCCTGTGCCGGTCAGCAGAAGACCGGTGACGCCTCCACCGAAGGTCAGAAGCAGTTGTCGAAGGAAGAGCGGCTGCGCATCACCAACCAGCCGCCCTTCGACCTGGCGTCCTGCTTCCCGAAGGAGCAGACCCTGCCGTCCCCCGCCAACGAGGGCGTCCTCGTGGGCGCGCTCCTGAGCGTCCGCCCGGACGTGCTGGAATGTCTGGTGGACCCGGCCCACCGCGGCCCCGCAGCGGCCACCAAGGTGACGGTGAAGACGACCGTCAACGCCCAGGGCGGCACGCACGCCATCACCGGGGAGAACCTCACCCCTGCCGGCCAGCAGTGCATCCAGCAGGTGCTGGACACGCACGTGAAGCCCGCGGCGCTGGCGGCGGACGCCAAGCCGGTGGAGGCCACGTACGCCTACGACCACGCCAACGCCAACAACCCCTCCGTCACGATGGGCATCAACGAGGGTTCGGACTTCTCCGGCACGGTGCGCCTGGCGGAGAAGAGCTGGTGCGAGTGCTTCGCCAACTTCAAGGCCTCCACGCCGCCGGTGCTGGCCGCCGACATCCACATCATGCCGGGCCAGCCCAACCCCACCGAGGTGGTGTTCAAGCCCTCCGGCAGCACCGAGGGCGACCAGCTCGCCTCCTGCCTGCAGGCGAAGGTCGCGGCGACGCCCGCGAAGTCCGCCAACGAGCTGAAGTTCCCCTTCCGCTTCGTCTTCTTCAACTCCCAGGCCCCGGTGGAGGCCGCCGCCAGCCTGCCGCCGGAGCTGCGCTTCTTCCAGTTGGAGCTGGCGCGCACCCAGTCCGCCGCCGCGTCCGCCATCTCCTTCGGCGCGCGCACCAACGCGGCGGAGACGTATGACGCCGTCGTGCAGAAGTACTCCAAGACGAAGGACTACCGGCTCTTCGACGAACTGTCCTCCAAGTGCACCGCGCTGGTGGACGCCGCCACCGCCTGGGTGACGACGCTCAAGACGCAGGAGACGGTGGACCAGACGACGCTCGCCCTGGTGCAGGAGCTGAAGGCCAAGGAGGAGAGCTGGGCCCCGGTGGAGACCGCCAGCCAGGAGGCACTCGCCAACACCCAGAAGGACCTGGCGACCGCCCAGCAGCGTCTGGCCGCGGACCAGGGCGCGTGCCCGAAGAAGAGCTACAACGCCCCCGCCAAGAAGAAGTAGGCGAGCCAAGACGCCGCCGCCCGCGTGAAGCGGGCGGCCGGAAATGAAACGGGCGCTCCGGGGAACTTCCCGGGGCGCCCGTCTTCTTCGCACCTTGGCCGGCCCGGCCCCGCGCTACGAGGCGGCGGGGACCTTGTCGTCGTTGTGCGCGGAGGCCTCGCGCATCTTCACGCTGACGAGCTTGGAGATGCCGGGCTCCTCCATGGTGACGCCGTACAGCGTGTCGGCGATCTCCATGGTGCGCTTGTTGTGGGTGATGAGGATGAACTGCGACTGGCTGCTCATCTCCTTCACCATGTCGTTGTAGCGGCCCACGTTGCCTTCATCCAACGGGGCGTCGACTTCGTCCAGGAGGCAGAAGGGCGTCGGCTTGATGAGGAAGATGCCGAAGATGAGCGCCACGGCGGTGAGCGCCTTCTCGCCGCCGGACAGCAGGTTGACGCTCTGGAGCTTCTTGCCCGGGGGCTGGGCGACGATCTCCACGCCCGGCTCTCCGTTGGGGCCTTCCTGCGTGAGGATGAGGCTGGCCCGGCCACCGCCGAACAGGCGCGGGAAGATGGCCTGGAACTTCTCGTTCACCACGTCGAAGGTCTGCTTGAAGCGCTCGCGGCTCGTCGCGTCGATGCGGACGATGGCCTCGCGAAGCTGGCTGATGGACGCCTGGAGGTCCTGGCGCTGCGCGGACAGGAAGTCGAAGCGCTTGGACAGCTCCGCGTGCTCGTCGATGGCGGTGAGGTTGATCTCCCCCATCTTCTCCACCTGCGCGCGCAGGTCCTTGAGCTCCCCTTCCACCTCCGCGGAGAGCGTGGGCAGCAGGTGGTACTGGTGCAGCTCCGTCGCCAGCTCCAACTGGTAGCGCTCGCGGATGCCGGCGGCCAAGTGCTCCAGCTCCAGGGCGATTTCGCGCTCGCGCAGCGAAATCTGGGACAGGCCCTGCATCAGCTCATCCAGCCGGCCGCGCAGCTCGCGGAAGGAGGTGTCCTGCTCGCGCACCTCAGCGGTGGCGCTGGTGTACGCCGTACGGCGCGTCTCCAGGGTCTCCGCGGCCACGCGGTGCTCCTCCGCCCGCTGCTCCCGGGTGGCTTCCAGCTCCGCCAGGCGGCGCTCCAGCGCCTCCACCTTGGTGCGTCCTTCCGTGGACGAACCCTGCAGGCGGCTGGTGCGCGCCTCCATGTCCCGGCGCTGCGACACCAGGCTCTCCAGCTCCTTGCGCGCGGATTCGCCGCGCTCGCTGCCGGCGGCCACCTTCACGCGCAGGCCCATCAGGTCCGAGGACGCCGTGTCCGCGCGCTGGCGCAGGCCCTCCAGCTCCCCGGCGTACTGGCGCACGCGCTCCTCGCGCGACTCGCGGTCCGCCTGTCCGTGGGCCACCTCGCCCCGGCTGGACTCCTCTTCGTTGGTGAGCGCGGTGTGGCTCTGGGCGAGCTGCCCCTCCTCGCCCTCCAGCGAGCGCAGCCGCTCGCGCACCTTGGACAGGTCCTCGCTCGCCTTGTGGAGGTCCTTCTCCTGGCTTGCCAGGTTGACCTCCTCCGCGTGCTGCTCCTTGCCCAGGCCCTTGAGGACGGCCTCCGCCTGCCCCATCTGCTTCTGGAGCGTGTAGTGGCGGGTCAAAATCTCGTTGTAGCGCTCCTCCACCCGGGCCACTTCGGACGCCAGCTCCGCGATCTCGCGCTTCTTCTGGAGCGCGCCCACCGCCGCGCCCTCGCGCTCACCGCCGGTGATGGTGCCGTCCGCGCGGAAGACTTCGCCCTCCAGCGTCACCAGCGTGCAGGGCACGGGGGTGGCCTCCGCGTACTCGCGCGCGGCGAGCAGGTCCTGGACGATGACCACGTCGCCCAGGAGCAGCCGCATCACCGGCTCCAGCGCGGGCTCGCAGGACACCTCGCGCAGCGCGTGCGCGAGGACGCCCGGGCGCGACAGGTCCGGCTCCACCACGGCGCGCAGCGCGTCCCCGGTGGGCACGGGCAGGAAGGTGCCCCGCCCTTCCGCGTGGCCCTTCAGGTACTCCACCAGTTCCAGGCCCTTGTCGCGGCTGTCGACGATGACGTGCTGGAGCCGCTCGCCCAGGGCGGCCTCCACGGCGCGCTCGTAGCGCGGCGACGTCACCGTGAGCACGTCCGCGACCAGGCCGAAGATGCCCTGGTCCCGGGCCGCTTCCGCCGCGCGCACCATGACGGCGCGCACGCCCCGGTCGAAGCCGTCGTAGTTCTTCTGGATGTCCTCCAGGGAGGACAGGCGGCTGCGCTTGTCGCTCAGCTCCTCGCGCAGCGCGATGACCTGGACCTCGTTCTCCGTGAAGGCCTCGCGCGTACGGGTGAGGGCCTCCTCCTCCTGGCCCCGGCGCTCCGCCAGTTCGGACGCCAGGTGACGGGTGTCCTCCACGTGGCGGGCCGCCTGCGTGCGCAGGCCGTCCAGCTCCTGCTCCTGGGCGCGAAGGGCCTCCACCTCGCCGGACAGCTTGGCGCGGCGGGCCTCCAGGTCGGTGCGCTGGCGCGCCAGGTTCGTCAGGTTGCTCTCGTGGTTCGCAAGGCGCGTGGCCACGGCGACCAGCCCGGCCCGCTCCTGCTCCAGGCGCAGCGAGATTTCCGTCTGGAGCACGGAGACGCGGCGCTGCTCCTCCAGGGCCACCGCCATGGCCACTTCGTCTTCCTTGTACGACCCGGCGATGCCCGACAGCTCCGCCTCGCGGGCCGTCATCGTCGCCACCATCTCCGCCTGCCGCGCGAGCAGTCCGTCCAGCTCCGCCTGCGCCTGCGCCACGCGGGTGCTGGTCTCCTCGAAGTCCCGCCGGCCGTACGCCAGCTCCTGCGCGTCGCGCTGCGCGGCGCTCTCCAGCGCGTGCACTTCGCCCGCGAACTGCTGGAGCGCCGCCCCTTCCGCGTCCAGCTCCACGCGGCGCCGGGTGATGGCCTCCTCCAGCTCCTTCACCCGGTCCAGGCCCTCGCGCTCCTCGCCGCCCAGGTTCTCCAGGCGCGACTGGAGCATGCGCTTCTCCACCATCAGCTCCAGCGAGCGGTGGCTGGCGGAGTGCAGATCAATCTCCCGCATGCGCGCCTTGAGCTTGCGGTACTTCTCCGCCTTCTTCGCCTGCTTCGACAGCGTGTCGAGCCGCTTCTCCAGCTCGCCCGTGATGTCGTTGACGCGCAGGAGGTTGGCCTCGGTGGCCTCCATCTTGCGCTCGGCGGCCTTGCGGCGGGCCTTGTACTTGGTGACGCCCGCGGCCTCCTCCAACAGGTGCCGGCGGTCCTCCGGCTTGCTGGAGACGATGAGGCCCACGCGGCCCTGCTCGATGATGGAGTAGGCCTTGGTGCCCACGCCCGTGCCGAGGAACAGCTCCGTGATGTCCAGCAGGCGGCAGACCGTTTTGTTGATGAGGTACTCGGAGTCGCCGTTGCGGAACAGGCGCCGCGTGACGGTGATCTCCGAGTAGCCCTGGTACTGCGGCGACAGCGTGTCCGTGTCGTCCACGAGGAAGGTGAGCGACACCTCCGCCATGGACAGGGGCGGCTTGTTCTCCGAGCCGTTGAAGATGACGTCTTCCATGCCCCGGCCGCGCAGGTTCTTCGCGCTCTGCTCACCCATCACCCAGCGGATGGCGTCCACGACGTTGGATTTGCCACACCCGTTGGGGCCGACGACGCCCGTGACGCCTTCGTCGAACGAGAAGACGCTCCGCTCCATGAACGACTTGAAGCCGGTGATGTCCAGGCGCTTGATTCGCATGCCAGCGGGCTCCCTACGAGGCGACGGTGAGGCGGATTGAAAACACGCGCGGGGCCGGAAAATCGGCTCCGCAGCGATCGGCAGGAGTACCAGCCACCCCACCGGTGATCAAGGGTGACACTGCACCGCGTGACCCTACGTCCAGTGCTACAGGTTGGTGGGCAGACGTCCTCGCACCACCCTTGCAAAGCAGCCGACCCACCCTACCTTTCATTCCATCTTTCTGGAGGCGTCCTACGTTTCAGCCCTTGCTAGCCCTGTCGCTCCTCGTGGGCGCGTCCCCGACGTCCCAGGTAGCACCCCGGTCTGACATGGTGGTGGCGACCACGCCGGCCCCCTGTCCGAACCCCTGGTTTCCCATGGAGGAGGGCCTGGCGCTGACGTACCGCGCCGGCCGGTCCTCGGAGCTCGTGCTCACGACGAAGGACGTCGTGCCGGCTCCGGATGGGACCGTGAAGGCCACGCTCGCGGTGAGCCTCAAGGGCCGCAGCGGCCAGACGGACCTCACCTGTGACTCCGAAGGCGTGCGCACGGGCCTGGGCGGCCTGGAGGGCACGCTTTTGTCCGCGTCCGGCATGGACGTGCAGGTGGTGAACGCGGAAGGCGCCGCTGTGCCTGCTCCCTCGGTGATGGTGCCGGGCGGGACGTGGAAGAACAGCCTGTCGGTGAAGCTCCAGCCGCCCGCGAAGAAGGGCGGCCTGCGCCCCACCATCGCCACGACCTTCGACAAGGAGGCCACGGTGCTGGGCGAGGAGGAGATCACCGTCCAGGGTGGCACCTTCAAGGCGCTGAAGATCAAGAACATCACCACGGCCCGCGCCAGCCGCCCCGGTTCGGAAGGGCGCTCCATGGAGAGCCTGATGTGGTTCGCGCCCGACGTCGGCATCATCAAGCTGACGACCGACGGCGAAACCAACCTGGAGCTGCTCAAGGTGGACCGGCCCAACGCCAAGGTGCAGCCGGCCGCGCTCAAGGGCGCGAAGAAGAAGGCCAAGGCCACCAAGGGCTAGGGCCTTTCCTCCGGTGCCTCGTGAAGGCGTCTACCCCGTCTCGCCAGGCGGCGTGGACGGCTCCGGCGGACGGTTGCCACCCGGTGCGCTGGCGGCGGGGCGCGACTGCGGCTCCACCGTCACGCGCACGACGCGAGGCCCGTCCACCTCCTCCACGAGGATGCGCCACATGTCGAGCTTGAGGTGGTCGCCCTTCTCCGGTACCCGGCCCAGCTTTGTCATCAGGTAGCCGGCGATGGTCGTCACCTCGCCCTTCTCCTCGTCGCTCAGGTCGAAGTCCACGTCCAGTTGGGCTTCCAGGTCGTCCAGTTGCGCGGTGCCCGGCAGCTCGAAGCGGCCGCCCGGCAGCGCCCGGACCTCCTCCACGCGCCGGCCCAGCTCCGCCACGTCACCCACGACCTCCGACACCACGTCCGCGATGGTGACGAGGCCGGACGTGCCGCCGTGCTCGTCCACCACCATGGCGATCTGCCGGCGACGGCGGCGGAACTCCGCCAGGAGCTGCTCCAGCGTCGCGTTCTCCGGGATGAAGAGCACCGGCCGCTGCACCTGGGACAGGCTCCTGAGCTCCCCTCGCGACAGGAGGAAGAACAGGTCCTTCACGTTGACCACGCCCTCGACGTCGTCGAGGTTGCCCCGGCACACCGGCAGCCACGTGTGTCCGGACGAGCGCGCGTCCACTACGTTCTTGTCCAGCGGCTCCTCCACATCCAGGTAGCGCATCTGGTTGCGGGGGACCATCACCTGCCGCGCCGTCTTCTGCGCCATCTCCAGCGCGCGCTCCAGGAGCTCCGCGCGCGCCGTGGTGATGGCGCCCGCCTGCGCGGAGGAGTGCAGGATGACGCGCAGCTCCTCCTCGCTCGTGGCCTCGTGCGACTCGCCGGCCGAGTGCAGACCGAAGGCCTTGAGCACCAGCGACGCCAGCCAGTTCAACAGCCGGATGGCCGGGTAGAACAGGAAGTAGAACGCCCGCATGGGCAGCGCGACCGCGAGCGTCGTCTGCTCCGCGCGCTGGATGGCGAGGCTCTTGGGCGCCAGCTCCCCCAGCACGATGTGCAGGAACGTGATGATGCTGAAGGCGATGACCACCGAGGCGCTGTGCGCGAGCGTGGACGCGGAGCCCTCCGGCACGATGCGCGTCAGCACCGGCTCCAGCAGGTGCGCGAACGCGGGCTCACCCAGCCAGCCCAGGCCCAGCGACGCGAGCGTGATGCCGAACTGCGTGGCGGACAGGTACGCGTCCAGTTCGGTGACCATCTTCAGGGCCTGACTTGCGCCGGGCGTGCCTTCGTCCACCAGGGACTGGAGGCGCGTGGCGCGAATCTTCACGATGGCGAACTCCGTCGCGACGAAGAAACCGTTCGCGACGACCAGCAGCAGCGCCAGCCCCAGGAAAACCCATTCCATGTTGTGCTTCCCTCAGAAGAGGGCTTCGAAGTCCGGATCGCCCTTGAGCACGTCGAACATGGGGTCGGCGGACAGCCACCCCAGGACCTTCTGTCGGTCCGCCGCCAGCGCCTTCTGCAGGTACTGGATGGAGTCCTTCGGACGGCCCCACAGCGCGTACAGCGCCGCCAGGTTGTAGTTGAGCAACAGGTCTTCCGCATTCAACGCCCGGGCCCGCTCGTAGGCGCGCTCCGCTTCGGCGTAGAAGCCCTTCTGGGCGTAGCAGATGCCCAGGTCCAACTGCGCCTCGAAGTTGTCCGGCTCCAGCCGCACCACTTCCTTCAACTGCGTGATGGAGGAGCGGTAGTCGCCCTCGTCCATCATCAGCGCCGCCAGTTCGTGCCGGGGGAAGGCGTCCTGCGGATCCAGTTCGATGGCGGACTGGAGCTCGCGCATCGCCTCCTCCACCCGGCCCTGATCCGCGTACGTGAGGCCCAGGTTGAGGTGGGCGTCCGGGTACTCCGGATCCAGCTCGATGGCCTCCTTGTACTCCTCCACGGCCATCTCGCTGGCGTGGGTGGAGAGGAAGCAGGCCAGGTTGTAGTGCGCGGTGGCGCTCTCCGGCTCCAGCTTCAGCGCGGTGAGGTACTCGCCCAGCGCCTCGCGGAACTGCTTCTTCTCCGCGTAGACCGTGGCCAGGTTGTCGTGCGCGTGCGCCGACGTGGGGTCCAGGTCGATGGCCTTCCGGAACTCCTTGATGGCCTCGTCCAGCCAGCCCCGGTCCGCCAGCTCGATGCCGCGGGTGTTGTGCTCATCGGACAGAGCAATGTTGTCCTTTTCCCGGGCCATGGAGCGCGCGGCAATCTACGCGTCGCTCAATCACCGGTGCAAGGTAGAGTTTCCCCTTGCCCATGCGCCACGCCGCCCTGCTGCTCCTCCTGACGCTCGCCGCCTGCCATCCCCGCCCGCTCACCCCCACCGC
>NZ_RAVZ01000659.1 GCF_003611635.1 Corallococcus terminator | reverse complement strand
CGGTGAGTGTCAACGTAGTTGTCGCGTGAAACAGGTCAAGCAGCTGCGGTCATTGTTGGAACGAGAGGGGTGAGGTTCGGGGAAGGGTTGAGCCGCACGGGGCCCGTGGGTGTCCAGTCGCGGGTGTGGCGACTCCATCGCGCTGGGGCTCGCTGCTGAGCGCGCAGATAGACGGCGTGGCGGTGCGCGAGGACGGCCGTCTCAATGCCGAAGTGGCGCTCGTCGGGGGTGACGAACCGAATACCGGAGTGGCGATGAAGGCCGTTGTACCAGGCGGTGAAGCAAGCCACCCACTCGCGAGCCTCCTCCCGCGAGGCGAAGGGGGCCCTGGGAAAGGAGGGCCGGTACTTGAGAGTGCGGAAGAGAGCCTCGGAGAAGGCATTATCGTCCGAGACGCGGGGCCGGCTGAAAGACGGGGTGACGCCCAGCCACTGAAGCGTCGCCAGCAGCGTGGCGCCCTTCATGGGCCCGCCGTTATCCGAGTGCAGGATGAGGTCCTGGGGACAGCCCGCGGCCTGCCACGCGGTGCGGATGAGGGTGGTGGCATGCTCCGCGGACTCCTCGGTGTGCACCTGCCAGCCCATGATGCGACGGCTGTACACATCCACGACAAGGTAGAGGTAGAGGTAGGCGCCCCGCACGGGCCCCCGCAGGTAGGTGATGTCCCAGCTCCAAACCTGATTGGGTGCGCGGGCCACGTGCTGCGCCTTCGGGCGCGCGACAGGCGCGCGAGCGCGTCCGCGGTGGGCCAGTTGCTTCGCCTCGCGCAGCACGCGGTAGAAGCTGGACTCGCTGGCGAGGTACTCCCCACGGTCGGCCAGGGCCGGCACCATTTGGTTGGGACTCATGTCCCGGAACTCCTCCCGGTTGGCGAGCGCGAGGATGCGCTGGCGCTCGACCTGCGTGAGTCGGTTGCCCGGAGACGTCCGAGGTCCGCAGCGCCTGTCCTGCGCCGTCGCGGGACGTCTCCAGCGTTGCACCGTGCGCGGCACCAGTCCCAGCCGCTCGCAGGCGGCCTCCAGCGTCGCGCCCCGCCTCATGGCCTCGTCCACCAGGGCCAGCGTCACTTCTCGCTCGGCTCGTCCGGTGCGTCGTCCTCGCCGCCCCGGCGGCCCTCGTCCCAACCCATCGCCTGAAGTTTTTTTTCGAGGAACAGCAGGGCCCCAGCCTCCGCCAAGGCCTTCTCCTTGCGGTGCAGCTCCCGCTCCAACTCCTTCACCCGTTTCTCGCTCGCGGCCAGACGCCTGCGCTGGCCCGCCGTGAGCGGCCCCGAGGAAGCGGCCTCCGCGCCTGGCTCAAGCGCTCCAGCGGCGGCGTCCCGCCATGCACGCAGCTCGCCTTCATGCAGCCCCTCGCGCCGCAGCAGCGCGCCCAGGGCCTCACCCTCAAGGCCGTGGGCCGCGGCCACCACGCGCAGCTTCTGCTGGGCAGTCCACTTCTTCGGGGCGGCGGGGACGGGCTTCTCGTCGGGCATGGCGGCCGCCACCCTACGCGCCTCCCGTAGCCACATCGAGAGGGTCGGTTGCGTCACGCCCACCTGCTTCGACAGCTCTGTCGCCGTCATCGCCGGGGGCCCCAGCATCCGCTTCACCATCTGACTCTTGAATGCGTCCGTATACGGCACCGTTGTCTTCCTGCTCGCCCCGCTCAGGTGGTCACCTCGGCTGCTCAGCCGAGGCGACAACTACGCTGACACTGGGGG
>NZ_RAVZ01000658.1 GCF_003611635.1 Corallococcus terminator | reverse complement strand
CAGCACATGCTGTAGTGCTACTGACAGGTCCGGCCGCCTCAGTGCGGCGGGAACGAATGGCTCGAAGAGGATGGCTCGCATGGTGCCCTCCTCGGTGGTCGTACCGAAAGGGCGCTTCCCAGTGAGCAGCTCGTACAGCACCACTCCGAGCGCATAGACGTCCACGCGCCGGTCCAACGGCTTCGCCTGGAGTTGCTCCGGGGGCATGTACGCCAGCTTGCCCTTCACCACGCCTGTTTGTGTGCGGTGTTTCTGTCCGGCCACCTTGGCGATGCCGAAGTCGACCACCTTCACCGCCCCCTGCCGCGACACCAGGATGTTGTCCGGGCTCACGTCGCGGTGAATCAGCCCTAGTGGCTCGTCCGTGGCCGAATCACGGAACTCGTGTGCGTAGGCCAAGCCCTCCGCCGCGGACGCCACCAGTCTTGCGCAGAGGGTCTGCGGAAGGGGCACCTCTACCGCGCGCTTCACCAGCTTTCGCAGGCTTGGCCCGTCGATGAGTTCCATCGCCAGGAAGTAGCTGCCTCCGGCCTCGCCGAAGTCGAAAATCTGGACGATGTTCGGGTGCTCGAGCTGTGCAGCAAGCTTCGCCTCGCTCAGGAACATCTCCACGAACGCCGGCTCTTCAGCAAGGTGCGGGAGGATTCGTTTGAGCACGAGCGTTTTCTTGAATCCCATGGGCCCGGCGGCTTTCGCTAGATAGACCTCCGCCATTCCTCCCGTGGCGAGCTTCCTGATGAGCTGGTACTTCCCAATGTGCATTTGGAGCCACGTTCTCCCAGGTTTGGTGGAAAAGTTAAATGCTTCCCAGCACGGTTGGCAACTTCCCGCTACCCACGCCCACGAAGGACATTGGCGCCTCCCTCGTGCGGTTACGAGGAGGCAGTTCCTCGGCGGAAGTGGTGGAGGCTCAGGCGGCGATGCCGAGGCCGTTGTGCCCCCTGGCCCCGCGCGTGTGGTAAGGGTCGCCCCAAACCTCAATCCCCACCGAGGCTGAGAAAGACATGTCCCTGGTTTTTCGGAGAGCCAAGATGCTCGCAGCCGTGCTGGTGCTGGCCTGCATAGTGCTCGTGCCACGAGATGGCCATGCTCAAGACGTGCCACGAGGTGGCCATGCTCAGGAGGCGCGCAAGGTGCAACCCTACTTGGACGAAGCCCTAAAGCTCTACAATGAGCTGGATTATGAGCAGGCCCTGCAGCAACTGGCGCAGGGCAGGAGTGTCTCGGCCGCCGCCGATGACGTGAGCCTTTCTCTCTACGAAGGGTTGATTCTCGCGGAACTCGGTAGGGCGGATGCTGCCAATGAGGCCTTCTCAGCGGCGCTGAAGCTGCAGCCCGACGCCGAATTACCCTTCCTCGTCTCGCCCAAGGTTCAGCAGCGATTCGAGGAGGCGCGTCAGCAGGTGAAGCGCCAGCTTTCCGAAATGGCCGCACCTGAGATGGCGCCACAGCCTCGTGTTGTCGTACCTCCGCTACACCCTCCGTCGTCTCTCCCTTTCGCACACGTCGTGAGTCCTGCAGAAGAGGAGCAACCGCCGTCTTTTCGACGCGTGTGGCTACCGGCGACAATCGGGGGAGGGCTCCTGGTGGGCGGTGGCGTGGCATACATGCTGGCGCGGGGGGAGGAGGCCAAACTGAAGGGCAGCGGCACCGACTTCGCCACGCCTGAGGATGTGAAACGCACCACGTCGCGAGGGCGAACGT
>NZ_RAVZ01000657.1 GCF_003611635.1 Corallococcus terminator | reverse complement strand
AGGATAGGTACGGTGGGCGTGGAACCATGTCCGCGTCCGCAGCTTCCCCGTCGTCCCTCATCTTTGGCAGGTACGCGGTCCTCCGCCGCCTGGCCGTGGGGGGCATGGGGGAGATCTTCCTCGCGCGACAGGTGGGTGTGAGTGGTTTCGAGCGCCCCGTCATCCTCAAGAGCCTGCTGCCGGACCTGCTGGAGCATGAGGGTTCGGTGGAGATGTTCCTCGACGAGGCCCGGGTCGCGGCGCACCTGAACCACCCCAACGTCGTCTCGCTGTACGAGGTCGGCGCGTGGCAGGGCACGTTCTACATCGCCATGGAGTACATCGAAGGCGAGAACCTGGGCCGGCTGGCGCGAGCGGCGCAGCGGGCGGCCTCACCGCTGCCCCACCGGGTGTGCGCGCAGTTGATCCGCGACGCGGCGCTAGGGCTGGATCATGCGCACCACGCGCGTGACAGCCAGGGCGCGTCGCTGGAGCTGGTGCACCGGGACATCAGCCCGCAGAACATCATGGTGCGGCTGGACGGCGTGACGAAGGTGGTGGACTTCGGCGTGGCCAAGGCGACCATCCGCGCCAGCCGCACGCGCACCGGCGTGCTCAAGGGCAAGCTGCGGTACATGTCGCCCGAACAGGTGCGCAACGAGCCCGTCGCTGGCAGCAGCGACCAGTTCGCGCTGGGCGTGGTGCTGTGGGAGCTGTGCACGCGCCGGCCATTCATCGACACGGACAACCCCGCGGAGGCGATGCGCAGGATTGCCCTGGCGGCGGTGCCCCGGCCCTCGCAGTTCGTGGAGGGGCTGTCGCCGCTCCTGGAGCAGATCATCCTGCGCATGCTCCACCGTGTGCCCACGCAGCGCTTCGCGCGGTGTGGCGACGTGGCGAAGGCGCTCCAGGCCTACCTGGACGAGGTGCCGGAGCCGGAGGGCGAGGGTGTCTCCGCGGTGGTGACGCGGCTGGTGGGCGAGTCGGTGCTCGCGAGGCTGCGCGACACGGGCAGCGGCGAAACGGTGCTGCCCCAGGGCCGTGAGCCCTCCAGCGTGTCGTGTCCGCGCTGTGGCCAGTCCACCAGCGCCAACAACCGCTTCTGCCCCGCGTGCGGCAACGCGCTCACGCCGCCGGCGGGTGCGCCCGCGCCGAATCTGGCGTCGATGCCGGTGCTGCGCGAGCCGCCCATGCACCTGGGGGATGAGGATGCCCCGGACGCGCCCACCGCCAAGGCCCCCGCGGCCCGGCGGGGTGGGGATGGCGCCGTGCACGAGCCGCCCACCGACCCGACGATGGAGGTGCCCGCGCCGTTGGTGGCCGCGCTGTCCGAGGCGCCGCCCGCGCCCGGCGTGGACGACGACGACGCGCCCCCGGCGCTGGGAGACGAAGCGCCGGGCCCCACGGTGAAGATGCGCGCGCTGGATGCGCAGGCGCTGATGCGGCGGCTCACGCTGCTCACGGTGGCGGGCGACGCGTCGGATGCGGTTCGCCTGCGCGAGATGGTGAAGGCGCTGGCGACGCGCCATCAGGTGGAGGCGGTGGCGCTGGCGGAGGCGCGCTGGTGCCTGCCGTTCGGGTTGCCGCAGCAGCGTCAGGACGACGCGACGCGGGCGCTGCGCTGCGCGGAGGACCTGGGGCTCGCTGGGGTGACGGTGCGGCGGGGCCTGGAGTCCGGCGTGGTGCGCGTGAGCTCCAGCGTGGACGCGGTGGGCCCGAGGCTGGCGGGGATGGGGCTGGAC
>NZ_RAVZ01000656.1 GCF_003611635.1 Corallococcus terminator | reverse complement strand
CCCTTCCCCCCACGCGGTCAGCCCCGTCTGAGCCATCCGCGCCCACCGGGCCCTTCACGGGCCCCGGGGTCCGCCCTGTCCGCACTGGAGCCTGCATGAACCCCTCTTCGTCCCCCTTCGCCGTGTCCCTGTCCGGAGCGGAGGCGCGCCCATGAGCCCGCGCCTTCGCCATGCCCTGTGTTCCGACGAGCACCGGGCGCGCGCCGTGCTGTTCGGCGCCAACACGCAGGGGGCCGGCTTCTCCGAGAGCGTACGGGGACGGTCCGACGCACCCCGGACGCTCTTCACCGCCGACTTCATGCGCGACGCGGACAACGAATCCCCGTCCCTCACGGAGTCGCTGGAGGACGGGGACGGCCTGTTCGACGCGGGGAACCTCCCCGTGGAGGGGCTCGCGGTGCCCGCGCAGTTGTCCGTCGTGCGCGACCGCTTCGCCTCGCTGTTCCGTCGGGGACAGCGCGCCATTGGCGTGGGCGGGGACCACCACATCAAGTACGCCGCCCTGGCCGCGGTGAACGACGTGTTCGAGGACTGCGGCGTCGTCTACGTGGACGCCCATCCGGACTGCGCCCAGAGCGACGCACTGGCCTTCGACTCCATCCTCCACCACGCCTGGAAGCTGCCCCATGTCCGGCCGGAGCGGACCAGCCTGTTCGGTATCCGGCAGGTGAACGCGCGCGAGCGCGAGGGGCTGCGCGCGTGGAAGCCGGGCGTCATCCACGCCGTGGAGGTGGTGGAGCGGGGCCTGCCGGCGGTGCTCGAATCGATGGCCGCGCAGCTCGGCGGCGTGCGGCGCGTGTTCGTGTCCGTGGACCTGGACGGGCTCGCGCCCCACGAAGTCCCCGCCGTGGAGGCGCCCTACCCTGGCGGCCCCACGTTCCGCGAGCTGCTGGTGCTCCTGCGCGGGCTGGCCCGACGCTACGAGCTGGTCGGGCTGGACGTCAGCGAGTTCATCCCCGAGCTGGATCCAGCACGGCTCACCGCGCTCGTCACCGCGCGGTTGGTGAAGGAGTTCGCGGCCCTTCCGTCGCCAGGCTGAGCGCGGGGGCGTCATGGCCGCGCCTCCACGGTGTGGGACGCGGCGAAGGAGCCCGTGCGGAGGGGCCCGAGCGAGCGGCGCAGGGCGTCCAGCGTCGGTGTCACCGCACCCTCGCGCGAGGCGCGAAGCCGCACGGGCACGGCCAGGGTTGAGCGCAGGCGCAACTCCACGCGCCATTCCCCTCGCGGGGGATTCAGCGCCAGGGCCGTGAAGGCGACGGCGTCCGTCGGGAGGGCGGGCAACTCCGGGCTCAAGGACCAGGAGACCAGCGCCTCACGCGGGACCTCCAGCCGCAGGGATGCGCCCTCTTGCGCGGTGAGGAGCAGGGACACCTGTCGCTGCGCCCCGTGGTGCTCCACGCGCTCCACGGTGAGGTGTGGCGCCGTGAGCTCCGTCAGCGCGGGCTGTCCGGTGGGTTCGAGGGTCGCGGTGGCCGGGACCGCTTGCGCGGTTCCGGTGGCCCCCGGCTCCTGTCCGGAGACCTGGGGCACGACGGCGTTCCACGGGAGGGAGTGCTCAGTCTGGGCCTGCTCGGCCTGGGCTTCCGTGAGCCCCGGGACGAGCGTGCCGAGCGCCAGCCCATCCATGCTCTGGAGGATGAGGACGCTTCCGGACGCGTGGGTCCGCTCCACCGCGTGCAGCCTTCGCGGATGCTCCGCGTCGTGAGGCGCCACGAGCGCCAGCGCCACCCACC